>CAYPZM010000267.1:0-4210 GCA_964414825.1 uncultured Cytophagia bacterium | reverse complement strand
CGCCGGATCCAAAAGCCAGCGGATGCGTTCTTCATACTGCTTGCGCGCCTCGGCACGCTCGCGAATGGCGCCTTTGTAGCGCACACCGTTAAACCAGTAGTAGAGCTCCACCACTACGGCGTTTTCCGGCAGCGGAAACATCCACACCGCTTCGACTGTAGCGTTCATTTCGTTGCGAAAGACCTGGGTGACTTTTGTGACTGCGATTTGTCCTTCAATCTCGGCTGTGGCGTCCACGGTTTTGATCCACATTTGGCCATAGGTTTGCGCGCTCCATAGCGGGCGCGAAAAAATGGTGCCAATGGCCAAAAGAGATTCGACCGGAACCAGTACAGCCAACATCATACAAAAAATTGTAGCCAAGGTTTTCATGCTGTGCTCCTTTTTAATAATGTAGCGGATGCCACAACGTCTCAAAGATCCAAAGATTGTCGAATGGCGCTTTTTGTGTAATCGAGCCAACGGTTTGGATACATATAAATCTGCTGAACGTAATCTGAAAGAACGTGTTTGCGTTGTATCTTTGGGGCGTGGTGGCTGCATCGTTATTTTAAAGTATAACTCAATGAAAATAGATCATACTCGGATTTGGAATTCAAATTGCCTTGTACCAAGCCGCGGTTCCGATCCAGGGTGTACGAATACTCTAAATTTGTCATAGATTTGCTCAGTTGCACGGTCTCTTCCGAGTTTTGAAAACAGACCATAAAATAAGAGTTCATCAAAAACAACCAGTCACCCCAAAACGGGCACAATTCATCGCCGCGTTCTTGGACGATGACCAACGCCTTGTTGCGGATTTGGGCGGTAACCGACGCATAACTGGAGTGAACCGGAATGGTTTGCGAGCTGTTTACGTCACTAACGATTTTCAATCCGGAAAACCAGTTACGAAAGACGAACGTGCTATCCGAAAAACGCGCCGTGGTCAATTCCCACGTTTCCTCACCCTTGTACACCGCTCGATATTCGTTGGCTTGACGCGATTCTTGCGAATACACGACATCGTAGGTCCATGTTGTGCCAACGGTAGATGGGAAATAAAGTGTAGGAGTGACCGGTGGCTCCGGTTCGTCGTCATTTGGTACGCGGCGATCTCGAGGACTCTCTCTTACTTCCTCTTCCCCTGAATTGTACAACGCATCGAGATCACAAGCTAAAAATACGGCAAAGAACAAGATACCCATAAATAAATATTTCATGGCAAAATTCCTAATAGTTTATAAAGCGGGGCGCGACGCGTGTGACAGAATGGTTTGGGCTGTATGTTTGGGTTCCGCCGTACACCACGCCACGCCGTTTCCGCTTTTATTTCATCAATAGCACACGCAACGTACTCGTGTGTTCACCCACTTCAAGACGGACGAAATAGTGTCCGGATGGCAATGCGTTGCCGTAAAAATCCGTGCCATCAAAACGCAGCTCGTGCTGGCCGGGGCCGAGGTGCGAGACATCAAATACAGCGACCAGACGGCCGAGGGCATCGTAAATTTTGATCAGCTTGACAGTGCCCACGTCTTCGGGAGCGATGTAAAACGTTATAGTCGTGCTCGGGTTGAACGGATTGGGATAGTTTTTGATCAAGTACGATTGTGGCGTGGCGATTAAATTTTCGTTTTTAACGACCGTGGGTTGAGTTTCATAGTCCGCCACATAAGCCGTATAGCGGCAGCGAATGTTGTATTGCAGACTCAGTTGGATGAGCTGTTGACGCAGCTCTGTGGTTTCGCCATAAATTTCCACTTCGCGTTCCAGCGCATCGATTTTCTCCTTGGCCCAAATGTGCTCGGCAAATTTGTTGATATGCGTTTCCGAGGTGAAATCCAGGTTAAATCCGAGCGATGTCACACCATCCACCGATGTTCCGGCCATAGCCAACGCCGATTCGGACGGATTGCCATAACGGCCGGTCAAAAAGAAATACGAGCCGGCATAGGCCGTGGGATATTTCGTCGGCAAAATGTCATGCAAATCGGCGCGACCAAACTCCAAGGCCACATCTTTTAAAATGGGCTGGCTGATTTGCTCGAATAGCCGTACCACGCCGCCTTTAATGTAATCGGTTTCGTCAAAATAGGTGACAAAGCCATAGTTAAGTCCGGCGGTCATTTCCAAACGCGCGCGATCCAGATCATCGCCAATTCCAATGGGGAAAATGCCGGCTTTGTGCACGTTCAATGTTTCGATTTGTTTCGGATCGATGGGAGATCGGCCATCCGTTAACAGAACAATCGAGTTGATGAAATGGTTATCCGGGATTTGCACCAGCGCGCGCTCCAGCGCCATGTCCATGCGCGAGCCCCAGGAAGAGCTGATCGATTGCACATACTGCTGTGCGGAAGTGATGTTGCTGCTGGTGGCCGGTTGCGGCCCGGATTGCCATTGCTGAACATTGTTGTTGTAGACAAGGATGTTAAATTCATCACTCGGATTCAGCAAGCCAAGCGCCGTGGTCACCGCTTCAATGGACTGCTCCAGTTTGTAGCCAAACATGTTGCTGGAATTGCCGATCGCAAAAATGACGCGTTTGGGAAACACTTCCGATTGCTCGGCGTTATTTTGCGGCCGCACGTACAGGGCAAAATGGCCGTCCATGGTGTCGTTGGCAACCGAGTAAAAATCCACGCCCAGTTGATCTTGCTCAGTTTGAAAGGTGAATTCAAAATCGTTATTGACATAGGCTTTGGGTTGAATCATATCCAGGTGCAGATGTTGGTCGTTATTGACCAGCGGAATCAAATTCGGATGCGACGGCGAGTTGTAGCTGATAATTTTGGAATTTGTCTGCACATCAATGGAAAATTGCAAATGCTCCAGCGGATGTTTGACAAAATCGCCGGTCGCTAACGGGAATCGGTAGGTGGCTTCGCCGGCATAATAATCGAGGTGAGTCACATAATACAGTTTTACCTTTTGAATACCACCGGCCGGAATATTTCTCAACGCGACTTTGATGCCATTGCGGCCAATGTACTTGTTCACCAACGCGATGATGCCGCCCTCACCGGTGCCGGGATTCGTGGCCTGTTCTTGCACTTTGAGTACGGCTTTGTACACCTGATTGTTGTGCCAATATAAAAACTGCGTCGCGCGCGCATCCGGCGGCAAGGGAAAAGAGTAAACCGCATGCACGGTTTTTTCGGATTCGTTCACAAATTCCTGGATGACCTGCGTTTCCGCAACCAGGCCGTGAATTTTGACCTCGACATGCGTCAGGCGGTTTTTCAAAAAGTCTTTGGGGTAATCCTCATTTTGCGGCACCAAAAGACCATCCGCAAAAAGCGGCAAGGCGAGAAAAATGGTTAAGATAAAAATCAGACGTTTCATGAGACACCTCCCTCTATTTCAAGTATAAAATTCGTTGGGTTTCCTGGCTCGAGTTGCCGGCGAGATTTACAGCGGTCAGCTTGACCACATACAGTCCGGAGCTCACGGGTGCGCCGGCTGCGTCATGGGCGTCCCATACAATTTCTGTGGGCGCATGCGGATTGATCTGAAAGTGGCGAATGCGTTGACCGAGCATGTTGTAAATGCCCACGTGGCCTTTTGTGCCATCAAACGCGTCCACTTTGATTTTCACCACGGGATTAAACGGATTGGGAAAGCAGGAAAGGAGTTGAGATTTATGGAGCAAACCACTTGGTGGCGAAAAGCTTGTACTGGATTTGCCACCTAATCCAGCATAATGCACCTCCAAGGTCACCGTCACACTTGAAGCAGAAGCAGTAGAGTTATAGGTGAGATACAAATCACGGACAGATCCCATTCTGGAAATTTCCAACAAAATATCGCGAAAATTTCCATTGATATCGAAAAACTTGCCACCGGTGGGCTCCACGATTGGATCGTAATATGCACTCTTTTCGACTTTATTCCCTATGCAGAATGCCGTAATACCCTGCGCAAGCAACGTGTTTACGACGGTTTGTTTGTCAAGCTGCGTATTTCCATTTTTTTCGTGATAATTGGCATCAGTAATCCAGATGATTGTTCGCTTTGAGTCATCACGAAAATCAAATTTCGCAGCACGATCGATCGCGTCAAGAGAATTTTCCGTATAATCGTCGCCACCGTGAGCGTGTTGTTGGGCAATAAACGATTTAAATTGCTGAACATCACTGGTAAAATCGTAGACATTTTCAATCTCATCTAGAAAGGTTACAAGTCCCAATCTGTAATCGAGTCCACGCACTTGCAAACTATCCGCAAA
>CAYPZM010000266.1:0-7388 GCA_964414825.1 uncultured Cytophagia bacterium | reverse complement strand
TCTTCAGCACACGGATTATCGGCACCTGCTTATTGTACCGGGCGAACGCGACTCGGTCGTCAAGCGGGGGCGGCTAACGATTGCTACAATCGAGGCGCCGCCTGTGGCCGGATGTGAGCCGTTTCGGTTTATTCTGCGGCTCGACAAAGTGTACCAGCTATTGGCGCGCTTTAAACCGGATTTGATCGAGCTCGGCAGCGCCTACGTTTTGCCGTTCCCGGCTCTGGCGTACAAAACCAGGTTCCGCAAGCCGCTGGTCGGGTTTTACCATACGGACTATCCTACGGCGTATGTAAAACCGGCAATTACCGGTTTGGCGGGTGCTACGGTTGGGCGCCTTGCCGAAAAATCGAGTGCCCACTTTGCCAAATTTATTTACAACAAGTACGATGCCACGGTAACGTCGTCAACAGCACTCTATAAAATGCTAAAGAGGCTCGGAGTTCGCAATATTGAGCACATTTATTTGGGTGTGGATTTGCAGCTTTTTCATCCGCAACAGCGCGATGAGCAATTGCGGCAAACGTACGGACTAGGCAAAAACGATTTAATGCTATTCTATCACGGCCGTCTGGATCAAGAAAAACGTGTAGATGTGCTGTTGCAGTCGTTTGATACTATATCCGACAAAATAAACGGCCAGCTTTTAATCATGGGCAATGGCCCATTGAAAGAGATGGCACATACCATGGCGCAAAAGAATTCAAAAATTCAAGTATTGCCGTATGAAAACGATCGTCATCGTTTGGCGCGTCACCTGGCGTCGGCGGATATTTATTGCACGGCCGGCCCATTTGAAACTTTTGGCTTGTCGATCATCGAAGCGCAAGCCAGCGGTCTGGCCGTGTGCGGCGTTCGTGCCGGAGCCTTGTGCGAGCGCGTTCCTGAACATTTGGGTTTGTTGGCGCAACCCAACTCGGTGCCTGACTTTGCTTCGACGCTGTACGAATTATCACAAAACGGCTTTCGGGAAAAGGGCGAAAATGCGCGCCAATGGGTGGAGCATCGTTTCTCCTGGACAAAATCGTTTAAATCTTTATTTGCAGTCTATGAAAATCTTGTCAAGCGCGTTTCGTAATGGCGATCGCACCGCTTTTAAAAAAGCGATGCGCATTGCTCTGATTATCATTTTAATCGGCATTCTGGGCAATATTTTATTCTCCCTTCTCACAACGGACCGTTCCATACTCGCCTCTCTCAAAGCCTTTCGTCCGCAATACCTGGTGTTGGCCATGAGTTTGGCGTTGCTGCCCTGGTTCACCAATACCTGGCGTGTGCTCATTTGGACGCGTTTTCTCGGCTTTCGCTTTTCCTTTTGGCAAATATTCAAGATTGTCATCAGCACGGATTTGGGCTCGGCCGTCAGTCCGACCGCGGTAGGCGGCGGTTATGTCAAAGCCGGCATGTTGATACAGCACGGGCTTTCCGCTGGAGCATCTGCCTCGCTCATGGCATTGGGCTCGGTTGAGGACGGACTGTTTTTCCTGTTAGCCATTCCTGCGTCAATTTTTATCTCGCATTGCTGGAACATGCCCGAAGTGCAGCTCGTTTTTGATAAATTTCAGCAAAACATATTAATCGTTGCGGTCGTGATTTTGGCGATTGGGACTTTGGTTTTTTCATATCGCTTGTTCCACAATCGCAAAACCAAATCCGAACAGTCCAAACAGAACCTGCTTTATAAAATAAAACAAAGCATTTCGCAAGCCTGGACGGATTTTTTAGAGGTCTATAAACTCATCGGCAAACAGGGCAAATCACGTTTTCTCCTGACCATGCTGCTCACTTCCCTGCAATGGAGCGCGCGCTATTCGATTTTAACCGCCATGCTGATGTCATTTAGCATCAAAGTCGATCCGATTTTATTTTTTCTCTTCCAGTGGATCACCTTTACCCTAATGACATTTATACCGACACCCGGGGCCGTAGCTGGCGCGGAAACTACATTTTACTTTGTCTACACACACTTTATCCCCAAGGACGTCCTTGGTTTTATGACCTCCGGCTGGCGGTTTATGACGTTTTATTTTCACATTGTTATAGCTGTACTTATTTTGGGACTTTATTTGTTGAACGACATGCGCAAATCCGCCTAAGCAGTACGACAAATATTCTGCTTGATTTTCTTCTCGCCTCCACCTACATTTTCTATTAACGATTCGCACCGAATTGCCCAATGACATACGATTAAAGCACGGAGACTCTTTCGAATGCCAGTAACGCCCCGTTCGATGTTTGACACAACGATTACCTCTT
The DNA here is from genome assembly GCA_964414825.1 of uncultured Cytophagia bacterium. Classification (GTDB taxonomy): domain Bacteria; phylum Zhuqueibacterota; class Zhuqueibacteria; order Residuimicrobiales; family Krinioviventaceae; genus CAYPZM01. The sequence goes on along the minus strand of CAYPZM010000266.1, from coordinate 5,132 downwards.
ACGCCCCGGCAATGCGCTGCTCACTTGCGGAGATTTATCAGGATTTTCGCAACTTGAGGGATTCCGCATCCATGCAACACATTTTGGATTCGATTCCTACCCTTATATTGGTCCTCAATCTTCATCGTCAAGTCGTTTACCTCAACCGAGCCCTGTGCACCTTTTTAAACCTCAAAGGCAAGGAAGAAGCGCTCGGTTTGCGGCCTGGAGAGCTCTTGGGCTGCATACACAGCTTGGTGCCCGGTGGCTGTGGCACCAGCAAATTTTGCAAAACCTGCGGCGCTGTAAATGCTATTTTGACATCTCAGCAAGGAAAAGAATCGGTTCAGGAGTGCCGTATTTCCACAAATAACGAATCTTTTCTCCGCGCTCTGGATTTGCGCGTTTGGGCGCAACCTATGCAGTTGCAACAGAATTTGTACACTATTTTTACTCTGGTGGATATTGCGGATGAGAAACGCCGCGCGGTTTTGGAACGGCTGTTTTATCATGATATTTATAATACTATTGGTGGTTTTAAAGGGGCTTTGGAGCTGCTGCGTCCATTTGCCACGGATACGACACAGGAGATTCTCTCCAGCATGGAGCAGCAAGCTAATCGTTTGAATGATGAAATGGAATCGCATCGAATTTTATCGGCTGCCGAAAATAACGATTTGCCTGTTAATTCCACACTGATCCAATCGTTGCCGCTTTTGGAAAAGGTGGCGCAAAGCTATTTTACGCATTCCGTGGCCAAAGAGCGACACATCCGAATTTCTCCCAATGCCGAAAACGCACGTTTTTACTCGGATTTGATTCTGTTGCAACGAGTAATCGGCAATATGGTAAAAAACGCGCTGGAAGCAATCCAACCGGACGAAACGGTTACGCTGGGCTGCCAGTCCTCAGAAACCAGTGTAAAGTTTTGGGTGCATAATCCGGGCACGGTACCGCAAAACGTACAACTGCAACTGTTTCAGCGTTCATTTTCCACAAAAGATCCGCGTCGCGGTTTGGGCACGTATAGCATGAAATTATTAAGCGAACAGTATCTAAAAGGTCACATCTCCTTCACGTCTTCGGATGAAAAAGGCACCATGTTTGTGGGGACGTTTCCGTGGGGGTTGAATTCCAGGTCAAATTAGAATTTCGCAGTAAATTGCTTTCACTATTTGTAGCACACCTGGGAGGTGTACTACAAATTTATTATATATTAACGATATAGGATAAAAAAACACCCTGCTGAGCGAGGTGGTTTTAGCAGAAACCTAATGCCTGTCAGCAGGGCGCAGCGGACGTGTAACCGATGAGGGGGAAAAAGAGCCTGCGGGCGGTCAGGCCGCAGACCCTGGGAGCACAATTCTGATTTGTAGTACACCTTGAAGGTGTGCTACAAATGTTATGGAACAAAATATTACTTGATCAACATCATCTTTTGTGTTTGAACCACATTACCTGCTTCCAATCTCGCGAAATACAATCCCGAAGGCATTGTTGCAGCGTTCCAGGTCACATCATAGGAGCCGGCCGATTTCATGTCATCCACGAGAACGGCGACTTTTTGTCCGAGTTGATTGTAAACGGAGAGTTTAACCTGAGCGGCTTTCGCCAGATTGAACTCGATCGTCGTCGTCGGGTTGAACGGGTTGGGATAGTTTTGGCTGAGTGCCATGCTTTTTGGCATAGACTCGGGCTCGCTGTCAACCAGGCGTTCCTGCACCGAGGTGACGAGTTCAGGTGTTGCCGCGCCCAAGGTGCTCAGGAGGCGCGTTTCGGAGATAAACGTCCAGTCGGCTGCCCAGTTTTTCTTGCCAAAGGCGCCGGCATAATCGGTTTGAGCAAAAAAGCCGTCGCTGGGGGCTTGGTTGACGCTGCCAAGTGCAGGGCTGCCGTCGGCGGGACGCGGGTCAAGACCGCCATCATTCGTCCGGCTAATGCCGCGCAATTGCGGATCCTCAAAACGATTCGTATTCGCGGCATCCGTCATATAGGTGCGGACAAAATCCTGCGCGAAAAGCTCGGTCGGCGTGGCGCCGGCTCCGAAATTATGCCAGAGGTTGTTCTGCAGAACAAGGTCTCCCGCTTCAAGACGGGCGCGGCTGTCCTCACCGCTCTCCAAATCTTCAATCTTAACCGCACTGCCGAAAAAGTCCGTGAATATACTGCTGTAATACTTGCCGCCGGCATTGTCGCGAATATTCAAGGCAAAATCGTTGCGCGAGTTTACCGAAGCCGCGCCGCTGCCGATATAAGTCGCATTGTAAATCTCCGGAATCGCATACGGCGTTCCATCTTCCGGCGTCGTGCCGCCGTCGTGCTCACCGCCGCTGCCGCCGGCATCTTCAGCCTGAATTAAAAACCAAAACTGATTCTTGCCGCGCCAGCCTTCGTCGTAATCAAAGCCGTCATCCTCGTTAAAGGCGCTGACCAGATAACGAGTATTCACCGTGCCGCCAAACCACTCATAGCCGTCATCGGCATTATTGAACACTTCAATAAACTCGATGGTGGTGCCGCGGCCAACCGCACCCATCGTCAATCCGTTGATCTCGTTGTTCGCGCCGATATTGGTGCCGCCGTAGCGAAGCGATACGTAACGAAAGACGCCGCTATTGTCATCATCATCCGTGCCGCCGTAAAGCGCTCGGGCTTCGGTTGTCGGTATGCCTTCAACGTTTTCCTCGCCGCCGGCTACGTTGATCGTCGCTTTGCCTAAAATGATCACGCCGCCCCACAAACCACGCGCGTTCAACGGCAAATCGTTCGGATCATTCACATCGTCTGCTTCTGCTGTAAAAATAATCGGATTTGTCGGCGTGCCTTCGGCAAAAATCTTGCCGCCGCGCGCCACGATCAACGCGCTGGCATCTTCGCCCTGGCCCGGCTTGCCTTTGATCACCGTGCCCGCTTCAATCGTCAGTGTCTCGCCGTCGTCAACAAAAACTCGGCCTTCCAAGACATAGGTGTTTTCTGCCGTCCACACTGCATCACCAACAATGTCGGCATCCGTTATGGGAATAACATTAGCCCCACGGGGACGCACGACTCCGATTTGGGAGATAAAGGTCCAGCCGTCTACCCAAAGGTCATTGGGAGCAAAGGCGCCGGCATAATCGGTTTGAGCAAAAAAGCCGTCGCTGGGGGCTTGGTTGACGCTGCCAAGTGCAGGGCTGCCGTCGGCGGGACGCGGGTCAAGACCGCCATCATTCGTCCGGCTAATGCCGCGCAATTGCGGATCCTCAAAACGATTCGTATTCGCGGCATCCGTCATATAGGTGCGGACAAAATCCTGCGCGAAAAGCTCGGTCGGCGTGGCGCCGGCTCCGAAATTATGCCAGAGGTTGTTCTGCAGAACAAGGTCTCCCGCTTCAAGACGGGCGCGGCTGTCCTCACCGCTCTCCAAATCTTCAATCTTAACCGCACTGCCGAAAAAGTCCGTGAATATACTGCTGTAATACTTGCCGCCGGCATTGTCGCGAATATTCAAGGCAAAATCGTTGCGCGAGTTTACCGAAGCCGCGCCGCTGCCGATATAAGTCGCATTGTAAATCTCCGGAATCGCATACGGCGTTCCATCTTCCGGCGTCGTGCCGCCGTCGTGCTCACCGCCGCTGCCGCCGGCATCTTCAGCCTGAATTAAAAACCAAAACTGATTCTTGCCGCGCCAGCCTTCGTCGTAATCAAAGCCGTCATCCTCGTTAAAGGCGCTGACCAGATAACGAGTATTCACCGTGCCGCCAAACCACTCATAGCCGTCATCGGCATTATTGAACACTTCAATAAACTCGATGGTGGTGCCGCGGCCAACCGCACCCATCGTCAATCCGTTGATCTCGTTGTTCGCGCCGATATTGGTGCCGCCGTAGCGAAGCGATACGTAACGAAAGACGCCGCTATTGTCATCATCATCCGTGCCGCCGTAAAGCGCTCGGGCTTCGGTTGTCGGTATGCCTTCAACGTTTTCCTCGCCGCCGGCTACGTTGATCGTCGCTTTGCCTAAAATGATCACGCCGCCCCACAAACCACGCGCGTTCAACGGCAAATCGTTCGGATCATTCACATCGTCTGCTTCTGCTGTAAAAATAATCGGATTTGTCGGCGTGCCTTCGGCAAAAATCTTGCCGCCGCGCGCCACGATCAACGCGCTGGCATCTTCGCCCTGGCCCGGCTTGCCTTTGATCACCGTGCCCGCTTCAATCGTCAGTGTCTCGCCGTCGTCAACAAAAACTCGGCCTTCCATTACATAGGTGTTGTCAGCCGTCCACACCGCATCGCCAACAATGTCGGCATCCGTTATGGGAATAACGTTCTGTGCATTTGCATTCACTGCAACAATTAACAGGAACACTAACAGTACTCGTGAAACCATAGTTTGACTCCTTGCTTAAATTAAATGATTGAAATAAATGAAAAATATATGTCGTGATTTAAGATCATCTTTTTATTGCCTTTTAAATCCAACGAGAAATAGTCAATGATACTCGTTGGAACTTTTGCACTACCTGGTTTGAGCTGCCAAAATCTGCAAGGAAACAACACCTCAAAATCTCTCCAAATGGCTCACGAGTGTAAAACGATTTTACAACAGGGTCTTCATTTTCTCGTCACGCTGAACGCTAATCGATGGCATAGCCGACGCCAAATGAAAACGTCCGGCCAAGTTTGTGCTCGGCGACGATATAGTCCCGGCCCTTGAAGGTATGCGCTTTTTGAATGCTGACATCCAGCAGATTCTTGACCGAGAATTTGAGACTCATGTTTTGCCACACTCGCTGCGACATTGTCACATCCAGCATGTGGAGAGGTTGTTCGAATACATTCGGCGTGCCTCCAAGGCTGACCATTGACAACCGTTTGCCGAACACGTTGTAAAACACACTAAAGGACGAACCAAGATCGTTATTGACATAGCCGAAATCGAGATTCAACACAAAAGGCGACTGGCCCTGCAGCGCACGTTGATGAGATGCATTGGGATCCAGTTGCAAAATTGGCAGCAGTTCTTTTTGGGGAATATCGACTTTGGAATCAATCAGAGACAAGTTGCCGCCCACCTGGAAATTGTTCAACATCGAATGCAGGAAGCCGAGGTTTTTGCGCAGTTCGAACTCCAGCCCCGCCTTTCCCAGTAACCACTCGCAAGCGAAGTT
>CAYPZM010000265.1:0-7402 GCA_964414825.1 uncultured Cytophagia bacterium | reverse complement strand
TTACCGCCGCATGCCACTAGGGTTTTCCTATCGCAAACGCTTGATAATATGAAACCCAAAATCGGTCTCAACAATACCGCTCACCTCCCCTTTGTCCAACGCAAACGCCGCCTCTTCAAATGCCGGCATCATTTTGCCGCGGCCAAACGGACTGAGCACGCCGCCGTTTACGCTCGAGGGCCCATCCGAGAATTCTTTGGCCAGTTCCTGAAAATCGGCGCCTTCTTTGATGCGCTGCAACAATTCTTCGGCAAAGGCGCGAGCCTCTTCTTTGGTGCGCGTAATGTTCTCCGGAGCGCGCATCGAGCCTTCGTACATGATTAAAATGTGCGCGGCCTGGATTTCCTTGGGTTCCTGGTCGCAGTTCACAAATAAAACCATAACGGCAAACAGAAGCAGAGAAATTCGTTTCAACATGACTTTTCCTTATTTTTGTTGTGATTTTATCGAGGTAATAATGTGCACAAATTGCTGTAACGCCGCACCGGCCTCGCCTTGTGGTGGCGTTTCATTCCAGTGCGGCGAATCTTCACTATCATGGTTGATGATGATGTAATCATAATCCTGTCCGGTGAGAATTTCCTCCCACGCATGCGAGGCGCGGATGCGGATATCCTCCTTGACTTCCGGCGTCAGCTCTTTTCCTTGCTGCCGGGCGCGCGAGATCAGCTTGGGTTCCATAATCGCCGCAGCGGCCTCTTGTTCGCTATCGTACCCTTTGTTTTGTTCGAATTCCTTGATTTCATCCAACGCAGCGGGTTGCAGAAAAATTCGAGTAATGTGTTTATTCGATCGCTGCTGGATGCGTTTGTGCTCGACAAAATGCTTGACCAGCGCCGGATGCACGTCAAAAATCAGCAAGTCATACTGCTCTACAAGTCCGTTTACCTGATCCACATCAATCGCCTGCCAGAGGTGCCGCGTTTTGGCAATCACAAACCGATCTGACGGCAGTGTTTTTATCTCCTCTTGCGAACGAAAAAAGTAATCTTCCCCTTCAACTTCGTGAGGCCGGGGCTCTCGGCTGGTGTACAGCACTGGCTGTCCAAAAATTACAGCGGGAAACGTACGCCGAAGCGCTTTGATGAGAGGCGTTTTTCCGGCACACGAAGGGCCGGATAACAAAATAATTGTGATTGACATAGCAAGACCTCATCTTTATTCTCAAACCATTCAAAAGGTAAATATATCACGGAATAATGTCCACCCAAAAATCCGTTCCAGAGATGTAATTTCTAAAATTAAACGGACTTTATGATTTTAGCAAAAAAAAAAGGTTCAACATGTCGAAAAGAGTGGCGTGGTTTATTCTGTTCGTATGTTGTGTATCGATGCTTTATGCAGAAAAAGTTGAAATCGCTCAAGAAAAAGAAAATCAGGTGCAATTTACAGCTTCCGCCACCTTTGGAGATGTAGTGGGCACCACGGATGCCATCGAAGGCTATGTGCAATGGCAGGATGAGGACTGGACCCATCAAAGTGAGTTTTCGTTTAAAGTTGATTTGGCGACCCTTGATACGGGTATCGGTTTACGGAATAAGCATATGCGCAACAAATATCTCGAAACCGAAACGTATCCCTATGCAACGTACAAGGGTCAAATCACACAGGTGACCGACAATGACAGCTTGTGGAACGTGCAAACCACAGGCACGCTTTCCATTCACGGTGTCGAGCGTCAGGTAGAGATTTCCGGACAAGTACTCGACTCTTCCAACGGCTATCACGTAAAAGCGAATTTCGAGCTTGACCTGGAAGATTTCAATATCAAACAGCCACGGTTTTTACTGGCGACCATGAGCAAGCGCATTACCTTGGATATTGGTTTTTATACAACCAAAGCTACAGAATAAGCGCCTATTTTTCGAAAGCCCATATTTTATTTTTATTCATGTTCGTCCAGGGATTCCATCCCTGGACGCAGAGTGATTTTGGGCTTCAAGCCCGTTTTGGGGACTGGAAGTCCCAGTCCATTGCCCGTCCAGGATTTGAAATCCTGGACGAACACTTTGCGGAGCAAGTTGGATAATCGGCCCTCAAGTTCTATAAACCAAATAAATTTACGTTATATAGTGCATCATCTATGCTGCAAATACATCTAATTATCAAAAATTGGAGGACTCGATGAAAAAAAATGTTGGCAAAACAGACAAAATAATCCGCATTGTTCTCGGCCTGGTGATCATTGCGGTGGGTCTCTATTTCCAAAGCTGGTGGGGGCTGATTGGCGTGCCAGTGTTATTGACCGGTGTGTTTAATTTCTGCCTCGGTTATTTGCCGTTCAAAATCAATACGCGAAAATCGGAAACGTCAGGGAGCTAGTATGAATCGATTGCGACCCGTTGTTATCACTATTATTGCGTTAACAGTATTTTATGGTTTGGCTCAAGCGCGCAACTTTCGCGTAGACCAGGTTCCCAACGGCAACAAGTACGGGTGCCTCACGTGCCACAACGGCTATGGCGGTCCGAGAAATCCCTTTGGACGGGAAATCGAAGCCAATTTTTTGGACAACCCGAGCGACAAATCCAACGCCAATGTACAATGGGGACCCGAATTGGCGGCGTTGGATTCGGATGGCGATGGCGCCTCAAATGGCGGGGAGCTGCAAGATCCGAACGGTGAGTGGATGAGCGGCCAAACCAGTCCCGGCGAAACCGACCTGGTGTCAAATCCGGGAGATCCGGAAAGTACCACGAATATAAATCTGCGTGCTTTTGCATTGCCTGGTTTGTTTAAACTCGAACAGAATTATCCCAATCCCTTTAATCCATCTACCACCATCGCATTCCAACTGCCGCAGCATGCCACGGTTACGTTGCGCATCTACAATGCGTTGGGCGAACCGGTTCGCACGCTGGCGAACGAACGTTTGTCTGCCGGCAGCTATTCGCTCACCTGGGATGGTTTGAACGACTCTGGCGAACCGTTGGGTTCAGGATTTTACATGGCACAGCTACAAAGCGGATATGAGACAAAATCGATTCGAATGCTAAAAATAAAATAGTCTAACCATTCCAGGAATTCTATCTCTGGAAGACAAATCGCGCGGGCTTGAAGCTCGCCTTGCGTTTATTATTTGTCCGATCGTTAACTATTGGCTCGATGGCTGACCATCGAGCCTGTTTCGCAACTGCACCTTGTATCTGGCGCGAATATGCAAAAACACCTCGTTGTAGAGTCCCGATTTAAAATCCGGAAAACAAACCTCTGACGGGTGAAATCGGCCTTTTCTGTATATAAAGGTGGTATCGGCATAAATACCGAAATTGAGGTAAATTTTATGCGCGGCGTATTTGGCCGAGGCCAGGACAAACTTGTCATAGTCCAAATATCCGGGATCGAGATTAACTTTGCGCAAACCGTTGATGGCGCCCTGTTCTTCAATGGCATTGCACTCTATTTTGATGCGCGCCAATTCTTTTGGATTGATCAGGTTGCGAAATGAAAAAAATAGTCGAAAAATTGGCTGGCCCATTTCAGGCACATAATAATCCGTAATGTCGAACGGGAACTCTTGGCTCGTCCAGTCTACCGGGCCATAGCATTCCTGCAAAAGCGCCCGAGCTTGCGCCAGTTTGGCGACATCGCTAAACAGCACGCCACACACCAATTTTACCGGTGTCGGTTCATGCGGTTGCATTATTCGGATTTCCTGTAAAAGCCATGTTGTTGTCCCTGCACAATAATGTCCGGGATGGCAGCGCGGGCGCGTTCCACCCAGTCCGGCGAAATCTTGAATGTCTCGCGAATCTGATGTTCAATATTGCGAACCGTCCCCTTTTGTTTTCCATGTAAATTTTGCACCAGCAGGAAATCGTTGTGAATATAGATCATACCTTTCTCGTTAACCTGCGTCAGACAAATCCCCTTCATTCCCGGCAAATAAAACGATTCCCACCAAAGTTTTAAAAACTCATCTGTAGATAGCGGCCGATCCTGAAATTTGTAGCGAAATTTCTTCTGCATTTGATCAAACGTAAACAGATAAAAAAATTCGTCGTTCGGATCAAACTTTAATTCCACGCCCGTATGCGGAGAACGATAAATGCGCCGCACATCTTTGTGAATCTCCATGGGTTGATTGAGGAGATAACCGGGATCAACAAGGTATTTGCAGTTTTCAACCATCACAATCAAGCCACAGTGTGCATTGTTCATGCGGCTCATGTGGGCAATAAATGGGTGGCAGATAAATCCACAATCCATCAAAATCGTTTGCAGAAAATAGGTCAAAGAAAAGCAGGTCCCGCCCAAATGATGCTCGGTAAAATCGTGCATCACCTCTTCGGGCAAACGAATGCGCGTCGGCGATGTATAATCCTTGTGTAATTTGACAATTTTGCTAATATTCTCATAAGGCAGTTGCGCGTAACAAGCCAAAATCTCGCGCAAAAACTCCATGCTCGGCAGCTTTTTGCCGAGCTTGAAAAACTCAAAAAATTGCTTGACGCTATTGCCGTGAAGCGATGGATTTAAATCAAATTGTTTATGATGTTCCAACATGCTGCCAATGTAGTCATATGCATAATGTTTCGCAAGTTTTAACATTTTGTCCATGTTGGGCAAAAATCTTGGAGCGCATTCTACAACATCTGTTGTAATGTAACTTTGGCTAAAAGATATCTATCACCTTACAATTTCGGAACATACACGTCCATGAAACTGGAACCGTTTCGTTTCAATTGCAAGATTTTCATGTTGTCTCTATTTTTTGTTCAGGCAGTTTATGCGAATACGATTTCGTTTAAAAATGTCACTTCGCAATTTAAAGTTGAAGGCTATAGCAACCACGGTTACGGCCATGGGGTTGCTTTTGCTGATGTGAATAGGGATGGAAAACTCGATATTTTTTCCAGCAACGCCATTCGCGAGCAAATTTTGCCCGACTTGCTATATATCAACAACGGCTCCTGGTTTTCGGAAGAGGGCAATGCGCGCGGCGTTTCCGATTCCGGGGTGACGCATAGCATCGTGGCAGCGGATATCGATAACGATGGTGACCTGGACGGTTTTTTCACCGGCATGTCCGTGTACGAAGACAAACATGACGGTTATGGGCAAAATAAACTGTACCGAAATAGGGGGGACGGTTATTTTAGCGACATTACCAATTGGGCCGGATTGTCCAACGAGCTCAACGACACGCGCGGCGCCATTGCACTGGATATTAATAATGACGGCTGGCTCGATTTGTACGGCGTCAATTGGGGACAGCCGAATGAGATGTACCTGAACCGCGGTAACGGCCAAATGCAGCGCGTTTTTCGCGGCGCCGATGGGCCGGACGGCGACACCTCGGCAAAGCAGGGGGTTACCGCAGCGGATTTTGACAACGATGGCGATATTGACATTTATGTTTCGCGACGCGAGGCTGATAACTGGTTGTTCGTAAATGAGGGCGACGGCCACTTTGCAGAAAAAGCCTCTGAATACGATATCGATGTTGGCGGGCGCACCAACGGTGCCACGTTTGCGGATATAAATAACGACGGCGATTTGGACTTGTTTGTGGTGAATTTTGCATATTCCAGTGGCGGACTGCCGCCGTTATACGTGTTCCACAATAATGGTGATGGCACGTTTACCGAAAAAACAGACGAGTATAATATTCAAGCCAGCGCCTACAGCATAGTGTTTGGCGATGTTGACAACGATGCCGACCTCGACATGTTTCTGCTGTTTAATGATGAAAAACAACCCGGCGCCAAACCGCGGCTCTATTTAAACGATGGTTCCGGCACGTTTTCGGCCATCACATGCGGCGTGGAAATGCCGGCCAAAGATGCCCGCGCCGCTGCTTATGGCGATATTGACAATGACGGCGACATTGATTTTTATGTCACCTGCAAGGATGGCAACAATTGGCTGCTGCGTAATGATTCGTCAAATTCGAATCATTTTATTGATATTTTATGCGAAGGACCGCAAGGCGATTATGGTGGCTTTGGCTCCAAAGTGGCGGTTTACGAACCGGGACATTTGGGCGTTCCAAATCGCATTTTGGGATACCAGGAATCCGTGTCCAATTTTGCCTATTTGTGCCAAAACCAAACGGCATTACATTTTGGCTTGGGCGCGTTTTCGACTTGTGACATCCGCATCGTTCGTACGGATGGCCGGGTGTTCAATTATTCAAATGTGGCCGCCGATCAATGTTTTGTCATGGCCGAGCAACATCCCCAACAATATAATTTGATATTGATTTCTGGAAACCATCAAATTGGAGAGCCGAACCAGGCGCTTACAGAGCCGTTCGTTGTGCGCCTGATCGATCACAACAACTCTGGCGTAGCTAACGCTCGCGTCACGTTTTCGCCGCAACAAGGCGGCCGTATGCTCGAATCGCAACCCGTAGCCACCGATGCCCATGGCTATGCCCAATCCACTTTGGTTTTGGGTGATGTCGAGGGAGTGTATCAGACCATTGTCACAAGTGACAAAACCGAGGAGGCCAGGGTCGTATTTGAAGCGACCGCCCAGACGCCAACGGTCTATTCTTTGCGATACATTTCCGGTAACGGCCAAACCAGCGAACCCGGAGCCCGCCTCGATGAGCCTTTTGTGGTTCGTTTGATAGATCAAAATGGCACTGGAATCGGAAATACTCTGGTTCGTTTTTCGCCACAACAGGGCGGATATATGGTCGAGCCGCAGCCGGTACGCACGGATTTTCAAGGGTATGCGTATTCCACGTTTGTGATCGGAGATCGAGAAGGCGATTTTGAGGTGATTGCCTCTTGCGAGTTGTGCGAGACATCCCCGATTACATTTACGGCTTTTGCTGAGACAGTGCGGCACACCATATCTATCCATAAGAATTATGGCGATAACCAGGAGGGCACAGTCGGCCAAACCCTGGTCAGTCCATGTGTGGTGTGGGCCAAAGATGAAACCGGAGCCTCTGTGGCCAATGTCGACATTTTGTTTTACGTGGAAGAAAATAACGGTTCAATTTCCGGCGAGCCCCAACAAACCATTCTCACCCAGGCAGACGGCAAAGCCCGAGCCATCTGGACGTTGGGCAAAACCAATGGAATCCAGCATCTGTACGCGCAATACGAAGAGACGATTTTGGAATTTAGCGCATTAGCATTGGCCGGCGCACCGGTCTCTTTGCTCGATGTTTCGACAAACACCGAATATGTCGCGGCAAAATCCTATAATATGGCTTGTCTATTGCAGGATGAATTTGGCAATTGCACAAGCGGCGATGTTGTGTTCGAAATCCAATCCGGCCATGGCCATTTGTCCGGTGAACAACGGCAGCGAGTTGCCGCGCATTCCGGCATTGCTAAAACCGAGTGGACCCTGGGAATGAATCACACCTATCACAATGTGATGACCGCGTGCATCGATACGCTTCACCTTCCATTTGTCCCGACTGATGTGTTACCTCCTT
>CAYPZM010000264.1:0-7418 GCA_964414825.1 uncultured Cytophagia bacterium | reverse complement strand
GGCCAGCGCATTTTGGGCGCTTGCTTTATTGTTTCGATGTTTAAAAAACGTTTGTTGAAACTCCTGAAAACGCTTGAGCGTTTCGGGAGCAATTAATGCGCGATATTTTGAAACATCAACTTTTTCCGAACGTTGCGCCATGTAAAACAGCAAAGCTTCCTGATAGTGCCGGGGCAAAGTTTGCGCTGGGAAGGCTTGAATGCGATCAAATTCTTGTACAAATTGCGCGAGTTCTTTCCTAAGCAAAAGTCCAGCCATATAATAATCGAATGCGACTCTGTTTTTAGGATTTCTCTGCAACAGTTCGCTCAATGTTTTTTCAGGATTATCTACAAATGTTAGGAAATCGTTATTTAGCCTCGATTGTATCATCAATTTAAGTTGCGGATGCGCACCGGGATCGCGCTTTGGCTCGGTATAGATGACATACTCTTCCGCCCATTTTCGAAAAAGCAGCGTTTGCTGCAATTTGTTCAGATAGAGTTTTGCCGCTTTTTTCTGATCCAGAGCCAGATAGCACAAGGCCAATCGTTGCAAGTTCCAGGCAGTCTCGCCTCGCACCGAAGCCGCTTCGTGGGCCCAATGTTTGGCTTCGTTAAAATCGCCCAAATCAAAATAAATATCGCTACGCACGCGCTCTGTAGAGGGGATGAACTCTTTATTGAGAAAAAGCCCATTAATGCCATAATTTTGATTATAGGCAAACAGCGAATCTCCCATTTTCCCGGAATGACACAAGGCGCGATTGATGTGATAAACCACCTCAGCAGAAGGTGCTTGAGGTTTTTGCGCCAGGCGCAAAACCTTGTCCCATTGCCGCATTTGCAAATAATATTGAAATTCAAAAAATTGCTTTTCATTAGAATTAAATAAAAGAACGGGCAAGCCGAAAATTACAACGAGCAGCAGCGGGATTTGTGCGTAAATAAACAAAGTTTTTGCAGTAAAACGAGATAAGCGCTTCGATAGCAGTGCCAAGCCGACAACGATTCCCAGAAAAATATACAGTCCATAAAGCGGCCAACGATACCCGACACCGGAAAATAGCGGAAACCAAAACGCCTGTTTTAAGGTGATGAGAAATACAAACGCACCGGAAAGCCAGGGGTAAACGACACCGGTAAAAAGATAAACGAAAGGCAATACGACATTTTTAAACTCATACAGCTCGGTTACGATGATAAGAAAAAGAGCAAAAAATAAAGCTGTGCCGGCAAGATAATAAAAAACAGCGCTGCCGATCACAACAAACAGAGCTCGCCATAGAGTGTTGCCCATTGCGAGATGGAAAAGCGCAAATCCGAGCGCCGTCATGAGGGCCAAATCAACAACCAGGGCATGTCGATAATTTTGGTGATACAAAAGCAGAGCCAGAAGCGGAAGATAGTGCCAAAATAGCGGCTTTGTGTTGAGCAGTCGCCGCAGGTATTGTCCAAACAAAAACACAATTGTGAGCGAAATAGCGGTCAACAAAAGGGCACCGAGCCAGGAGATATAGAATAGCTGTGAAAAAAATGCAGAGACAAATTCGAGCGGCCCACCCGGATAGGTTAAATGCTGCTGAAAAAAGTGCGCGTTGAAAAAAAAGATCGGTTCTTGCGCCGTAAAATAGAGAACCGGTTTTACAACAATAAAAAAATACAAAAACAGCAACACCGCACAAAAATCAAACAACAGCACTCGAAAAAGCCGATGTTCTTTCTGGTTGTTCATAGTACAACCCTCTCCAAACCTATGTTTTTACAAAGAAATAACCAGAATGGCAAAAGACAACTTGACGTGAAAAGAAAGTGCAAGTAATATAAAAAGAAGGTTGAAAAAATCAAATACTATATCTATAGAGGTCAGTGAGCCAAAAACGCTTTTGCGATTCCTGTGCCAGCCTTATGCATCGCTTGATCAAGCACGCCCCAATTTTTGCGCCGCTGACAGACGATTTGTGGCGCGTGCCAGTTTCGCATCGGCTCGTTCATACTCAATTTTTGGCATTTTTTGAGTTATAGCCAATTTTGCCTGTTTTAACGCCTCTTTCGCGCGCTCAATATCCAGGATTTGTGCATCCTCGGCAGCTTGGGAAATAATTTTCATAGTATTATTTCGCACCTCGGCATAGCCGCCGCTCACTGTAAACAGGCGATTGCCACCCAAAGCCAGAACGTCCACATGGCCCACCGTCAATAAAAATAGCGCAGGCGTATGATTCACCAATACGCCAAAACTGCCAAACTTTCCTGGCGCCTTTACTTGAATGACGTCTCCCGAAAATAGGGTGCGTTCGGGAGTAGTAATTTCTAGTTTAAAATAATTTGGTTTATTCATTTTTTTTCTATCATAAATGATTTAGGTTGATTGCAATCGATCCGCCTTTTCGACCGCTTCTTCAATGGTTCCCACCATCCAAAACGCCTGTTCCGGCAGCTCGTCGTGCTTGCCTTCAACAATTTCTTTAAAGCCGCGAATGGTGTCTTCCAATTTGACATAGCGGCCTTCAAATCCCGTAAACTGCTGCGCTACAAAAAATGGCTGCGATAAAAAGCGTTGCAAGCGGCGAGCGCGGTTCACGACAATTTTATCTTCTTCGGACAGTTCTTCCATTCCCAAAATGGCAATAATATCTTGCAGGTCCTTGTACTTTTGCAAAATTTGCTGAACCGTACGCGCGACGAAATAATGCTCTTCACCAACAATTCGGGGATCCAAAATTCGCGAGGTGGAATCCAAGGGATCGACCGCCGGATAAATACTTTGCTCTGCCAATTGGCGGGACAGCACAGTAGTGGCATCCAAATGGCCAAACGTGGTGGCCGGAGCCGGGTCGGTCAAATCGTCTGCCGGCACGTAAATGGCCTGCACGGATGTAATCGATCCATTTTGTGTGGAGGTGATTCGCTCCTGAAGCTGGCCCATTTCCGTGGCCAAATTGGGTTGATACCCCACGGCCGACGGCATACGTCCGAGCAGCGCAGAAACTTCGGAGCCGGCTTGGGTGAAACGGAAAATATTATCGATAAACAACAGCACGTCGCGTTTTTCAATATCGCGAAAATATTCGGCAAGCGTCAAGGCGGTCAGTCCAACACGCAACCGGGCGCCGGGCGGTTCGTTCATCTGGCCAAAGACGAGCGATACTTTGGATTCTTGCAAATTCTGCATATTGACGACGCCGGTTTCCTGGAATTCTCGGTACAGATCGTTGCCTTCGCGAGTACGTTCGCCCACGCCGCCAAACACGGAAAAACCGCCGCGATAAATAGCAATGTTGTTGATCAATTCCTGAATGAGCACGGTTTTGCCGACGCCGGCGCCGCCAAATAGTCCGGTTTTGCCGCCTTTGGCGTAGGGTTCTAAAAGATCGATCACCTTGATGCCGGTTTCAAGAATTTCGGTCCGTGTTTCCAGTTCTTCGAGTTTCGGCGCAGCTCGATGGATCGGCCATAGCTCATCCGATTCAAGTGGGCCCAACTCGTCTATCGGATTACCGGTAATATTCAACATACGGCCCAAGGTTTCACGTCCGACCGGCACACTGATGGGCGCACCCGTATCCACAACCGCATGGCCGCGTTGGAGGCCATCGGTCGAATCCATAGCCACGCAACGGGCCAAGTTTTCGCCAAGATGTTGCGCCACTTCCAGCACCAGGGTGCTGCCGTCCTCGCGGGTTAATTCCAGGGCACTACGAATCTCCGGCAAGTTGCCGGCTTTAAATCTCACATCAATCACAGGTCCAATAATTTGTGCTATTCGACCACTTGCTTCCATGTACATATCTCCCGAGGAGTTATCCTCTTAAAGCCTCAGCGCCACTCACAATTTCGCTCAATTCCGTGGTAATGGCGGCCTGGCGCGTTTTGTTATAAAACAGTACCAAATCTTTTATCATGGCATCGGCGTTATCGGATGCCTGCTCCATGGCGGTCATGCGCGCGCCTTGCTCGGCCGTATACGATTCGAGCAGCATCTGATACATTTGATATTTTAGCGCGTTGGGCAGCAGGTCGTCCAGAATGACTCGCGGATGCGGTTCGTAAAGCATGTCGAAATCTTTTTCCGGAGCAGGCAAGGGAACGATGGGCAGAAACGGTTTGACCAGAATTCGCTGCTGCACAATCGATTGAAACTCGTTATAAACCACAAAAATTTGATCAATCGCCTTTTCTTCGAACCGTTTGACCAAGCGGTTAACAATCTCTTCGGCATTATTTAGGGAAAGGGAATTGAAAAAATCAACATAATATCCGGCAACCGGATATTCGCGTCGTTTGTAGTGATCGTACCCTTTGCGGCCCACGGTCATGAGACACGGTTTGAGCGGCACATATTTTTCCAGCTCTTGATTTGCCGTGCGAATTAAATTTGAATTAAAACTGCCACACAATCCGCGGTCCGCGGTGATGAGCACATAGCAAACATTTTTCACTGGTCGCTGTTCAAAATAGGGATGCGACCCGACCATGCGCCGCTGCGACAAAAAACTGGCCAGCCGAAACAGCTCTTCGGCATACGGGCGCGACTGGGTGAGCCACTGTTGCGACTTGCGCAACTTGGCTGCCGCCACCATTTTCATCGCACGTGTAATTTGCTGCGTGCTTTTGACACTGGAGATGCGCCGTTTTATTTCGCGTAGCGTGGCCATTACTCTGTAGAAATCCCTTCCATAAACTTTTGGCACGTGTTTTCAAGACGATCGCGTAGCTCGTCGTCCATGATGCCACGTTCGCGAATTTCCGCAAGAATATCTGCATGTTTGGCGTCCAGATAATCATAAAACTCTTGCTCAACCTGGCGGATGTTGGCAATGGGCACCCCATCCAAAAAGCCTTGCGTTCCAAGAAAAATGGCGACCACCTGTTTTTCGATGGGTAATGGCGAGTATTGCTGCTGCTTGAGCAACTCTACCATCCGCTGACCGCGGTTGAGCTGCTTTTGCGTGGCTTTGTCCAGATCAGAACCAAATTTGGCAAACGCTTCCAATTCACGATATTGCGCCAAATCGAGTCGTAGACTTCCGGCCACCTGGCGCATGGCTTTGATTTGCGCATTTCCACCCACGCGCGACACCGACAAACCGGTGTTGATAGCCGGACGCACGCCGCTAAAAAACAGGTTGGGTTCGAGATAAATTTGGCCGTCGGTAATGGAAATGACATTGGTTGGAATGTAGGCGGAAAAGTCGCCGGCCTGGGTCTCGATGACCGGCAAGGCCGTTAAAGAGCCGCCGCCCAAATCGTCGGACAATTTTGCCGCGCGCTCTAAAAGACGGGAGTGCAGATAAAAGACATCGCCCGGGTACGCTTCACGTCCCGGCGGACGGCGCAGCAGCAGCGAAAGCTGGCGATAGGCCCAGGCGTGCTTGGATAAATCGTCGAAAGCGATGAGCGCGTGCTGACTGGTGTCGCGAAAATATTCGCCCATGGTCGCACCGGCATATGGCGCAATATATTGCAGTGGTGCCGATGCATCGGCCGGGGCTGAAACAATAATCGTATATTCGAGCGCGCCGTATTCTTCCAGCGTTTTGGCTACCTGGGCAATGGTGGAAGCTTTTTGTCCAATGGCAACATAAACGCAATAGACGCCCGTGTCACGTTGGTTGAGGATAGTATCGACAATGATAGCGGTTTTTCCGGTTTGGCGATCGCCAATAATCAGTTCGCGCTGCCCGCGACCAATAGGAATGATCGCATCAATGGCTTTGATCCCGGTTTGCAGCGGCTCCTTAACGGGTTGGCGTTGTATGACGCCCAGAGCTTTGCGCTCAATATGCGCGGTTTGTTTGGCATCTATGGGACCTTTGCCGTCAACGGGTCGACCCAGCGGATCGACAACGCGACCGAGTAGTTCGGGGCCGATCGGCACTTCAATGACCCGGCCAGTGCGCTTGGCGATATCGCCCTCTTTGATAAACGAATCCGAACCAAACAGCACGCACCCCACACTATCTTCTTCGAGGTTTAGCGCCAAACCGTAAATATCGTGGGGGAATTCGACGAGTTCCATGGACATGATATTGTCGAGTCCGTAAACGCGAGCAATACCATCGCCCACTTGAAGAACATAACCGATTTCCTCGACATGGGTTTCGTGCTCAAATTGTTCAATTTTACGTTTTAGAACGGAGGTTATTTCTTCTGGCCTAATTTCCATTTGGCTATCCTATAATAAAATCAATCCGCGATTTCATCGTTACGCATGTTTAAACGCATTGCCGAGCTGTTCTTTCATCTCCATCAATTGACGGCTCAAGGTCGTGTCGATTCGGGTGTTGTCTATTTCCAGCAGCATTCCGCCCAACAGCTCGGGGTCGACTATAGTTTTGAGAATCACGGAGGATTTTAGAGAGTGTCCAAGGGTTTGTGTTAATAATTCTATTTCGCGCTGATCTAGCTCGATCGCCGTTTTGACGGTTACCTTTACGCGATTGAACTTTTCATCCACCAGCCGATCAAAATCAACCACTACATCGGATAGCGCATGCTGGCGCCGCCGTTGTAGCAGCAGTTTCAAAAAGCTGATCAACAACACATGCGTTTTTCCGCGCAACAGCTCATCCACAATGTTTTGTTGATCGATTTCATCTTCTTCAATCGAATAAAACAGAGTGCGTAATAATTTGTGTTGATCCAACAGTTCGGCAAAATCGTGGATATCTTGCTGGATGAGGTCTAGTACGTGTTCCTGTTCAGCCAATTCAAACAGGGCCAGAGCGTAGCGTTTGGCAACACGTGTATTCAATTTATGGACTCTATGTTTTGAATGGAGTCGTGAATGAAACGCTGGTGATCCTCTTTGGTTAACGATTTGCCCACCAGTTTTTTAGTTGCCGCCATGGAGAGCTCAACAGCTAAATCTCGCATTTCTTCAAGCACGTTATCGCGACTGGCTTCTATTTCAGTTTTAGCACGTTGCACCATTTTGTCGCTTTCGGCCTGCGCTTTTTTGATAATATCGTCGCGAAGCTGTTCACCTTGATGTCGGCTGGCTGCAATAATTTCATGCGCCTGCTGTCTGGCCTCTTCGATCACTTTTTTATGCTCCTGCTCCTGTTGTTCCGCTTCGGCTTGGGCGCGTTCCGCGGCGGCCAAAGATTCCTTGATGCGTTTCTCCCGTTCGTCCAGCATGGCTAGAATCGGGTGCCATGCAACTTTGTACAAAACAAATGCAAGAATCACAAAGGTAACGGCGGTCCAAAAAATAGTACCGACATGCGGTGTCATCAATTCCATTTTATACCCGCTATTTAATACTCAACAAAAAGCAAATAGCAGCGGAGAGCAAGGCAACGCCTTCGATCATAGCGGCGGTGATGATCATGGCGCCGCGAATTTCGCTGGCTGCCTCAGGCTGACGTGCCATTCCTTGCATAGCTCGGCTGGCGAGTTTGCTAATGCCATAGGATGCGGCAAAGGTCACCCCTG
>CAYPZM010000263.1:0-7425 GCA_964414825.1 uncultured Cytophagia bacterium | reverse complement strand
TGCCGTTATTTAACAACACAAACGCATCGGCGTGTTTACTCTCATTGCTTTCCCACGCCAAAACTTGAACATCGGCATCATTGGATTCCACAGCCGCAACAGCCATTCCTGGCTGACCAGCACGCGATATTTGCTTGAAAAAATAATAGGCTTTGGTGATTTCCACTTCGCCATCGTTGGTTTTAATGGGCGAGTTGGCATTGCTGCTGACGCGAAATCCGTGCGGCGGTTGCAAGCGGTCGGATTCGAAATCATTGTGAATCGTAGCCCAGGGGATCAGACCATTGCACTTGACATTGTAAATCAAGCGGCGAGCGTCTTCAAGAATGTCCATGTTCATATCGCCCCAGGTGTACGATGTGGTCCAGGCGTGCAAATCCGGTTTGGCATCGCGCAAAATATCCACACCCTCGGATGTATATTTCTGATTAAAGCCGTGGCTGGTGATCAATCCCAAATTGGCGATGGCGGCAAATTCGTTGACAATTTCCTGGGCGATATTCACATCGACGCTATCCCAATTGACAATGTGAACCAAATTGGCCCAGGTGGTGGTTTCGCCGCATGACAAACCCACATCACGCAAACCGTTTGCATCCAAAATGGGACGCGCATAGCGCAAGAAATCGACGATCTGATACCACGGCCACCACATATTATAATCGTGGTGATACAAACTGGGACGATCCACACCGTCGCCGTCCCAGCGATTTTGGTGCTCGCCTTCGTTGTGCATGGACACATAGGTAACCGGCAGACCCTCTTCCTCGCGCAAATATTTGGCCCACGAGGCGATGTATTCGGCTACCTCTTTTTTCAAGGCCTGATCCATATCGCGAGCGCGTAAACATTTTTGTTTGGTGGTCCATCCCGGCGGGCCATATAATCCGGCCAAAACTTGCAGCGTATCGCCGCGTGCTTGCATGAGCTTGAAGCCTTCGCGGGCAAAATAGCGCATCCATGTGGTAGTGGTTTGGTGATCGAATTTAGACATATCGAGCGTATAGGGATCATTGTTATCATTTATCTTTTCATGAAACGGATCACAAAACATTTTGATGATGCCGGGTTTGAGGCCCTCGTCACCAAACACCAAATCGATAATTTCGGCGCGTTGTGTATCGTTCAAATATTTAAATCCGCCGTAATCCTGATCAAATTCGGAAAAATCGCGCGCATGCCGCGTCTGCACGTAATTGACGCCAAATCCATCCCAGTCTCGCACATGTGTATCAAAATCTACGCGAACCGTGACGTTCTCCTGAGCAACAGCAAAAATGCTGAAAAACATAAGGCAAATTATTAAAAATCGCATGGCTTCTCCTTTGTTGAATCAACTCGAGTTGCGTTGCAAAATGCGGTCGAGTTTGGCTCGAATTTTATCGTAATGACTGCCCTGCCAATAAATTCGACCGCACCCGAGACATCGTGAAAACTCGGTATAGGTTGCCGCCACTTTGGGGGGCAGCTCGTCGACAATTTCACTTTTTTCCACCGGTTCAATGTTAGAATTACAAACGGTGCATCGAGAAAACGGCTCGGCCATATCGGCCAAATCGAATCGGCGCACCACGTCCTCGGCTTGCTGCATGGCTTGTTGCGATTGTACGCAATGGCCATGGGTTACGGCACTGTTTTTCAAGATGCCACGGTCGCAGGTTAAAATGATCCGGTGCTCTTTTAACGCCAGATCGATGATTTCCTGATCTTCGAAATCATTTTGATACCGCGTATCAAATCCCAACAGCCGCAAAATTGTTGCCAGTTTTCCCAAATGCACATCGCAAATAAACTTGGGATCGCGCAGCGGTTTTTCACGCAACGAAACCAGCGGCGACACATCGAGACTTTCGAACATGGGATAGACGGACACGCGGTCGCCTTCTTGCAATTGATAACTAAAATCCACCGGCTTTCCATTCACCAAAATCACTTCCACCTCGGTGTGCGGCACGCCAATAGCTTCAATGGTGTCCTTTATGGCCGGGGTGCCTTTAAACTCGTACTCGAAATCGCGTTTACGCCATTCGCGCGGCAGAAAAAAGTTGAGTTCCTCATAGAAACGAAACGTGGCGGTGTGAGGTTGTTTGTTGGGATCGGTTGACATAACGATGGATTGACTCTCTAAATTTTTATGTTGCTCAAATTAAGTAAAAAATGCAGGAATATCCACTTTATCTTTACTGTTTTTGGGAACAAAATAAGACCAAATTAGTCCTATTTAGTGGATGTTTAAGCTAAGTAAAAAAACCGAATACGGAATATTGGCCTTGCAGCACATGGCCTCGCTAAATGGTAATCGAGCGACCGTTAAAGAAATCGCCGAAAGACACAATGTGCCGCAATCGCTATTGGCCAAAATATTACAACAGTTGGCCAAAAGCAAAATTATCGAATCAGTGCAAGGATCGCGTGGCGGTTACGCATTGAGTCGGGATGCCAGTGAGATCAGTTTGGCGCAAGTGTTGGAAGCCATTGAAGGACCGCTAAGTATTGTCGAGTGCAATCTTGATCATCACAACTGCGACCGCGACGATTTTTGCACCCTAAAGGACAGTTTAAATCCGATTCAACAACATTTGTCGACCTATTTGGCAAGTGTAACATTGTCCGATTTTGCAACGGCCCCTCAGATTTAAAGGAGAGATGTTTTATGCCTAATGAGATGGAAACTTTAAACGAATTTACCAGCCAGGAATACAAATACGGATTTGTATCCGATATTGAGAGCGAAAGTGTTCCCAAGGGCTTGAACGAGGATGTTATTCGATTGATATCCGCCAAGAAACATGAGCCCGAATGGCTGCTCGAGTGGCGGCTCAAGGCGTATCGCCACTGGCAAACTATGGAGCAGCCCAAATGGGCGAATGTTCGCATTCAGCCCATAGATTATCAGGAAATCGTCTATTATTCGGCGCCGAAAAAATCCGACGGCCCGAAAAGTTTAGACGACGTAGCGCCGGAAATTTTGGAAATGTACAACAAACTCGGCATTCCGCTGCACGAACAAGAGGTGCTCGCTGGTGTGGCTGTAGATGCGGTGTTGGACAGCGTTTCCGTAGCCACTACCTTTAAAGAAAAATTATCCGAGCTAGGCATTATTTTTTGCTCGTTTTCCGACGCGGTAAAAAATCATCCGGACCTGGTGAAACAACACTTGGGCAGCGTGGTGCCGCCTACCGATAACTTTTTTGCTTCACTCAATTCGGCGGTGTTTAGCGACGGTTCGTTTGTGTACATTCCCAAGGGCGTTCGTTGTCCCATGGAGCTGTCGACCTATTTCCGCATTAATGCCCAATTTACCGGACAGTTTGAGCGTACGCTCATCATTGCCGAAGACGACAGTTATGTCAGTTACCTCGAAGGCTGTACCGCGCCGCAGCGCGATGAAAATCAGTTGCACGCTGCTGTGGTTGAGTTGGTGGCGATGGACAATGCGCAAATCAAATATTCCACCGTACAAAACTGGTATCCGGGTGATAAAGAAGGCAAAGGCGGCATTTACAATTTTGTCACCAAACGCGGCCATTGCAAGGGCGTGAATTCAAAAATATCCTGGACGCAGGTGGAAACCGGTTCAGCGATCACCTGGAAATATCCGAGTTGCGTGTTACAAGGCGATAATTCGACTGGCGAGTTTTACTCTGTGGCGCTGACCAACAATTATCAACAAGCCGATACCGGCACGAAAATGATTCACATCGGTAAAAACACCAAGAGTACGATTGTGTCCAAAGGTATTTCCGCCGGGTTTGGTCAGAATAGTTATCGCGGCCAAGTCAAGATTTTAAAAAACGCCCGCAACGCGCGCAATTTTTCGCAATGCGATTCGTTGCTGATTGGCGACAAATGCGGTGCGCATACGTTCCCCTATATCGAAGTAAAAAACAGCACCGGGCAGGTGGAGCACGAAGCCACCACATCAAAAATTGGTGAAGATCAGCTTTTTTATTTGAACCAGCGTGGCATTTCTACCGAGGATGGAATTTCCATGATCGTGAACGGATTTTGTAAAGAAGTGCTGGCCGAGCTGCCCATGGAGTTTGCGGTTGAGGCGCAAAAACTGCTGGGTGTCAGCTTGGAAGGTAGTGTGGGTTAGTCAATTTTAAACATACAAGGTTGGAGACAGAAATGTTATCGATTAAAAATTTGCACGCATCGATCGAAGGACACGAAATTTTAAAAGGCATAGATTTGGACGTCAAGGCTGGTCAAGTGCACGCCATTATGGGCCCGAACGGGTCGGGCAAAAGCACGCTGGCCAGTGTGCTCGCCGGTCGAGAGGAATTTGAGGTGACCGACGGTTCGCTTACCTTTGAGGGCAAAGATTTGTTGGAAATGGCGCCGGAAGAGCGCGCCCGCGAAGGACTGTTTTTGGCGTTTCAATACCCGGTTGAAATCCCCGGCGTCAATTCAAGCTATTTTTTGCGAACTGCTTTGAATGAAATTCGCAAGTATCGCGGTGAAGAAACGGTAAGCGCAATGGAATTTTTAAAATTGATGCGCGAAAAACTCAGTTTGGTTGAGATGGAAGAGCGCTTTTTGAAACGCTCGGTTAACGAAGGCTTTTCGGGCGGTGAAAAAAAGCGCAACGAAATCTTGCAAATGGCGACGTTGGAACCCAAACTCGCTGTGCTCGATGAAACCGACTCGGGTTTGGATATTGACGCGTTAAGAATTGTCGCCAATGGCGTCAATACGTTAAGAAACAAGGATAACGCTTTTATCATCGTAACGCACTATCAGCGGCTGCTGAATTACATCGTTCCCGATTTTGTGCACGTGTTGTATCAAGGCAAAATCGTAAAATCCGGCGATAAAGAACTGGCCCTGCATCTCGAAGATTACGGATACGACTGGGTCAAAGAACAACCGGCAAAGGCGTAGGGAGGAGAGTCATGACACAGGCAAGTAACGAACGCGAATGGTATCCATCCCTTTACGAGGATTTTAAACGCAGTTTAAACGGCCAGTCCGAAACGCCCTTGAGTGATATTCGCGGCACTGCGATTCGTTGGTTTTCGGAAAACGGATTTCCCAACAAACGCCAGGAAGAGTGGCGGTTTACCGATATTTCGCCCATTGCGAAGGTAAATTTTAAAACGGTGGATGAAACGCGCGTCAAACACGTGGCCCTGGAGCGCATTCAACCTTTTTTGATTCAGAAGGATTTTCCACGACTGGTATTTGTGAACGGCTGTTTTGACCTGGATTTGTCATCGACCGAGAATTTACCCGATGGCGTGACCGCGCAGCCGTTAAAAGAGGCAATCAATCGCGAAAAGGAGATCATCGAAAGCCATTTAGCCAAACATGCCAGAATTGAGGAAAACGGCTTTGTGGCGCTTAACACAGCTTTTATTAAAGATGGCGCCTATATCCACGTAGCCAAGGGAACCGTGGTAGAGCAACCCGTGCACGTAATTTACGTCTCCAACTCGACCGGCGACGAATTTGTCACGCACCCGCGAAATCTCGTGGTCGTGGAGGAAAATGCACAATTTTCGTTCATCGAAAGTTATGTGACGTTGAATACCGATGCTTATTTTACCAATCCGGTTACCGAAGTGTGGTTGGGTGAAAACGCCAATGTACATCATTATAAGATTCAGCGCGAGAGTGAGAATGCCTTTCATACGGCGCTCATTCAAGTGCAACAAAAGCGCAGCAGCATTTATACGTCGCATAATTTTTCGTTTGGCGGACGTATTGCGCGCAATGATTTAAATGGTCTGCTGGATGGCGAAGGTATTGAATGTTTCCTAAACGGTTTGTATCTTGCGAACGGCAAACAGCTCATCGACAACCATTCGGTGCTCGATCATGCGAAAGCGCATTGTCACAGTAACGAGCTGTACAAAGGCATTCTCGACGACCAGGCGCGGGCCGTGTTTAGCGGCAAAATTCATGTGCGACAAGATGCTCAGAAAACCGATGCCATTCAATCGAACCAAAATTTAATACTGTCGGAAGACGCGACGGTGGATACAAAGCCGCAACTGGAAATATTTGCCGACGATGTGCGTTGCACGCATGGCGGAACCGTTGGTCAAATCGATAAAGACGGCATCTTTTATCTTCGTACGCGAGGACTGGATGAAACGGCGGCGCGTCACTTGATGATTCGGGCGTTTGCCGGTCAAGTCACCGATTTGATTAAACACGAAGACATTAAAGATTATATTAGCGCTATAGTTGTTGATCGATTAAAAGGCGGCCATTTGCAGTAACGCCGCCTCTATTTTATTATAAAAAATGAGTATATTATGTCTGAAGAATTCTCATTAGAAGATTTGCAAGAAGAGGTTATTGAATCTCTTCGATTGTGTTATGACCCGGAAATTCCGGTCAATATTTACGATTTAGGACTCATTTATGAAATTGAAGTGAACGAGCTGGGTCAGGTCAAAGTGATCATGACGCTAACCTCGCCTATGTGTCCGGTCGCAGAATCGTTGCCCAAAGAAGTGCAATATCGCGTCGAGGAAATTGATCAGGTCAAAGAAGCCGACGTTGAAGTGGTGTGGGATCCGCCCTGGAATCCGGGCATGATGTCCGAAGACGCCAAACTTGAACTCAACATGATGTAAAGACGCGATCTATCGCGCCTCCCGATTCGTAAAAAAGATCGTCCGGGATATCCATCCCGGACGGGCAATGAACTCGGACATTCGTCCGAGTGTGGCGAGTAGGATAAACAATCATTTAAAATCAACTATAGGAAGAATTATTAGAAGTGAGTAAATTCGTTAAAGTTTGTGAACTGGATAGCCTGTCGAACGGTGGAATGCGTTCGGTATCTGGAAATGGCAAAAACATCGTCGTCATTCGAAACGAAGACCAAGTTTATGCTCTAAAAGATGAGTGCAGCCACGAAGAGTTCCCCCTCTCCGAAGGCTGGGTCGAAGAAGGCTGTTTGCACTGCGCGTTTCACGGCGCGAAATTCGATCTGCAATCCGGAGAACCGCTGTCCCTGCCGGCTTACGAGGCGGTGAAGACCTATCCGGTTCGCATCACAAATGGCTCTATTGAAGTTGAAATGGACTAGATACATGCCGCAAATTTGAAAGTAATATATGGCATTAGCAGAACCTATAAAAGATACTCTAAACGTTGCAGAAATCCGCAAGCACTTTCCCATTTTCCACTATCCGGAAAACGAGGGACTGGTTTACCTGGACAGTGCGGCGACCACGCAACGCCCTAAACAGGTGTTGGATGCGATTCGTAAATTTCACGAAGAGTACAATTCCAACATTCACCGCAGCGCTTACAAGCTGGCCGAAAAAGCCACAGCCGGATACGAATGCGCGCGTTTGCAAATTGCGCAATTTATCGGAGCAGAACACGCGCACGAAATTATATTTACCCGAGGCGCCACCGAGGCCATCAATTTTGTGGCAACGGGTTGGGCAAACAAATTCC
>CAYPZM010000262.1:0-7429 GCA_964414825.1 uncultured Cytophagia bacterium | reverse complement strand
GGGTGGAGAAATCGTTCCACAATTTGTTCATGGGGCGCGTTAAATTTGATTCAGCATCCAAAGTGACCAATCCGTGCTGTTGGCCGGACACGGACATGGCTTTAATATCCTGTTGCGGCACATCCGATTTCTGCAATCGCTCAAACAACATCTCCAGCGCTTCCACCCACATATTCGGATCGGATTCCGACACGCCCACCTGATCGGTTTGGCGCACGCCGTTTTTCGTGTTATAGTGTGGCAAATCGTTATCATAATTTACAGCATCCACCCACACCAGTTTGGAGGTCTCAATATCCACAACCACCAGCTTGGTGCTTTGGGTGGAAGAATCAATTCCGGCAAAGAGGTTTGGCATAGGGCGTCCTTTCAGAAATTTTAATATGCATTATTGCTTCATTGCAATCAAGTGGGGAAAAGGGAGAAAGGAGAAGCGAGAAAACCTTGTTCCTTGTTCCGTTCTCCTAGCTCCCGTCAGAACTTTTCGTCATATTTCGTCCACAACAAATCCCCCAACTCCCAGGCTTTGTCCACCACCTTATTGCCCCAGGTTTTTCCGTAATCGGTCAAATAGGAGCGGGCTTTGTCGGGATCCGATTCGAGCAATTCGAGTGCCTTTTGTTCAACTTTTGCCTGATTGGCAAACAGCTCTTCCTGCCACGGCACCCACACGGCGTCGAGGTCGTGACGCATGTCGCCCCAGCGCTGCGCAGCCAGCGTGCCCAAGCGATTAAAGGCCCACCAGGCGGAATCGCGATTGTAGCCGTTGACGCGCCCAGGCGTTTTGTAGGGCTCGGCCACATCGGTAATCGAGCAGTAAAGCGGCACATAAATCGAATTGGCCACGTTGTCAATAGCCATCCACACAACGCCGCCGACTTCATTCGGCATATCGTCGCGCGACTGTGTGATGGTGGCGTACATCGTGTACCAGCGCGCAATGGTGCGCTCGCCGCGCCAGCCCCAGCCGCCGTTGATGTCGAACACTTTGTTCATATCATAGGGCATAAACGGGTTGGCCAGCGGGGACAAAATCGTGCGGCCGCTGTCATCCGTCACCGTAATATTTTTGACAAAATTAAATTCGGTGCCTTCGTAATAATCTTTAAAACAGGTCACCAGATCGTTCATACTTACCAGCGTGTCCGGTTTCACGGAAAACGGGAAATCCTGGCCATTGGGATCGAGATTCAGCGACGGCGCCAGCAGATCAAACACGCGCCATTCGCGGCGACGTGCGGCCATGGAGCGTCGGCCACCGGGATCGTAGGCGTAACAGAATTCAAACGGGCCGTCTTCGGGCGACCACCAACCGCTGTCTATGGCGACCTGGGTCAGATTTTCCGAGTAGAGAAAATAATCCGGCTTGTCAAAATCCACTTGACGAATGCGACTTGCATTGGCATTCACCGACACATGCTCATCCGGCACACGTTGCGCCACCCAAATGGCGCCGACATTGCCGGCACCCGGGCCGACGACTTCAAAATGCCACACTTCTTTAGTGTCGGCAATGGTCAAGCATTCGCCGACATCGTTCCAGCCGTATTTGGCGAGCAGGTCACGCGCCAGCTCAATGGCTTCACGAGCTGTCGTGCAACGCTCGAGCATGAGTTGGTTTAGCATCTGGCAATCAATTTTACCTTTTTGGGATTGTAGCGATTCGCGACCGCCAAAGGTAGATTCACCTATCGCCAACTGAAAATCGTTCATACAGGGGTAAGCGGTATTTATATAACCATGTGTTTTCTCAACTTGAGGGATTTCTCCGGTTGGAATGTGTTTGTACGCCGGCATCGCAAGCGAGTCGTTGTTCGTCCTCATTACCAGTTGCACCGTATCACCTTTTTTATGGGTTTGCGCCGGTGCAATATCAAACCATGAACGGGTCCGGTGGCTGTCGCACGTGTGCGATGTGGACACCCAGCCACCATCCGATGCCGCTTTGGCAACCGTGATCGACGTGCAACCGTCGGGTCGTCCGCCTTCCCAGTCGGGGCGCTCGTGAGCGAGAGCACTTGAGAGGAAACCACAGATTATCAGAATGAATAGTCGATTTACCATAGAAACTCCTATAATGTGTAAGATTTTGTATAATTTATGAGAATTGCGGGAAATTGCAAGCGTAAAGGAAAGCAACAAGTCCCAGCGGGTTAGAATCCCTGCTTTATTCTGCATCCAGGGATCCCTGGACGATTTTTGGGAGATGCTCCGCGTCCGAATCCCCCAAATATTACAAGCCGCAGACTGTTTACTGGTTGCACTATATTCCCCAACAGAGCGGTGTAATGAGATTTATCTGAAGCTGCAACATTCTGAAAATAACGGAAAGTTTTAATTTTTGGGGAAAAACGGCGCCAACCGGTGTTTGGTCTTATTCATATCCCAACCAACGCCCAGCCGAAAGGTGAGGGCTTCGCCGTCGGCTAATTCCGTGCCGCCATCCGTATCATATCCGGTAAATACATAGCGCATTTGGCCACGGATGTAAAACAATTTTTCCTTTTTCGGATAATAGCGCGCGGCAATACCAAGATTCAGGTTGCTCGACATCAGCAAAACCGACTGCAAAGCGTTCGGATTTTCCTTTTCCGGCACGGCTTCGATGATATCCAGCGCCAGGCCGGAAAGCAAATCGACTTTAAATTGTCCCCAGTCATACAATTGAAAGGCCGGCTCAATACCGATATAAAGCCCTGTGTATTGTTGCGTTTCAAAACGTTCGCCCCCCTCGTACACCACATAAGAGTCGGAGGGCTGCTTAAAACGCAGCAATAGCGTAAAATCAAACAGTAGTCGTTCGATTTCCAAACCAAATCCACCGCCCAACATTGCTTTTGGCCCCAGCTTTGTCAATTGTTTGCGCGGCGAATAGTAGCCGGCAAACACATCGTAATGCAAATCGAGCAGCCCCAGTTCTTTGTAGGTCTTTTGAAACTCTTGATAGACATGTGTATGTGACACCTGTTCATTTTTGACGAGGTCCCAAAATTCGTCAAAATTGTGGCTGTAAAACAGGCAGATTAGCCATTCGTCATCGGACAAATCAGTATATTGCAACAAATCGACGGCCAAATTTCGCGTAAACTGGTTAAATTCGGCGCTTACATACGGATCACCCCACATTTTCCAGTCCGTTGAATCGTCATCTGTTAAAGTGACCGTTTCCTGGTAATCGATCATATCCTCAACTACAATCTGGTTGACAAAATCAGGATCAAACTGATTGCGGTGAATTTGATACAGCATCCAAAAGCGGCGAACCGGCTCCATCACTCCGGTTTGCTCTTCCCAATAGCGCAACAAAGCCAGCAACGTATCCGGTTTTTCTTGCATAAAATATTGGGGAATCAGCTTGGAGCATTCATAGGACACTTGATACCAATAGCTGGTGCCCGTTTCCATCAAAGGCTCCACGTCTATGGTTTCCTGTGCCAGCACCGGTAGCGGCACCATAAAAAACAGAAACACAAATAGACTCAGAAAGGAATATATACTGTTCTGACATTTCATCTGTTCAGCTCATCTGTTCAGCTCGAGGAAATAAATTCGGCAGGAAAACTCGCGACGGCAAACCGACCGCCGCGAGTTCACTTTGCTATCTGATCAATACCATTTTGTTGGTCACAACATCATAGTCTGTGGAAATCTTGTAAAAATACACGCCACTTGCCAGGCTCGAGGCATCAAACGGCACAGTATACGTGCCTCGCGCATGGTTTTCATTTACCAACGTTTCGATCTCGCGTCCATTGGTGTCATACACAGTAATGTTCACATTCGACGTTACCGGCACCTCATAGGCAATCGTGGTTGTTGGATTGAACGGATTCGGATAATTGGTCGACGCCAGCTTGAACACTTTGATGACCTTGTCTTCATCCACCTCGGTGTTTTCCGGATCTACGAGTTTAACGTCATCAAAAAACCATTCTGCACCATCGCTTTCGCCGAGAAAGTCCGGGAACAGGGCAATTTTTGTATAAAAATCAGACTGGGCGCCGCTGAGATCAAAGGTCAATTCTTCCCATTCCAACCATGTAGTC
This sequence comes from uncultured Cytophagia bacterium, assembly GCA_964414825.1. Classification (GTDB taxonomy): domain Bacteria; phylum Zhuqueibacterota; class Zhuqueibacteria; order Residuimicrobiales; family Krinioviventaceae; genus CAYPZM01. The sequence continues at coordinate 3,383 of CAYPZM010000262.1, read as the reverse complement.
GTTATTGCTGTCGTTTCTACATTAACCCCAGAATCTTCCCATAACTCTAATTTGAACATAAATGTGAGATCGGCATCCGGTGCGTAAACCATCACCTTAAACATGTAGGCGTCTTCCAGGTTGATCGGCGCCATTTTTTCAGCAACAGCCGCACCTTCCCATCCAATAGTATTGGTTGTTATAATCATACCACAATTTTCGCTTTTATTGATCCCGGTGGTATCGATATTTTCAACGATCAAGAATTCTGCGGGTTCACCCCAATAATGCATCAAGGCAGGGTGCTCGTCAAAATCGACAATCGTGCCATCTTGCGCCGGCGTCAGCAGCGGTCGGTTGATGCGGATGTTGTCAAACCACCACTCTTCGCCGTCGGTAGAGCCATTAAAATCGGGGTGAATAGAAATCCGGTCGTAAACGCCGGCTTTGGTTCCGGCAAACTCAAAATTGAGGGTATCCCATTCCACTGCCTTGTTGGTTGTGGTTTCGACGATTTTGAAATCATCCGGATTTTCAGAATCCCAAATTTTGAATCCAACATTTAGCCCTTCGGCTGGTGCACTGACATTAACGCTCATCCAATGCCATGTTGAAAAATCAAATTTTTCAAACTGTTGGTCAATGGCAAATCCTTCGTCGGGGCAGCCGGATGTGGTACGGATGACGCCCACCAGATTGGCTTCATTTTCCGGTTCGCCCAGCACCTGGAAAATATCGTTGCCATTACATTCGATCGAACTCCAGGTCAAGTCCTCCTCGCTAAAATTGCACAATGTGCCAAACGAGTTAATGGCACCCACCTCAATTTGGGCAACTGCGGAAAGACTCACTGCAAGCACGAATACTGCGGTAACAAGAACACGCATGGTAAACCTCCTATGGTTTGTTAAGTTGGATTCTAATAAAACTAACACATATTTACAACCAGAAAATTCTGAAGAACATTTCAAAAGAATATTTGCCGGAATTTATTTTCAGCGGAATAATTTGTATTTTGTGTTGTCAAAGAATTAAAATGAACGAGGCCAACATCACATCAGATAAAGAATTGCTTAACGCGGTTCGTACCGGCGATTTGGATGCGTTCAAAACGCTGGTAAAAAAATATGAAAAACGAATTGCGGCAACCATTTATGGCATGCTGGGCGATTGTCCCGAAGTTGACGATGTGGGACAAGAAACGTTTATTCGATTCTACAACCGCGTCGATGCGTTCAAAGGCGAGTCCAGTTTGATCACGTATTTGACCCGCATTGCCATCAATTTGTCGTTGAATGAGCTCAAACGGCGCAAACGGCAACATCCCCGTACGCTGCCCTTGGAAGCGGCGCGCCGGGTTGCCGGCAAAAACAAGGAATACGAGCAGGATCAAAACCAGCTCGTCCATAACGCGTTGCAGCAATTGGATGCCAAATATCGTTCAGTTGTGGTATTGCGATTGCTTGAAGAGTACTCGACCAAAGAAACCGCCGAGATTTTAAATTTGCCGCAGGGAACTGTGCTGTCGCGTTTGTCGCGCGGATTGGAAAAACTAAAAGAACTTTTAGCGCCTCAGTTTGAGGAAATTTTATAAAGAAGAGCTTGAGGAAAACATGAAACAAGTATCAAAAAAATTGCTTTTGCGCTCGTTGCTGGGTGAGCTCGATGAGCAGGAGCAACAAAAAGTGCAGCGCGCGTTGAAAGAAAATCCAGAGTTGCAGCGCGAGTATGCCGAGTTGAAACAAACACGCCAAAGACTTGGACAAGATCCGGTTGAATTCCGCCCGTTTTTTGCCGAACGCGTGGTTAATCGGATTAAAGCCGAATCCACGCGTGTGCAAGAGGATTTTTTAAGCGCATTTTCCTACATGTTCCGGCGCGTGGCTGTGGCTGGTGCCGTACTGGGACTTTTTTTGCTGATTGTAAATCTCAGCCAGCCGGGTAGCGCCTTTTCGGTGCAGGATTATGCGGTGACGCAGCTTTCGCTGGATGAAGTGGCGTATCCCGGTTTCTCAACTTCACTGGAGGAGATGTTATGAGCAACAAGGCAAAATCCGCGCTGTTGCTGGTGCTGGTGTTGATTTTGGGCGTGTTCATCGGCATGCAGGGTACGTTGGCATATATGCGCCTCCAGGTGCGGGATGTGCGCTGGGAACGTCCCGGCCCGCCCATTCAACCGATGCTGGAACACATCATTCAACCGACGCCGGAGCAACGCAAAGAGCTTGAAGAGATTATCGACCGCTACGCGGAGCGCTTGCAACATCTGTCGCTGGACTATCGCCAGGAAACCCGCGCACTGCTTGACTCTATGCAGCAGGAAATCGAGCCGCTGCTCACCGAAGAGCAAAAGCAGCGCCTGGAAGAGCGTCGGCGACGTCGTCCGGGGGGCGAATGGCGCCGTGGTCCGGGACCAAGATTCGACGGACGTCCCCCCTTTCGTGAGTTTCCCGACAGCCTTCCTCGCGCACCTCAGAACTAAACCGCACGAACGCTTCTCTCCGAAGCGTTCGTTTTTTTTCACTCATCTTTTTATTGAAAAACGTGTATCTTGTTCGTATCTTCAAACGCCGCATTGAGTAAATCCATTCTTACACAAACGGACATTGTATGAAAAGACAAATCATTGTACTCGTCCTTGTTTTCATGTTCGCACGCACGCAGGCTCAAACCCGGATTTTTCTGGATGCCGATACAGCGAATGAGATGGACGATTTTTACGCCATTGTTTCCGCTCTCCTGGATACGAATCTGCAGGTGACCGCGCTTATCTCAGCTCATTTTAACAACACGCACCTGGTCACAGATTCTGTCTGGCACAATTATTCCACGGAAAACATCAATACTGTGCAGTTGAGTCAAGCCGAAAACCTCAAATTGCTAAACAGTTTAAACATCGCGATTCCTCATCCGATGGGATGTGAACGTATGGTGGGATACTTTTGGGGATATTATCCGGGAGCCCCGATCCCGGAATCACCAGGAGTGGACACTATTATTGCTGCGGCACAAAAAGCCTCTCCGACTGAAAAATTAAACATTGTTTGTTTGGGCGCAGTGACCAATGTTGCGGCGGCAATTTTGGCCGAGCCTGCGATTGCCAAAAACATCCGCTTGTATGCGCTGAACATGAAATATGATTTTGATAAGCAGGCCTGGAACAAGAACAGCTTTAACGCGCGCGTCGATGTCAATGCGTTGGATGTGGTGCTGAACGATCGGAATCTGGAATTGTTTATCATGCCGGGCACAGTAGCGAGGGAGCTGGTGTTTGATCGCCAAACCACGCTCTCCAAGCTGCGCGAATTGTCTCATCCTACGGCTCGAATTCTTCAAGAGCGATGGGATCAAGTGAATGCGGGAGACACCTGGATTATGTGGGATGTCGCGCTGGTGTAAGCGAT
>CAYPZM010000261.1:0-7512 GCA_964414825.1 uncultured Cytophagia bacterium | reverse complement strand
ATTTCGAGAACTTTTTCCTCACTTTTGCGTCTGTGCTTACAATATTATCTCAATTTAAGAAAAGGGATTGGAGTGTATGTTTTAAGAGGACAGCTCTGTTCCCCCTACTTTGCTCCTTTGTTTTGTCTCGGGCGATATCCACACACAGCAATAATAGGATGCACTGTAACTCTTTCTTTTGCTTGGAAAATAAGACCTAGAATAAAAAAAAATTTGTAGACGTTACGACTCTATATATCCCCCGACATTGAAATATGCCTATTTTGAACAGGAACTTGTTATGACGAAAAGAATTGTGAGTGTCGCCATTGTCTTACTCGTATCCCACACCCTACCGGCCGCAACCGTTCAGGCCATTTTTGTAGAGACACCACCCCACATTGACGGCACGGTGGATGACGCGGTGTGGCAGCAAGCCGCCGTCATTTCGAATTTTGTGCAGCGAGAGCCGTATACCGGACAACCGGTTTCCGAGAAAACCCAGGTGTACATCTGCTATGACGCCGATTTTCTGTATTTGGGATTTATCTGTTTTGATGACCCCCAAAACATCACCGCCAAACAAATTGCGCGGGATGCGCCGTTGCCGAACGATGATAAAGTGGTTATTATTCTGGATACCTTTTTAGACCAGCGCAATGGTTTTTGGTTTGAGATCAATCCTCGCGGCTCAAAAGGCGATGCGCTGCTGAGTCAAAACGGCGCGACCATGAACAAAGATTGGGACGGTATTTGGCAGGGCCGCTCCTCCATTCACGAGACGGGCTGGCACAGCGAAGTGGCAATTCCCTTCAAATCGTTGAATTTTCGGCCAAACCAAACCACCTGGGGTATTAAATTCGCGCGAGATATTCAGCACAAGCTGGAAAAAGCGTATTGGCCTGTAGCCAATCTGAATACACATAAATACCAAATTTCTGATGCCGGGCAGCTCGTGGGATTGACAGGTATCAGCCAGGGAATTGGCCTCGACATACGGCCGTATGCTTTGGGGGGCATCGATCAAAAACATCGCGAGCAGAGACAATACAAGGGTGATATGGGGCTCGATCTTTTTTATCAAATCACGCCGGGACTCAAGAGTGTTCTCACCGTCAATACGGATTTTGCGCAAACTGAGGTCGATGACCGCCGGGTCAATCTAACGCGATTTCGCCTGTTTTTCCCGGAAAAACGCGATTTTTTTCTCGACGGCTCCAATTATTTCAACTTTGCAAATGAAGGTGAGCGACGTCGGCCCAAGATTGTGACGTTTTTTTCCCGGCGCATTGGTCTTGATGATGATGGGACCCCTATCCCCATTCTCGGCGGCGCCAAACTCACCGGACAGGCCGGGCCTTGGAATCTGGGCCTGTTGGATGTGGTTGAGCAGCAGGATTATGGATCTGAAAATTTTGCTGTGGCGCGCGTCAGCCGTAATGTGGGCGAACAGTCGGCGCTTGGCGTAATTGGCACGTTGGGCAATGCTGATTCCCGGCATCAAAATTCGGTCATTGGCGCGGATATCAAGCTGGCCACCTCCACATTGGCGGGCGATAAAAATCTGGTGTACTATCTGTACGGACTCAAATCCAGTACCGACAGTTTGTCGGGAAACGACACTGCTTTCGGTACGGAAATCGATTATCCCAATGATTTTTTAAATTTTACTCTGGGATATCTGCAGATCGATGAGAATTTTGTGGCCGGACTCGGATTTGTGCCGCGAAAAAATATTCGAAATTCGTACGGACGAATCGGCTTGGGTCCGCGCCTGAACAAGTGGGGAATTTTGCAACTGGAAATTGGAGCCGAATTTGATTACATCACCGATCTCGACAATCGATTAATGACGCGGGAGATTGAACTCGAGCCCATCGGCATTCGATTCCTTTCCGGTGAGCAGGTATCGTATGAGCTCTCACAAAAGTACGAGGCCCTTGATCATGATTTTAATATTTACCAGGATTTTGTCATTCCCAAAGGCACGTATGATTTTACTCGCCAGACCCTGCGGCTCTCCAGCGCCGAGCGACGGCGGTTATGGGGCGAACTGGATTATGAATGGGGCGAGTTTTGGAACGGCACGGCCGACCAAATTCAGCTCGCCAGCGGTTACAAAGTGAGCGTTCCCGTTTCTCTGGAACTGGAATTTGAACACAATAACGTGCATTTGCCGCAGGGTTCCTTTGAGGTCGATGTGTATCGCATCAATTTTGATCTCCTGTTCAGCCCTCGCCTCACCCTAAAAAGCTTTATCCAATATGATGACGAATCCCGGCGTATCGGCTGGCAGTCGCGCTTGCGATGGATTTTAAAACCGGGAAATGAGATCCTGTTTGTGTGGAACTCGTTGTGGAGTGATCCCCTGGATCGTTTGAATCCGCATTTGCAAGACTTTACCCTGGCGCAAAGCACAACGCGGTTAAAATTGAATTATAATTATCGCTTCTAGGATGGGTCGCATATATGCTGCATGAATTTCTCATACGAGGCACTGGATGCGCAACGCATAAAAAAAACAAGGTGCCATGGGGGGTGACCCATCCTACTTTGCTCACGGCAACATCCAGTCCGCGCGTTCCTGGAACTCGGCCTGGTAGTGCGGGCGCCATTTTGAGATGCTCGATCCACCGATGCCATCGATATAATGATTGGTCGAGCCATCGCGCTTGAATTGTCCGCCCCAGCTCGGTTGAGTGGGATCTAAAGGATCGTTCAATCCGCGGTTCGCGCTCACCAGCCACAAAAACGATGGCGAATCCCCTTCGCACACCCCGTCGCATGCCATGCCCGCCGGCGGGTACGCCGCGCCAAGCGCTCCGTGGCCGGCGCGAATATTCGTGTTCACCCATTCTATGTTTGACATCGGATCAGAGCCGCCAAACATGCCCTGGTAGGTCTTTTTTGAATAGATGATGAACAAATCCGGGAAATGTTCCAGCAGCCAATCAATGGTATCATCCTGATGGCTGATTTGATGAATACGTAATTTGCTGATAAACGCTTCCAACTCGTCTGCGCTGCGCGTATGCTGCACCGTCCAGACTGCTTGCGCGATAGTGCTGCAATCGCCCCAGACGCAAATGTAGACCGGCCGGGGATCGGGCGTGTCAACGATGCGGATAATCGCTTCAGACGCCTCGCTGTCTTTGCCGGCGCCAATATTATGCTCAACCGATTTGCCCCAGGTACCGGAAAGGCCCTGAAAGGTGACCGCCCGCAACGCCTCAGCAGCGGGATAGTCGGAATCGTGCTTTCGCAAATTTTCATCCACCTGATCGTAAAGGTCTATCATGTCCAGAATGTGTTGTTTCTCGGCATAATTGGCAAACGTGGCGGACGACGCGATCAACGCTTCAATGTCAAACTCGTTGGCATACAACAGGAAGCGGACCATGGACTGCACATCATCCGGATCGCTGCATCGTGATGGTTCGCATGTGCAATTGTTGCCGTTGCAAACATCAACCGGTGGAAAGTCCGACGATATGATGACACGCCGTTTGGTGGAATTGTTACCCATGGTTGCCGGATCAAGTGGTTCAAAGATGATTCTGCGATAGCTAGAGAGATTATGTATTCCGTTATCCGTCACCTCACATATCACATGAAAAGTCTTGCCCTCCGAGTCAGAAGGTACATTTACGGTTGCCACACTCGATTCGCTGTTTGAAATGGTAATGGTTTTAGAATAGGTTCCGGCCTCCGGCTGCACCCACCAATTGAAATTCAAGTCATTATTGTCCGGATCATAAGTGCCTGATGCATCGAGGGTAACCGCTGCGCCCGGCCGCGGCGTTTTTGTCAGGATTGTCATGCCTTTGTTCTCATCGATGATAACAACCGGATTGCGGTTTCCAGCGCCGTTTTCTGCCCAGTCCATGCGGGCGGCAAAATTGTTAAAGGTTGCCGGATAAAAATGATTTTCATATTGATTGCAAATGCTATTTGCCTCGCCCGCATGATTTGTAAACGCATAGGTCAGGCTGTCGGCGCCCAATCCCCATTCCGAATATCCGCCCCAACTGCATTGGGTGGGATCGTCGGGATTATTCAGGCCGTTGGGCATGATGTGCAGAAAAGCGGGCGTATCGCCTTCAACACCATATTTGTATTTTGGGTATTGCGTGCCCAGGTGTCCATGGTTCTGAACATGCGTTTCATACTGCGACCAGTTTTTTCGTCCAGTGCCGTTTTGAAATTTCCAGGCGCATTCATCCCAGATAAACAACAGATCATCGGCAAATTCCCGGCGTATCCATTGATGAGAGCTGACCTCATATCCTTCAGAGCCGTTATAATGACGGTCCTGATCCGTTATCGCATAAGCGCGGATTTTATGCAGGAAGGTTTCTAATTCTTCTTCGCTGCGCGTGTGCTGCACCTGCCAGATGGCCTGGGCGAGCGTGTTGCCGCCGCCCCAGATGGTCACCCACAGCGGCCGATCATCATCTTCATCGGCCAAATCAATGATCAGATTGCTGCCGGCGGAGTTGTTGCCGGCGCCAATAAATTTCATGCCTCTCTTCGCGCTTCCCATCACGGTGCGTTTTCTTAAATAGTCCGGACTCGGCCAGTATCCGATTTCCTGTTTGCCATCGTCTTGTACATGACCGCTCTGATCGGAGCGTTTCAGCAAGTTCGGCAGATCTTTTTCATAGGCATCGATGACGCCATAAATAATGTCCATAAAGCCTTTGTGTTTTTCCGCATCATCGATACTCCAGCCCGTGGTGTAGACCAGGCCTTCAATTTCATACAGATCCGCGTGGACAAGGAGCCGGATCAAGGATTCGTGGTCATCGGGTTCCCAGGTGGAAATGTCGGTTAATACGACAAGACGCGGTTTCAGCGGCGCCGCTATGGATGCAGCGGATAGCAACAGGGAAAACAGAAGCAGGTGCATCCATTTCCGGTTTTTGTAAAGCATACTTTTTGCCTTTCATAATATTCAAGCAAAGTGCCTTCGCAAAGCAGTAGGAAGGGTCACCCAAACATTAGCAAACGTAATGCGCCTCTATCCGCACGCTCGATCCAATAAAATCAGCCAGGCCGCAGTTGTCAAGTAATCCTTAACAACTGTATTTTTGCGTAACTCACCCTCTTTCAATATGTTAGAGGTGTGCATACTGATATTCGGGACCGAGGGGTCAAAAAGTTCGCTCATCTGGTTCATCCAGACCGAGCCGTCGCGGGCGTAGAGCTTTACGCTGACTTTGCCATCGCCAGTGTTGTAGATGATGATGTTGTTGTCGGGCACGTCAAATATGCCTGTGATTGTGGTCGACAATCCAACAAAAGTTTAATATAAGGATTTGGTGCGCGAATGTAAAATAGAGATTGTATGATTTGCACAATTACGCCACTGCCTTTTAGATATATTTATTGTATTGCCATCCCGACTGTTACCGTATGTGTCGCCACCCGTATATGATACATTTTTTTCAACTCACCTTCACACACCCACTTGGAGAAAGCACATGAAAAAAATCTTTCTGTTTCTTATGAATCTGTTCGTTGTTATGCTTTTGATTTTTTGCGGTCTGCCTGCAAAAAATCAAATGTCAAAACATCCTGCAGATGGAATTTGGCTAGGGGGATTGCCGACTGGATCAATTCAAATCCCGTCAAATCATTGTAACCTTTCAACAGGATGGGAATACTACTCTCATCCTGTTGAGTTTTGCTGCACCTTTTCTTGACATTTTCCCGCCCAGGCCGTACATTCCGCTAAAACTTTTTACGAGGTTGCCATGCAAAAACGTACACCGTTTCCGCCGGTCTTTTGGGTCGCCAACAGCATCGAGGTGTTGGAACGCTTTGCCTATTACGGCATTTACATGGGATTCGGCATTTACATGACCACGCTCGGCTACACCCGCGCGCAGCTTGGTGTGGTGCAGAGTATTTTTCTGCTGTTCTCTTATGTCATTCCACTGTTCTCCGGCACCTTTGCCGACCGCTTTGGATTTAAAAAAGTGCTCATTGTGTCTTACTTGGCGTATCTGCCTTCCATCCTGTTGCTTATTTTGACGAAATCGTTCTCCGGCATTGCCCTCACCATGTTGAGCATCGGACTGGCCGCCGGAATTTTCAAACCGTTGATCTCCGGAACTGTGCGCGTGACCACTGACAAAACCAACAAAACCCTGGGATTTGGGATTTTTTACGCCATGGTCAATGTCGGTGCTTCGTTCGGGCCGATTGTGGCGGGACGTTTGCGCGCCATTTCGTGGAATTATGCGTTTCTCGCAGCCGCCATCGGCATTGTGGTGATGCTGCTGATCACAATTTTATTCTACAAGGAACCGGAGCGCGAGTTGCAGGGCACTACCTTGAAACAGAAATTTGTCGATATGGGTGTGGCGCTCGCGGATGTTAAATTTACTGTCTTTTTGGTTCTCCTCGGCATTGTGTTTTGGCTGCCGTTTTGGTCATTTTTTAACTTGCTCGCTATTTATGTGGACACGAATCTCAATACAGCGCAATTGTATTTGGACATCAAAAGCATCTTGGGAACGGGCGTGGCGAATTTTCTCTCACAAGAGGAAAACGGTACCCGCGTACTGCTGGGAGAAACTATTGCGCACACCGGTTTTGTAATTATGATTTTCCAGATTTTTGTCTCGCGCGTTGCGGAAAAGTTCAAAGCCATGCCGGCGTTTACGCTTGGATTGGTGATTTCTGCGCTGGGCTTTTTCTTTTTGGGCTATGCAAAGATCGGCGCTTCGGCGTGGGTGTTTTTGGGGATTCTGTTATTCGCAATCGGCGAAATGATCTGCTCGCCGCGTATTCAAGAATACATCACCTGGATTGCCCCCAAGGAAAAAGCCGGCCTCTATATGGGCACCAACTTTTTGGCCATCGGTCTCGGCGGCACGCTTTCCGGGGTGACCTACACGTCGCTCTATGGCTATTTTGATGGCCTCGGCAGTCCCGGGTGGGTGTGGTTTACCATGGCGGTCCATACGATTGTCGGCATTGGCATTTTATGGGCCTATACAAAATTTGTGGGCGAGTTTGTAGAGTTGGAGGAATAAAAACTCACGCAATGATCTTGAGGCGCAGAGAAATCGGTTGAATTCACGATCGCCAGGGATATCCAGCCCAAACTGGAAATAATCCGGGGCTTCCAATCCTACACATGGGCTGGAAGCCCAAGCCATCTTGCATCCATGGATAGAATCCCTGGACGAACTTTTAATATGTCTATAAAAATCAGTGGCTGACAAAGTGATAAGAGGATGAATCCATATGAAATGTATTATACTGATTGTTTTATGCTCGTTGATGTTTTCTCCGCTCTTTAGCGCAGAGCCGGTTCCGCGGGTTCCTGTTATTGCCAGCGACTGGTGGCGCATTTGTGAAACGCCGGATTTGGGCGAGCTGAATGGCCCGGATTTGTCCCGGCAGGATGTGGTCGATCACGGCCTTATTCAAGCCGAAAATGGCACCTGGCAGTTGTGGGCGTGCATCCGCGGCACGGCGGTGGGGCGACTGTTATATCGCTGGCAAGGCGAGTCCCTCGAA
>CAYPZM010000260.1:0-7553 GCA_964414825.1 uncultured Cytophagia bacterium | reverse complement strand
GAATGTTGAAAATGATTTGAAAAAGACTATTGCCGTTTCGGCCCCCAATGATCCCTCCCAATACGCTGTTGGCTACCTGGTGCATTCCAAAGACAACTTGACCGTGCCGACTCCCTACAACTTTGCCTACGATGTGGAAAATGATGTGGTCAGCAATGCCCATTACAGCTTGCGTATGGATCGGCCTAATGGCCTTATTGAAGATATCTCAATTAAATCGCCTTTGGGTACCGGTGTGGATATTTTTGATACTCAAAAAATTCGCCTCGTTGGTATTATCGATCTTGGGTTGATCGCTATCACGCCAGGCTTGAACGAGTTGCCAGCTTTGAACGATCGCGATAATTTCCACGTATTTCCGCCGGAAGATTATCTATCCGTGACCGAAAAACCGGTGGTGCGTCTGGTTCGTGAGGTGCATCAGACATTGCGCACCGAAGAACTTTTGTTCTCGGTTTTGGGCGTGTCATTTTTTGTCACCACAAAATTTTATCCCTATTCCGGCGTATTGGAAGGCGGCGCCAGTTTGGATCCCGAGCAGCTTCGCGACATGTTTGAAGATCCCGACGACATCCTCATCCAGTTCGATCTCGTGCGCCAATCCTGGGACTTTAATGAAAATGCCGCAGGTATGAAATTTTACAACCCGAATAACAATGGCATTCTTGTGGATGGAAACCTAGATCCCGGCGTTGATAGAACCTTGAATACCGATGGAATCATCCGCCAATGGACTATGATATCGGGTGACCAGGGAACCATGTTTGCGCACCTGACTATAAATGACACCACCTATCAAAAGGCGGAGCTTTATTATCATGATAACAGCGAAGGTGGTCAGGACGACGACAGCTTTATCCCGGAAGGCGATACTGGCGATGGGGCGTCTTACGGCGATCAAGGGATAAAAATCACCAACAGCCAAAGCCTGGATTTGGGCTTTACCGCTTATTTTGTTGAAAAGAATAAAGATCAGGCCTTTGGTGAAAAACTGGCTTATAATGTGGAAAATCCGGTCCGAGTTCGTAGCTTGACCGTTGGTGTGGATGAAAAGAGTTCACAACAGCCAAATGAATTTGAGCTGCTGCAAAATTATCCCAACCCGTTTAACAACTCGACCAAAATCGTGTTCCGGCTGCCCAGCGCCGAGCGAATTACGCTGAATATTCTGGATATGAATGGTCGCACCGTAAAGACGTTGGTGGATAATACGATGCCCGCCGGTAGTCATCAAATTTCATGGAACGGTCGTGATGATTCCAACCAGCTTGTGGCCTCTGGCATTTATTTTTATCAATTGACCAGCGGCAGTTTTACGAGTACCCGGAAACTTTTGCTTGTAAAATAAGGTTAAAACAAATATTGTTTCAAGGGGCGGTGAATGTCGCCCCTTTTTTATAAAAGCTTTGTAGGCTGCAGAGACGCTATTAATAGACTCTGAAATCTGCAGAATATGGCTTAACTTTTACCAATCGTTTTTTAACAGAAACCATGGATACCGAGTTATGACATCTGCTCGAATCTTTTTCCGATTTTTTGTGGTTGTGCTCGTCCTTGTCGGTGCCGTACTGCTGTTTGTGGCGTGCGAAGCCGATCATGGACTGGAGCCGTTACCCGGACAACTCAATTTGACCGTCTATTTTCGTAATGAACCACCCGCAAACACGCAAGGCATATATTTGATGGTAACGCCGCAGTTTCCGCCGCACGCCATCAACGAGGTCTATCATAGCCCCAATAGTTTGCCTATCGATCAGGATACGGTACATCACCAAATTGTGCTGCCGTACGGGCATTACGATGGCCTGGCGCTATGGTGGTACAGTACCGAAACCGAAAGCAATCTGGCCGATGTGTTGGCGATTCCAATCGATTTTAGGTCAGGTTTGAAACCCCTAGGTTTTGATATAACTCCGGAAAAACCGGTGCAGAACATCGAACTCATTGCCAACTGGAACAAAGTATCTCGCGATGCTGCGATTGAAGGCACAATCTATTTTGATGGTGCCTGGCCGGACGATACGCAAATTGTGGCGGTAGCAGCTTTCAAATCCGAGCCGCTGGAGCCCATTGATTATTTGGTGCAGCTCAAGTCCATCGATTTTAGTATCGAAAAAGGTGAAAACCCTTACCACTATCGCCTGCCGGTGCGCAGCGGCAGCGTCAATTATGTTGGCGTCTATTGGCTGCCGGATCGCGGTGGTCTTAATGACTTTCAGCCAGTGGCTGCTTATCTGAATCCGGATGATCCAACAAAACCAGGAACCCTGCGTCCCAAAGCCGGCGATGTGCTTACCGGTGTTGACATTCATGTGGATTGGTCGGTTTTGAATAATTCAAGCCTACAGAAGTGACATAGGATACCAGCATGCAAACACGTTCTCGTTTTTTTCTCATATTTATTGGATTGCTAACCACTGCAACTTTTGCGGCGTCCACCGGAACCATATCCGGCCGCATTATAGATGCGCAAACCAATGAGCCTTTGCCCGGCGTTAATGTGGTGGTAGAAGGCAGTTTATATGGCTCCAGCACGGACACCGATGGGAATTATATCATCACCAAACTGCCGCCGGAAAATTATACGCTGCGCGCTTCCATGATTGGTTATAAGAATCAAGTGCAGTCGGATATCCGCGTGCAAGTGAATCGCGATATCAAGGTCAATTTTGAATTGACAGAAACCTATATCGAACTTGACCCGATCGTGGTTGTGGCCGGAAAATCGAAACAGCGTTTGGATGAAGCCAATGTATCGATTTCCGTGGTTACGGCGCGCGATATTGAGCGCCGCAATGCAATCGATATCAAGGAAGCGCTGGAAACGGCGCCTGGCATCAATTTTATTGGCGACCAGATTAACATTCGCGGCTCGACGGGCTACACGTTTGGTGCCGGAAATAAAGTGCTTTTGCTGCTGGATGGGGTGCCTGTCTACGCCAGCGATACCGGACAGTTTAATTGGGATATGCTGCCGCCGCTCGACATTGAACAGATTGAAGTCCTAAAAGGCGCCGGCTCCACACTGTGGGGCGCTTCCGCGCTTGGCGGTGTGGTCAATATCATGACCAAAGATCCGTCCGAGGAAGGCCAGCTCATGTATTCGTTTTCCGCCGGAAAATACGACGAGCCCTATTTCGACGAATGGAAATGGACCGACCACAGCCGACTGTGGTACAATCGCGAAGATGTGAGCTACAGCAAACAATTTGGCCAGTTTGGTATGCGTGTTTCCGGCGGGCGATACGAAACCACGGGTTATCATCAATTGGGTGATTCGCGCAAGTACAATCTCACCAGCAAATTTGATTACCAGTGGGGCAGCGGTATAAAGTGGACCGGCTATGCCGCTTACAGCTTTATCGACAAGGGCTTTTTTGTGCAGTGGAAAAGCCAAAATGATCCATACGAGGTCGACGAATCCAATTTGGAAAATTATGCACAAACCAATCAGCTTAACGCTTATATGAAATTGGCGGTGCCGTTTTCCTCTACATTTGGCATTAATATTCGTGGTTCTTTTATTCGTACGTTGATGGGCAATCAGTTCGGCAGTAGTGCGGATTTTAATCCCGCCATTGGCCAGGGTGTTGAGGCGCAAGCCGACTGGATTCCGCATTCATCGCACATCGTTACGTTTGGCACGCAGTACCAGCTCGATGCCGGCAGCACCAAGTTTTTTGGCGATCACAAAGGCTCGTTTATCGGCCCTTATATTCAGGACGAATGGAAAATCCGCAAAAATCTGCGGCTTACAACAGGCTTGCGGTACGATCGATACCAACTGCACGGTGGAGAAATTGAGGACTTGTGGAGTCCACGAATGGGTTTGAATTGGCAGCCCTGGAAATCCACCAGTTTTCGTGCTTCGGCAGGAAGCGGTTTTCGAGCGGCCACCATCATCGAACGTTTTCTTGAACTGACGATCATGAACTTTAAAATCAAGGCGAATCCCGATCTGCAAGCGGAAACCTCGTGGGCCTACGATCTCGGCTGGCGACAGTACATTACCGAAAATTGGAATTTTGATATTTCAGTGTTCCGCAATGTCTATGAGAATCTCATCGAAGCGCATCTCGATCTGATTCGCGGACAAATCCAGTTCCGCAACATTGCCGATGCCTATATTCAAGGTATTGAAGCGACTACGAACTGGAGTTATCCGGCGCGGATTTTGGGTACGGATATCACACCGGGATTGACATTGTCGGGTACATTTATGGATCACGAAAATTCGAAATATAACGAGCCGCTTACTTATCGGCCGAAAACGTTGATTACGGCCAAGGCGTCGCTCAAAATCAGCAACCTCCAGGTGCAGGCCGATTACCGGTACAACAGTGTAATTGATCAAGTTAAAATCTATCCCATAAACGACCGTGTTCCCATGAAGTTTGTTGACGTTCGCACCTCATATGATTTTGGTTCGACTTCTTTTTTTCTGGGTGTTAATAATCTGTTGCAATACAACTATGCGCCTATGGAAAGCAACCTCTTGCCGCCACGTACCTTTACAGCCGGACTAAAAGGTCAGTTGTAATCTTTTTAAATAATTTGAATCTTCGAGCCCCTTTTTTAGGGGCTTTTTTTTATTTGGGCATTGTAAACAAATTGGCTACATTAATTCTACTGTTCCGAAGATGCAAAATCGCAACGTAAAAAGAAACAAATCCTTGGCACCCTGGCGTAAAGCATCTTTATTCTTGATTTGAATTTTTCACCTTATTGGAGGTGGCGAATGAACCGGACTAGTCATATTCGTTTATTGCTTTTGGCTGTGCTGACCATAGCGTGTTTGTCTCATTGTCAGAACGACAATACTCTTGCCACTAGACCCAATACATTGTCTCCGGAAGAAATCGAAAACGGTTGGTTGCTTTTATGGGACGGGCAATCCTTTGACGGCTGGCGCGCTATTTATGAGCAAGATTTTCCGAAAAGCGGTTGGGTCATTGAAAATGATGCGCTGGTCTGTTTGGGCACAGATTTGCCGGACTCGCTGCGCGGCGGCGCCATTATTACTGAGAAAAAGTACGGCAGTTTTGAGCTGATATTCGAGTTCAAAATTAAAGCCGGCGCCAATAGCGGCGTTAAATATTTTATTGATGAGCGGCTAAAAGCCGGTCCGGGGCATGGTTTGGGACTGGAATACGCCATTTTGGACGACGAGCGTTGGCCGTACGATCGCCCGGATTACAATCGCACTTGTGGCTCGCTTTACGATCTCGTCCGCGCCCCGGAGGACAAACCTGTTCGGCCGCTTGGCGAGTGGAATTCCGGACGTATTGTGGTGCGCGGCAACCACCTCGAGCATTGGCTTAATGGACATAAAGTTGTAGAGATTGAAAAGGGAAGTGACGATTATCGTCAACGTGTGGCAAACAGCAAATATCACAACATTAAAGGCTGGGGCGAGTTTCCCAAAGGGCATATTTTGCTGCAGGATGAAGGTCCGCGCGCAGAATTTCGCAATTTGAAAATTCGTGAGTTTTGAAGCAAAAGGGAATAATAAATGCAAATGATCGACCTGGTCGGCTGGATTGCCTCGGTGGTTACATTAACCTATACTGCCTTTGGACTGCCCGTGCAAATCCGCAAAAATTGGGCAAAAAAATCCACGGAAGGCTTGTCTTTGTTTATGACCATTATGCTATTCGGCACCTTTACAAGCTGGGTGGTGTACTCGGCACTAAAATTGGATTGGTATATTTTAATTCCCAATTCCGTGGGCGCATTGGGAGCGCTTGTTATTCTCGGACAATTTGCAGCCTATCGTCATCGAAAATGAAAACGTGGTTTCTGTATATTGTAAAGTGCAACGACAATTCTTTGTACACAGGCGTCAGCAGCGATGTGCAACGCCGATTTCTGGAGCATGAAAAACAAGGCAGCCGCTGTTCCAAATATCTGCGCGGCAAAGCACCGTTGCAACTGGTTTATTCAGTGGCAGTTGGTGAAAAAGGCGAAGCGTTGCGAATAGAGCACCGAATTAAATCACTTTCCCGCAAAGATAAAGAACGTTTGATTCGCGGCACCCTTTCCATAAAAAATTTCTGCTGAAAAACAAAAGATCGTCCGGGATATTCATCCCGGACGGGCAATGGGACACGATGCATCGAGTCCTTACATTTAGATCGTTTCCATCACATGCTTGATGCGCTCAAATGCCCAATCCAAATCCTCTTTTTCAATCACTAATGGCGGCGCAAAACGAATCACGGTTTCGTGGGTTTCCTTGCACAGCAGGCCCTCATTTTGCAGGGTCTCACAAAAACGGCGGGCGCCGCCGGCAGAATCGTGCAACTCTACGCCAATCAATAGCCCTTTGCCGCGCACCTCTTTAATGTATGTATTGTCCAACGAATTTAGCAATTGCCGGAAATACACGCCCAATTCGAAGGCACGTTCGTCCAGCTTTTCATCCACCAAAATGCGCAACGACTCGCGAGCCACGGCACAACCTAGTGGATTGCCGCCAAACGTGCTGCCATGCTCACCGGGCTGAAACATGCTCATCACTTCATCACGTGCCAAAAACGCCGACACCGGATAAAAACCGCCGCTTAACGCTTTGCCGATGATGACCCCGTCGGGTTTCACGTCTTCATACATGTAGGCAAACAGCTTTCCGCAGCGTCCCAAACCGGACTGAATTTCGTCCAGAATAAATAACACATTGTTTTCGCAGCAAGTCCGCTGAACCGCTTCCAAGTATCCTTGTGGCGGGATGATAATGCCGCCTTCACCCTGGATCGGCTCGATGAGTACGGCAACCGTATTTTCAGTAATCGCTGCACGTAGCGCCTCTGCATCGCCGAACGGTACGGTCACAAAGCCCGGGGAAAACGGTCCAAAGTATTGTTTGTAAAAATCTTCAGTTGAAAAGCCGACAATTGTTGTGGTGCGACCATGAAAATTATTTGTCGCCACAATAATTTCGGCTTTATCTTTTGCCACACCTTTTTTCGTATATCCCCATTTGCGCACCGCTTTGATCGCCGTTTCCACTGCTTCGGCGCCGCTGTTCATAGGCAGAGCGCGGTCAAAGCCGGTTAACTCGCACAACTCTTTCAGCAACAAGGGTAATTCTTCATTGCGAAACGCGCGCGAGGTTAATGTCACAATTTTACACTGTTTCTGCATCGCGGCCACCAGGCGCGGATGGCAATGGCCCTGATTGACCGCGGAATAGGCGCTCAAAAAATCAAGATACCGATTCCCTTCCACATCGTACACCCAAATGCCTTTGCCACGCTCGATCACCACATCCAGCGGATGATAATTATGTGCTCCGAATTCATCTTCTATGCGAATGTAATCCTGACTGTTCATACAATAAAGCTCCTCCGTTTCAAAATTTCAGGCGGCTGAACTTACAGAATTGATATTCAAAAAGCAATGTTTTCAACTTGCAAGCAAACGCACAAGGGCAATTTTTATGTCCTGTTTTTTTATATTTTTTCGTACATTACGTGAAATTTCAAACACAAAAAGGAGACCGTTCAGTGAGAGTGTTGTCGGGAATTCAACCCTCTGGAGCATTACATTTGGGT
>CAYPZM010000259.1:0-7594 GCA_964414825.1 uncultured Cytophagia bacterium | reverse complement strand
GGACGCGAGTTATATATTGAGTCTGTTCTCCATTGGTTTGTTGATTCTCTCCATTTTATTTGTGAAACATTCCATTCAACATGTTTTGCAACCCACGCATTCGAGTCCGGTGATAAAGCAGATTTGATGCGGATGACGCATCCAATCATAAAAAAACTAAAGTTGGCCACCGAATTTTATAATAGCGATATTCTTGGCGCTGGTCCAGGCCCAATTTGTCCTGCATAATTTTAGCTGCACTTGACATGCAGGGGGGACCTCTATTGTTGGCTATTTTGCCAACAAAACTCCCGTTTTTTTATAGAATATCCTTCAATCAGATTATTGTTACTACACGAGACCGCGAATCACTTGCCAACTCAAGTACCCAAAAAGATTCAAGCAAAACAAAAGGAACTGGATTATGCAAAAACAAATCTCCAACGCTCAAATGCAAGATTTTCTGCAAAAACCGGATTCAATTATTGTGGATGTGCGTCCTTCGGCAGCATTTAACGGCTGGCATTTAAAAAATGAACCGCGCGGCGGACATATACCCAATGCGGTTTCGTTTCCCGGAACATGGTTTGCCGATTTGCAAAAAGATCAGATATTAGAGCTGTTGACGGAGAAAGCTGTAATTCCTGAAAAACAAGTCATCGTCACAGCATACGATCCAACTGAGGCGCGAGCAGTTGCAAATTATCTGGACCGGTTGGGCTTTGACAATCTTTTTATAGATTCCGAAGGCATGCTAGCCTGGGCTGCGGATGCTTCTAAACCCATGGACAAGCTGCCACGCTATCGACGCCTTGTGCATCCCGATTGGCTGGCCGAGCTACTCAATGGCGGCAAACCCGACACCTTTGAGAACGATCGCTATGTGCTGGCACACGTCAATTTTGACAATTGGGGCGATTATAACCAGGGCCATATTGCCCGAGCTATTTGGCTTGATACGCTTGAGCTTGAAGAAGAAGAATACTGGAATCGGCGTTCGCCCGAAGAACTGAATGAAGCGATGCAACAGCTTGGCATTACGCACGATACAACGGTGATTTTATACGGCCGCTGCGCGCATCCGGATATGTCGCAGGAGCATCCGGGCAAACAAGCCGGGCAAATTGCGGCCAAACGTGCGGCACTGCTGTTGTTGTATGCTGGTGTCAAAGATGTGCGTGTGTTGGATGGCGGTTTGGATTCCTGGCTTGCGGCGGGCTATAAAGTTACCAGCGAAGAAACCGAACCCACACCGATTTCGGATTTTGGCTTGGACATACCCGCGCACCCCGAATACATTGTCGATATGGAACAAGCAAAATTTATGCTAAGTGATCCGCAATCCGAGCTGGTTAGTGTGAGAAGCTGGGAAGAGTTTATCGGCAATTTCAGCGGTTACCATTATGTTAGGCCCAAAGGCCGTATTCCTGGTGCCATTTTTGGAAATTGCGGTACCGATGCGTATCATATGGAAAATTATCGTAACCTCGATAATACCATGCGCAACTATCACGAGATCGAGGAAACCTGGCGCCAAAATGGAATTACCAAGGACAAGCACATTGCCTTTTATTGCGGCACCGGCTGGCGCGCCAGCGAGGCGTTTTTTGCGGCCTGGCTCATGGGCTGGGAAAAGATTTCGGTTTACGATGGCGGCTGGTTTGAGTGGAGTGCCGATATTGATAATCCGGTGGCAACGGGGCTGCCCGGGGACTCGAAACTTTCAATATAGCCGGCAAATAGGCAAACGTAGAGGATGCCTATAATTTATTTCATCTTATAAATGACCATCTATTACGATAAAATAACTTGATCTAAAGCAAAATTATCAATACACTGTTCTATCCGAATTTAATTTTTGATTTGCAGGATTTTTTGCTCTTTTGAAATTGTTAATACTATTCCTATACCTGCAAATTGGTGACAACAATCCTGCGTTTTCTGTTCTTACAAATTTCCCGGGCACCGTTCCCCATGAATGCACTGACCCCCCCTAGGTGTGTTCGCCGGTGTCCGGGTTTATTTTGCGTTTTATCCAATAGAGACTAAAATAAACTCCCCATTTTACAGGATTGATTATGCGCCTGGTTCTTTTCCTTTTTTGCTGCTTATTGATCTTTGCAAGTTGTTCTAAAAAGCCAACAGCTCCCAACATTATCATTATATTTTGTGATGATCTGGGATACGGAGATATCGGATGTTTTGGCTCTACGGTACATCGCACGCCAAATATTGATGCCATGGCGCAACAGGGTATCAAACTCACCAGCTTTTACGTCACCAGTAGCGTGTGTACGCCGTCGCGCTCCAGTTTGCTGACCGGATGTTATGCGCAACGTGTCAATATGCATCAGGATCATAATGATTTGTGTGTGCTGTTCCCCAAAGGCAAAAAAGGCCTCAATCCAAACGAAGTCACCATTGCCGAAGTGCTCAAAAAAGTCGGCTATGCGAACGCCTGTATTGGAAAATGGCACCTTGGAGATCAAGCCGAGTTTTTGCCCACGCGACAAGGTTTTGATATGTATTACGGCATTCCCTATAGCAACGATATGGGGAGTAATGAAAACAATTCTCGACCGCCGCTTCCGCTGTTACAAGATGAAACCGTGATCGAAGCTCCGGTTGAGCAAACTACCATAACCCGCCGGTATACACAAAAAGCAGTCGAGTTTATTAAAGAGCATCGCGATCAACCGTTTTTTCTGTATATGCCACACACCATGCCGCATAATCCGGTGTATGCCAGTGAGGATTTTGCTGGCAGGTCCGCCAATGGCGGCTATGGCGATTCGGTTGAGGAAATCGATTGGTCTGTGGGTCAAATTTTGCAAACGCTTGAAGAGTTGGATCTCAAAGAGAACACGCTTGTGCTCTTCACTTCGGACAACGGCGCTGCCCAGCGCTGGGGAGGTAGCAATGGCCCCTTGCGCGGCTGGAAAGGCAGCACATGGGAGGGCGGCCAGCGTGTCTGTGCTGTGGCGCAATGGCCCGATCATATTCCGAACGGATTCGAATCCGACGCTTTAACTTCAACACTCGATATAATGCCGACATTGGCTCATCTTGCCGGTGCTGAACTCCCTTTAGATCGAAAACTCGATGGCGTTGACATTTCATCCGTTTTAACGGACAAAGCTACGAATTCGCCACGTGACACCTTTTATTTTTATCAGATGGATCAACTGCAAGCTGTGCGCTCCGGAAAATGGAAGCTGTATGTGCCGTTAAACGAAAAAATACGCAACTGGGGACCCAGTTTGGGCCCGCAAGAGCTGCAGCTTTATGACCTTGAATCGGATATTGGGGAAACGACGAATGTTGCCGATAGGCACCCCGATATTGTAAACCGGCTGAATGAGTTGGCCAAAGTGGCGCGGCGCGATTTGGGCGATCTCGGCAAGCCGGGAGAGAATCAACGCCCGGCGGGTTGGGTGGAGTTGCCGCAACCCCTGTTGCAACGTCCATGATGCGTTAGCGCTACGAAAACCTGTCAATTGTTTGAGCGAACGGAATCGTTGATAACCGATTGGCCGTTCAACCAATTCGGAAATACCTATGCCAGACCCTCTACCATAAACTGCACGGCAATGGCGGCTAAAATGAGTCCAAACATTCGTATTGCTACTGTGAACACGAGCCTGTCCACTTTATGTTCAAATTTGGGTGAGATATAAAAGACAAGAAAGATGATGACCATAATTGCCAATAGTACAGCCGTAAGCCAAGATAATCCAAAAGCTCCTTGGCTCGAAAACTGTATATCGTGATCGCGGTGATGGAGCCGGGCCCCGCCAATATGGGGACCATTAGCGGCATGGCGACACGTCGAAACCGTTTTTTTGCGACTTGGAATGATGTATCCCCCGATTTCATCCCGATGTTCAAGCTTGATCGCTTTTCCATTCACCATAGAAATATCGGTGAGCAGGAGGAAAATGCCACCGGCGATTTGAAACGACGCCAAATCGCTTTTAAACACATTCAAATTAAATTTGCCGCCAAATAAAAACGTGATGAGCACTAGCGCAGCATTTGCGGTAACCAAAAGCGCGATTCGATTGCGAACCCTCGACGATTTGTCGCCCGTCCATTCCTCCCAAATCGAGATCTTGCCAAGCGGATTCAAAATGGCAAACATGGCGAGTGAAAAATTAATCACAAGATCCCATTTCACAACGCATTGCCTTATTCTTACGATTTCCAATTTTTAAAAACGTTTGCTGGCAACGTATCCTGCTAGCTGGTTAATCCTGGAAACAGTCCCAAAATACCGACCAATATCAAATAAAGGGCGACAACAAAATTTAGTAAGCGAGGCCAAATTAAAATAAGGATACCCGCAATAAGGGCCAGTAGTGGTTGCAAAGCAATGTTAATATACATGATCGTTCTCCTTACAAGTTATTTAGGTTTATCAATTGCCATTTCTATTTGTTTGAATTAACAATAAAGTTCGGGTAACCCTTCCACTAGCTGATGGGATTAGGCGGGAGAAATTGCTCGCTGCGTGGCGGTTCTTGAGTCTCACGTGGGAAGCAGCTTATCGCAAGCTGTGAAATTAATCAATCCGAGTGCCTGTTGAAAAACTGGAGACCAGAAGAAAATCCGCTGGTTCGCCAAAACTGCAGAAGCAGGTTGCTTTGAGAAGCAGGAGGATTTTATTTGTTAACGTTTGAAATACATATAGACTGTCTCTTAGGAGGAGTAAAAGCATACAACGAGATTGTGCTGAACTTTTTGGCAACGCATGCGGCATAAAGCTTAAGCGAAGAGCTAATTCGCACATGAGCAATTGCCCCGGACCCTCGAACGGATCGGGTCATATGCTTCGATCCAAGGTATGTAATGCCGAACGCGCTGCAAAATAACCGCACATTCCATGCACGCCACCGCCCGGCGGAGTGGAGGAGGAGCAGATGTAAACGTTTTTCAAGGGAGTTTTATAAGGTGAAAAGCCATAAAGGGGCCGCGTAAATAACTGGGTTATTAGAGCGGCACCACCGTTTATATCACCTCCAACATAATTGGGATTGTACGCCTGCATGTCGAGGGCATTTAGTGTATGGCGAGCGAGAATACAGTCTTGGAATCCCGGCGCGTATGTTTCGATCTGATTCTCGATACGTTCGGTCATATCGAAATTAGAGCCGTTGGGAACGTGGCAATAGGCCCACGCTGTGTGTTTTGCTTCGGGGGCACGAGTTGGATCAAAACGGGAGGGTTGTACGAGCAAAACAAACGGTTTTTCGGGAAAGCGATCGTTCCACACCGCAGATTCACTTTCGACAATTTCGTCCTCGCTGCCGCCAATGTGGATTGTTGCCGCTTGTGCACATTCTTTAGCTGTAAAGGGAATGGGCTCACTCAACGCCCAATCCATTTTAAATACGCCGGGACCGTATTGAAAGTGATTTAGCTGCTTTTTATAGCGCTGGGGAAGTTGAAATCTGGCAATCTCTAATAACTGCTTGGGCGTCACATCAAGCAAAACCAGATGAGACGAGGGCAAATCCTGCAACGTTTTTACCTCGAATTGAGTCTCGATGCTGCCGCCTAAAGATTCGAAATAAGCAACCAGCGCATCTGTTATGCTTTGTGCGCCGCCAAGCGGAATGGGCCAGCCGGTTGCATGGCCTAATAATCCTAATATCAAGCCAAAGGCAGCAGATGGACTTTTATAAAGAGGGAGCATAGAGTGTGCGGCAAGGCCGGCAAAAAAAGCTCGCGCCTGGGCTTGAGCAAATGTAGCAGCAGACAAGCCCTGGGCAGATCGCAAAGCCTTGAGGCCAAACGGAACCAACGACAGCATATGCTTTTGCAATCGCAATGGCCCAAGAATAGCGGGGGCGAGTTTTTCCCAGTTTTGCATAAAGGGCTGAAAAAGCCTTTTGTAAGCATGAGCATCTTTTCCCAGCGAGTCTGCGGTAAGGTCAAGCAAAGTGCTCAAAATTGCTGCCGAGCCGTCTTGAAACGGATGCGCCATAGCAAGCGGCGGTTTTATCCAGCGCAATCCAAACTCTTCCAGGGGTAATGAGGAAAAACAAGGAGAAGCCACGCAGAGGGGATGCACTGCAGAGCACACATCGTGTACAAATCCCGGCAAGGTAAGCTCTGCAGAGCGTGCGCCTCCTCCCAAAGTGTCACTTTTTTCGAGAATTTTTACGTCCAGGCCTGCTTGTGCAAGAAAAATAGCAGCAGCAAGCCCGTTTGGGCCGGCGCCAACAATCACAGCATCATACTCAACACCGGGCATGTCAAGCCGCAGCTAGCTGGGCGACCCAATCGACCTGTTTACGTATTTTATCCACCGGAGGCATTTTATCGATACGCATTAGCTCCTGTATGGCTGCCATTTCCTTATCCCTTTTATTTCCGGCTACAGCATAGATTTTATTATGTTTAACGTAATAGGCCAGAAATTTTTGTGATTCGAGGTCACCCTCCACAATAATTTCATCCCAATCTCTAACATGCCCAACCAGACGGAAGTGCAGCCCGACCTGGGTCGTCCAGAAAAATGGCGTGCTCGTGTAAGTGGTTTTATGACCGGCCATATTGTGAGCTGCAACTCGACCTTGCTGTTCGGCGGTTCGAAAGTGTTCGATGCGGATGCCGTCCTCGCTGCGCCAGTCCGGGAATCGAGCAATGTCTCCGGCAGCAAATACATCGGGCGCGGCTTGAAAGTGTTCATCCACAATAATGCTTTGATCATCGCCCAAATTGAGACCTTGTATAAACTGCGTAGCAGGCGTGACGCCCAGAGCCAGCAACACCACATCGGCATCCACGCGATCGCCATTGTCCGTTTCTACGGACTGTACGCTGCCGTTGCCATGAAATTTTTTGACCCCGCTACCCATATAAAATGTAACGCCGTTTTTCTCATGAAGTCTTTTAAACATATTGCCAATATCTTGCCCGAATGCCTTCTCAAACGGGACATTTTCCAGGCTAATCACCGTCACATCCAGATCGCGCTCTCGCAAGCTAAATGCGGCTTCGGTGCCAATAAATCCGCTGCCAACAATAACCACGCGTTTTGCCTTTTCCGAAGCGGCAATAAGCTTATCCGCATCCGCATAGCTGCGCAACGTGAAAATATTTTCCATGCTGGCGCCGGGAACATCCAGGGTTTTGGGCACGCCGCCTGTGGCAATCAGCACCTTGTTATATTTCAAGCTATCGCCTTTTTCGATGTGAATGGTTTTGTTATTCACGTCCACGCGCTCAATCCGCGTATTGCGCATCAGCTCGATATCATGAATGCGATAAAATTCTTCGGAGCGCAGCGGCAACCAATCGGGACCCGCTTTGCCGGAAAGATACAGTTTGCTCAAATTGGGCCGGTCATAAGGTATGTGTTCTTCAAAGGTTATCATAACCAATCGACCGCGAAATTCCTGTTCCCGTAACGCCAGGGCCGCCGCATTTCCTGCAACTCCGGCGCCTACAATCACAAAGGTTCGATCATCTTCGTCTTCTTCCCGAACCATTTTTGGAACCCGGGTGGTTTTAGGCTGTTCGAGAATGCGAACGACTACATTCTGCCCATCGATACTCACATCAAAGCGCTCAAGGCCATCCAACGCCGGCGGTTCCTGCAGCTCGCCGC
>CAYPZM010000258.1:0-7601 GCA_964414825.1 uncultured Cytophagia bacterium | reverse complement strand
AAGGAGGTAGAGCGTATTATTCTCTGCCGCCCGGCTGTGGAAGCAGGCGAAAGTTTGGGATTCCTGCCTGGCGATTTCCGGGAAAAAGTCGATCCTTATCTTCGACCTTTGTATGATGCATTGTTTAGCATGGTACCGCCGGAAAAGCTTAGAAAACAAATTCAAGCGCAAATTATTGAAATCGTACCATTGGCCTACATGCGTGGCAGAACCTTAAATAACAGTTTTGTGATATTGGATGAAGCGCAAAACACCACTTCGGCGCAAATGAAAATGTTTTTAACCCGTCTGGGCCCCAATTCGCGCGCCATCATTACAGGAGATATCACACAAATCGATCTGCCGCCGAAAACGGTTTCCGGCTTGGTGCAAATCCAGCAAATTCTGCAAAATATCGACGGCATTGGATTTGTTTATCTGTCTGATAAAGATGTAGTACGACATCGATTGGTTCGGCAAATTATTAAAGCATACGAGTCGTATGATGAAGCTCAAGTCTCAAATCAAGATAAAAAAGCACAACAGGGGAACGGGATGTGAATATTCTAAGACGATTTAGAAAAAAATCTACGTCCGAAAAGACAAACGCAGCGGCGGAGGCTCAAAAAAAGGCGTTTTTTCGCCGTTATTATCTAGAGCTTTGTTTGATTTTGGCGCTTGCGTTAATACTCACGCTATTGTTTCCGCAAGGCAAATCATTTCAATTCGCCGATTTGCGTGAAGGACAAGTGTATGTGGGCGAAGAGATTATTGCCGATTTTACTTTTCCGGTACTCAAAAGTGAAGACGCGCTGGCGCAAGACAAAAAAGAGGCCCGACAAAGCGTTATTCCAGTTTTCGAACAGTACGACTCAATTGCCAATCAGCAACTCGAAGAAATGCAAAGTTTTTTGGATCGGCTGCGCGTCCTGCTTAAGAGCCGAATTACCAGCAGCGAAAATATCAAAGAGTTGTTTGATGAAAAAAGTATTGTCCTCTCCGAAGAAGATGTCAATTTGCTCCTAAACGGCTTTGTCTCCACTCAAAATACGGGCAAAACCAATGAAATCTCGCAGCGCGTTTCCGCAATTGAAAAATTATCGGAAAGCTTGATGGCCATTGTGCGCGAGCGTTATGCCACGGGAATTATCAACCAACTTAAAACCAGCCTCAATACAAAGTCGAACAGCATTATGGTGCGCCAAAACGGCAAGGAAGAGCAGGAACAATTACAGTTTTATGAGGATTTGGCCGAAGCCAAAGCACATCTTTTGGAAAACCTGCGTGAAGTTGAAGGGCTGAACGAGCGGCAGATCAAAATTGCCTACAATGTTGGCGAACGTTTTCTCATGCCCAATATTGTTTTTGATGAACAAGAAACCAATCTGCGCATTCAAGATCGAATCAATAATGTGCCCCTGGCAAAAGATCAAGTGCTGGCCGGCGAGCGAATCATTGACAGCCACCAGCGGCTTACCGAGCAGCACATCGAAAAACTCAATTCGCTCGCCATTGCCAAAGCCGAACGCGGCGAAATTGGTGGCCTGTGGACACAGCTTACTCCAAATATTGGCAAATTTTTCCTCGTGTTGGCCATTTTGGCGATCCTGGCCATCTATCTGTTTAAAGACCAGCCGGCCATTTTTAATGATCGCAAAAAATTACTGCTCATTGGCTTGAATATCTTATTTATTGGCATCTTTACCTTTATTTCCAACTATTTTTCATTATCGCCCTATATCATTCCCATGGCCACCATCTCCATCATTGTCACCATTTTCTTCGACGCCAAAGTTGGGCTGTTCGTAACGCTTACCGCCAGCATGCTGGTTGGGGCCATGCGCGGCAACGAATACGGCACCACCTTTACCATGCTGTTTATTGGCGCTATTGCCATCCAAACCGTGCGCCGCGTGCGAACGCGTAACTGGATCATTCAGTCTGGCTTGGCCGTAAGTGTGGCATTTTTGCTGGCCATTCTTATTCACGATCTGGTATCCTATATCGATTTTTCTCAAACCCTGGCAAATTGGGGTGTTGGTGTGCTGAATGGTTTCCTGGCGCCAGGCTTGGCCTATCTGTTGGTGATTATCCTGGAATCAGTCTTTGATATGACCACCGATATGACGCTGCTTGAGCTCTCGGATTTTAATCATCCGCTATTGCGGCAACTGCATTTGGAGGCTCCTGGTACGTATCATCACAGTTATCTGGTTGGACTTTTGGCAGAGTCGGCAACCGAATCGCTGCGCGGCAATGCCTTGTTGGCTCGTGTGGGTGCCTATTATCATGATATCGGCAAATTGGAAAAACCGGAATATTTTGTCGAAAACCAAACTCGAGGCCGCAATCCCCAAGAAAAACTGGCGCCTAGCATGAGCTCATTGATTTTGTCGAATCATGTGCGTCGTGGCGTCGAAATTGCCCGGCAATACGGATTACCAAAAGAAATTGAAGCGTTTATTTACGAGCATCACGGCACGTCGCTCATGTCCTATTTTTATCAAAAAGCTTTGGAGCAAAATAGCGATGCTGTGTCCGAGAACGATTTTCGTTATCCGGGCCCGCGACCGCAATCCCGCGAAACCGCTATCGTTATGCTAGCAGACGCCGTAGAAGCCGCTTCACGGACGCTAAAAGATCCGACGCCAAGTCGTATTAAAGGCCTGATTGAACAAATAATTGATGAACGATTTAAAAGCGGAGAACTGGATGATTCTCCATTAACATTAAGGGATTTGTCGAAAATATCGATCGCTTTTCAAAAGATTTTGAACGGTCGCTTTCACGGTCGAATTGATTACCCCAAAAAGGCAGAACAACCAAAACATGAGCCCAAACCGGAACTATCAGCTTGACATTGAAAATATCTATGCCAGTGATGCTGTAGACTCGGCGCGCATTTACAATATGGCAAAATGGATTTTAGAGAGCGAAGGCCAGACGCTGCCATGGTTTTTAACTTTTATTTTTGTTGATGATGTATTTATTCAAGATTTAAATGAACGTTTTTTTGGCATACCCTCACCTACGGACGTGATTTCGTTTAATATGACCGACAATAACCAAACGCCCGAAGGTGAAGTTTATATTTCCGTGGACACGGCCCGCGACAATGCGCAGGAATACAAGGCCTCTTTGCAAGATGAGCTGCTGCGCCTGGTGGCTCATGGCACCTATCACATTCTGGGGTATGATGATGCGAGCGAATCGCAAAAACAAAAAATGACCCTTTTAGAAAACAAAGCGCTTGAATATGTTAAAGCAACTTTATAATTTCCATCCATTACATATGGTTAATTGTGGAGGGATGTTGTTTGGAATCTGACCCTTACAGTAGTCAAATTCTCATCTTTTTTGTCTTATTATTATTATCCGCATTTTTCTCCGGTTCCGAAACCGCCTTTTTTTCAATCAACAAGGTAATGGCTCAAAAACTTGGGGAAGAAAATTCAGTTTCCAGCCGCAGAGTGGTGTCACTGCTAAAATATCCACGCCGATTGTTAATCACCATTCTCATCGGTAACACGTTGGTAAATGTGACGGCAGCATCCGTGGCCGCGCTCATGGTAATGCAAGTTGCCAGTCAAATCGGTCTCAGCCAAACGGCTGCATTGGCGATTAATATCGGCATTGTGACCTTTTTGATTTTGGTGCTCAGCGAAATTACCCCCAAAGTGATTGCAGTAAAGCGCCCGGAACGTTTCGCTAAAACCGTTTCGCTGTTGCTATATTTTTTATACTTTATATTTTTGCCAATCAGCTTTTTGTTGGACAAGGTGATTTCACTACTAACCGTCATTTTTGGCTTTGAAGAGCACGAAAAAGAGCGCCTGTTGAATGTGGAAGAGTTTCAAACTCTTTTGGACATTGGTGAAGAACAAGGCTCCCTCGAAACCGATGAAAAACAAATGCTCCATTCTATTTTCGAATTTGGCGACACCAACGTGCGCGAAATTATGGTTCCGCGAACCGATGTGATTTGTGTAGCGCATGACATTCCGGTATCCGAATTGATCGAAATCATAAAAACCAAAGGCCATACGCGCATTCCGGTCTTTAAAGAAACTATTGATAATCTGCAAGGGATTTTGAACGCCAAAGACTTGTTGCCGTTGCTCTCAAATGGCGCCCAGGATGTGGATGTCCTGCAACTAACGCGGCCGGCTATTTATGTGCCGGAAAGCAAAAAGATCGACGATCTTTTGCGACTGTTCCAAAAAGAGCGTCAGCACATGGCGGTTGTGGTGGATGAATATGGCGGCACCTCGGGCATTGTGACGCTTGAGGATATCATTGAAGAAATTGTTGGCGAAATTCGAGACGAGTACGATAAAGAGCCCTCTCTGTATCGCAAAATTGACGAACATACGTATGTTGTAAATGCCAAAATGAACATTGATGCCTTGGATGAGTTGATCGATATTCAAATTCCGGAATCCGATGAATACGAAACGCTGGGAGGCTATATTCTCGAGCAAACCGGAGCCTTGCCAGACGAAGGCGAGTCCATTCGATACAAGGATTATTTGATGACAATGGAGACGGTTGAGAAAAATAGAATTATCCTGGTTCGGATTACCTATGATCCGGTTGCCGAAGAATCCGAAAACAATTCCGATAATTAGCTTGATTATCTTTTTATATTTTTCTAAGTTCGCTAAATTTTAACCTTTACTCGGAGGAAAATTGGGATGCTAAAGCTCAAATTTGATTGGCGGGATGTGTTTCGAGCGCCACGTGCCGCCTTTAGCTTGCAACGAATGTGGATCCAGGTGCTCGGATTATCCGTTGGTTTTATGGTTTATCTCGTTTTCTCTTACTTGAGTTTAATGGTTTCCGGATATCAGTTGCCCGTTGCGTGGGCCCAGTTTGGCCTGTTGCCGTGCCTGTTTGCTATTGGCGATACGTTCCCCTGGTACGCCTGGGCGCTTGCCGGTGTCGGTAGTCTGTTTCTTTTCTTCACGATGCTGATTACCAATACCGCCGTGTCGCGCGCCATCTATATGACATCAAAAGGCAATTCTTTTTACACCTGGAAAGAGTCGTACGCGTTTGCATTTCGCAAATTGGCCTCGATTGTTCTCACACCCGTGTCCCTTTTTGTGTTGATGGGACTCATGGTTCTAGGCGCATTGATCATCGGCTTGCTGGGAAAAATTCCGTTCGTTGGCGAGCTGGGCGTGAGTCTGTTGACCATTCTGTGGCTGCTGGGTGCGTTAATTTTGTTTTTCTTTGCTATCGTCACCCTGGTTGCCATTATCCTGGTCCCCAGCATTATCGCCACCACCGATGAAGATGCCTTTGAGGCCATATTTCAATCCTTTTCCATCTCCTGGAGCCAACCGTGGCGATTTTTATTTTATGAAGCCATTACCCTGGTGTTGGCATTTTTTGCAATGGGCGTGTTTGCTTTTTTTATCAAAGAAGCTGTGATGATTATGAACACCATGTTTGCCTCATTTATGGGTAGCGATTATATTAATTTAGCCAATAATGGCCAAGCCATGGTGCAAACCTGGACCCTCTTGCTTGAAAATATTGTCAAAAATATTTACCAAAATTATTCCGGCTTTGTCTTTTTTAGTCGCGAATTTATTAAAATCCCGGTTCAAGATTTGGCTGTCTCTGTGGTCATTTCATCTTACTTTTATGCGGCAAGTTTATTGTTTGTCGGTGCCTGGGTGCTAAGCTATGGCATTTCTGCATTCACTGCTGGCAACACTCTGGCATTTATGGTGTTGAAAAAAGTAAAAGACGAAGAAAATCTACTGGAGCGCAAGGACGCGGAAGAAGAGACCGAGGAGGATGAAGAAGAACCTGAAGAACAAAAGCTGGACACGGAAGCTGAAAAAAGTCAGCCTTCCGAAGAATCTGATAAGGAATAAATAGCGCCGCCGGTGAAATTTGCTTTCATCGGCGGCTATTTTGTGCTCACCTCTGAGATGCACATTCAAAACGGGGTTGAATGGTGAACATCCTGGTCAAGACATCACGGATCGCTGCAACCATCCTGTTTTTATGCTGCATCCCAGGTTTGAGTTTAGGGGATAGTGATTCAACCAACACCACAAATTTATTTGCACAATACTTTCTACCGACTTTTGATTCGAATGGCGATACACTGAATACCTTTTCGGGTTTGAGGTTGCCTCGTATTCCGCAGTGCAGCTCCATCCCGAATTGCACGTTTGAGATACAACTTCCGAGTTCGGGGTTACGAACCGATCGTTTGATTTTGACAAGCGGCGCTTTGCTCTTTTCGAATGCTGCGGCGTATCAGAGTTTCAAAAATATTTGGTGGGATTATCCAACAACACAGTTTCATTTTTATCGCGGTTGGCGACAAACCCAAGGCTGGTACGACCTGGGGCCACACGACAGTTTGTGGTTTCATATGGATAAATTGGGGCACTATTACAGCACCCGTAGTTTGTCGCTTATTTTGTCCGATGTTGCGCAATGGACCGGTTTCTCTAAACAACAGTCCATGTGGATCGGCGCTGTCGCCAGTTGGCTGTTTTATCTGGAAATTGAGCTGTTTGATGCGCAATTTGAGCAGTGGGGCTTTTCGCTCGGTGATTTGGCCGCCAATTCAGCCGGTGCATTTATGCCCATAATTGCCTCAAAAAGTACCTTTGCAAATCGATTTACCTTAAAGCTGAGTTACTTTCCTTCGCAACTCGATACACAGCATTATATGATTGAAGATTATGCGGGCATGACATTCTGGTTGACCACGCATCCAAATTCCTGGCTTTCGAATCTGCTACAATGGTGGCCGTCGTTTCTAAATATTGCTTTAGGGTACAGTATCACCCAAAAAGTTTATGGTGATATCGAGTTGTTTATTGCGCTGGATTATGATCTTACAAAGATAAGAACCGGAAATCCTTTCGCGGATCGATTGTTATATTATGTAAATTATATTCATTTTCCGGCTCCTGCTTTAAAATTTGTTCCTGCAACATCGTTTCATGTGCTGTATTTTTAAAACCTTAGAAAATTGTTCGCAAAACAATACTATGGAGGTATATATCTAATGCATTTCGGAATAATAAAACATTGGGATTCATCGAAGGGATTTGGGTTTATCACGATAGATGAAGATGAGGATGTTTTTTTGCATGTCAGTGACTTGGCAGTAAATCTCAATCCCCAGCAACTGAAAGAGGGACTGCGTGTCAAATTTGATATAAAAAGTGACATGAGAGGGGACAAGGCGGTAAACGTCCGAAAGGCTTGAGAGCTGAGCGTTGCGTTTATGAGGACATTTCAACCTAAAACCAACATCACATGGCAGGGGAGAAAATGGCAGAAGTTTTTGTAAAAATTAAAGATCAGCAGATGGGCCCTTTTAACAGCAACGAGATTCGTAATCTTGTGAACAAGGGCGAGTTCTCGCAGGACGATCTTGTATATCATGAAGACATACAAGAATGGGTTGAGGCCAATGAAGTAGACGAACTGCGCAAATTATTTCATCAGGAAAAAGAGCGCGAACGCCACAAAACCGTGTTTGCCATTGGTGGAGGCAAAGGCGGTGTAGGAAAAACCGTGCTTACTGCTTCCATGGGCATTAGACTGGCCACGCATGATTTTGAAGTGGTTGTTGTTGACGC
>CAYPZM010000257.1:0-7636 GCA_964414825.1 uncultured Cytophagia bacterium | reverse complement strand
TCTTTCCCGGGCTCAATGTCAAGGGCCCCATCGGATTGCAGCATCACGGCGGTATCCATCCGGAAACCGGCAAGCTGAGAGGTGCGTCGAGTTTGGTACAGTTTCGGAATATTTGGATTAAAGAATTATAGGGAGAAACACGGGAGATTGTAAACCTCAGAGGTTTTAGCAACCTCTGAGGTTTGAACCGGGGCTTATTTCAAAAATGTTGCTTTTTTATATATCTCCCGCGACTCGGTCGAAACTCGAACGCAATACATTCCCGATGGGCGGTTGGGTGCCGGCTGGTAATTAAAGGCATGCAGACCAGCTGCCAACCGACGATCCACAAGCACATCCACCAACTCGCCCAATATTGAATAAATTTCCACGCGCACCTGCTCGGATTTGGGCAGATCAAACGAAATCGTCGTTTGCGGATTGAACGGATTGGGAAATACATGCATGCGAAAATCCTGCGGTGAATGCGCTATTTGACCAGAAACGGTGCTGATGGGATTACCGCTCTCGTAACGACGTTGCGCCGGGAGTTTGTTCCCGCCATTCACGTCCGGACCAAACAGTGGCCAGGGTGTATTTCCGAGAAATTCGGGCTTTTCGGTGAGAAAATACGAAGCCGGAAGCGTGTGTTGGGCAACATCTTCATGCCATTGCACATTGCCGCGAACCACATTGCCGTGCTGAAACGTTTCCTTTACACTCGAGTTGATTTTTATCGAGCTTTTCGGAACAACATTACCAACAAGATTTTGTCCGTGCGAGTAATCGTTCACGTCAATACCCTCTTGGGTGATCACATTGCGCAAAAAGGTGTTGTGCGGACCAATCGGCCCCCAATAGTCCGAGACGTCGATTTCTTCCACCACATTGGATTCAAACAAATTGGCAGTGCTGTAGTGGCCGTGCAGCGAAATGTCGCACAAGCGCTGCGGCTCGCGCTCGGTGGAAAAATTATAAGCGAACACATTGCCGCAGGTGCCGACGTGCGTCATTATCGAGTGGCGCAAATGTTTAAATACATTATCGATGATCAGGCAATCGCTGGTATGACGAATGATGTCCACGCCATAGCCGTGTCCGCCGCCACCGTAATCATGCGCATGGTGAATATAATTGTTGCGCACCTCACAGGCATAACACTCGGACAAATAAACGTGCGTGCGATAGGTCATATTGCTTTCCACCCGTTGAACGCGGCCATAGGCCACATAGCGCAACTGAATCGTATGGCCGTCACCGGCATCCAAACGCTCGATATAAAGATCCTCAACTCCCGGGTACTCGATCAAACCTAATGTGCGCAATTGGGGTTTCAATTCCTCGGAATAGGTAAAGTGCAGAGGACGATTTAGTACCAGTATCCCGTCTTCTCGAACGGAATCGATTTTACAAATTTGCCCGACTGCATGTTCCGCCCATGACTGCTGCCAATCCGTTTTGGTGTACATGAGCTCCGGATCGTTATCTTGTTGAATTTCAACAAAATCTCCGGCCCGAAACTCGGAAGGGTTTTGGACGACGAGGTTTCGAGAGCCTTTTTGATAATCTTCGAGCACGTCTATCCATGAGCTGCGATCATACGCGACAAAATTGATGCAATTGTCCTTTTGGCGGTTCAAATCAAACAACAAGCGGGTTTTGGTAGAGCCTTGACCTTTCAGCAACACGCCTTTGGAGATCGTCAAAGAGGCTTTGATGAGGTAGGTGCCTTCGGGAATGCGCAACAGACCACCGCTTGCGGGAAAGGCCTTTATGGCATTTTTAAATGCCTGGGCATCGTTGGCGAGGCCGTCACCCACAGCGCCGTAATCCATCACATCCACCTCGACGGTTTTTGCGGGAAACTCGCCGGGAATACCCGGAGACCAATCGGTGCGGCGTTCTTCTGGGATGATTTCAGAAAATAGGATAGAGGAAAGTGCGAAAACGAGGGTTACGAGTAGCTTCATCAGTCCGTTCCTTTTTATAAAGAGTGTTTAACAAAGATAAGAGGAAATGGGGTGGATGTCAACAGTTTCATTCTACTTCTTTGTTCATATCGATTTTGGAGAATCTTAAAAAAGTACTTGCATAAAACACTTAACTTTAGTAGCTACTATAGTGGTTACGTTAAGTGAGGTTTAAATGACTCTCGAACGAGCGTACGAATCTATCAAAGCAATCGGATTTGGGGAAAATGAAGCACGAGCTTACTGCGCCCTGTTGACACTCTCTCCTGCAAATGGATATCAAATTTCAACAAAAAGTGGCGTACCACGCGCCAAGGTCTATGAAGTTTTGGATCGATTGGTGTTTCGCGGCGCTGCGGTGCGCGCCGAAACCGCGAAAAAAGACGCCAAAGTCTATGTGGCAGTGGATCCGGATATGCTCATCGACAACATTCAAAAAGGGATGCTCGAATCGTGCCAGCGCGCTCGGGAAGATTTGGAACAGTTGCAACACGCACCGGATGTGTTGGAATATTTTTTGCGCGTCACCTCGCGTGTGGATTTGGTGACGCGTGCCCACAAACTGGTAGATGCCGCAACGATCACCTTGCATGTGGCGTTGTGGGCTGAAGAATTTGATTCGGTGTTGCCGGCTTTGGTGGCCGCCGCCAAACGAAATGTAAAGATGGCCGTGATACTGTATAGTGAGCACCAAGGGCTTGAATCGCTACAACGGGCCGGTGCCGGAGCGATTCTGCACAGTCGCAGTAAGCTGCAAGCTGTACCGGAATTGGGGCGACAATTTGTGCTGGCGTGCGATCGCAAGCAGTGCATTACCGGTTCGATCTTTTCGGACGGCACCATGGATGGCGTGTTTTCCATGAATCGCGGACTGGTCTCGAATACGATCGATTTGGTGAATCACGAAATTTATCTCGAACGCATTTTGACCGAAGTTGGCGCGCCGGTGTTTGATCGTTACGGCTTCGCTATGGAGCATTTGAATTCGTTTGATCGACCAAAAGGCAGGACAAACGAAATTTAAAAAGTTCGTCCAGGGATTCTATCCCTGGACGCCAAATGAAATAGGGCTTCAAGTCCTATAAAGATTATTTATAGATTCCATGCGTTGCACTAACCAAAGCTTTTAAAAGTAAAGGGAGGTTTATCGTGGCAGATATAAAAGAATTGCAAAATGTGCTCAAACGTCTCGATCTATCGGAAAAGAATTTCGGCGTTACAGACGGCAAAACGTGGTTCGGCAACGGCAAAACCGTCGATGTGATCAGTCCGATTAACGGCGAGCGAATTGCCCAGGTCGTGCAGGGCACAGCCGACGATTATGAAAACGTGATCCTAGCCGCGCAGCAGTCATTTGCGGAATGGCGAACCTGGCCAGCGCCGCAGCGCGGCGAGGTGGTGCGGCAGTTTGCATTGGAGCTGCGCCAGCACAAAGAAGCGCTGGGAAAACTGGTGACGATCGAAATGGGCAAGTCTCTGCAAGAAGGGAGGGGCGAAGTTCAGGAAATGATCGATATTTGTGATTTGGCCGTTGGCCAGTCGCGCATGCTATACGGTGTACAAACCCACAGCGAACGACGACAACACCGTATGTTCGAGCAATGGCACCCGCTCGGCGTGGTGGCGATCATCTCCGCGTTTAACTTCCCGGTAGCCGTCTGGGCCTGGAACACCGCCCTGGCCCTGGTTTGCGGCGATGCCGCGTTGTGGAAACCGGCCAGTCCCGTGCCCCTTACCGCCATTGCCTGCGTTAAACTTTTGCACAACGTTCTTAAAACAAATAACGCTCCGCTTGGCATTGCCACCCTGCTCGTCGGACGCGGTTCCGATGTCGGCGATCTTTTCACACAGGACAAACGCATTCCTCTGGTCAGTTACACCGGCTCCACGCGACTCGGCAAGCACATCGGCGAGGTCGTCGGCGCCCGTCTGGGCAAAACCATTCTGGAGCTTGGCGGCAATAACGCTATCATCGTCACACGTAATGCTGACCTGAAACTGGCGGCGCAAAATGTTCTGTTCGGCGCCATCGGTACATGTGGCCAGCGCTGCACCTCCACGCGCCGCGTCATTGTCGATGAAGCGGTGTACGACGAGTTCAAAGACCTGCTCGTCAGTTATTATAATAAAGTCAGCATCGGTTCGCCGCTGGATTTAGACAAATTGATGGGCCCCATGGTGAATACCGCCGCTGTGGATACCATGATGCAGGCGATGGACACCATTAAAGAACAAGGTGGTCATTTTATTGTGCAAGGCGGTCGTTTATCAGGTGACGATTATCCCGGCGGCTGTTACGTCAAGCCGGCCGTCGCCGAAGTGGCGCACGATCTGGCCATCGTTCACGAGGAAACCTTTGCGCCGATTTTGTATTTGATCAAATACAATGGCGATTTGGATCAAGCCATTGAATTCCATAACGAGGTGCCGCAGGGATTGAGCTCGGCCATTTTCACCAATAATTTACAGGAATCCGAACGCTTTCTCAGTGTGGTAGGCAGCGATTGTGGGATTGCCAACGTCAATTTGGGTACCAGCGGCGCGGAGATCGGGTTGGCGTTTGGCGGCGAAAAAGAGACCGGCGGTGGGCGCGAAAGCGGCTCCGATGCCTGGAAAAGTTACATGCGGCGGCAAACCAACACCATCAACTACAGCGGCGCCACCGTGTTGGCCCAGGGTATAAAATTTGAGTGACTTGGGTTCGTCCAGGGATTCAATCCCTGGACGAACTTGGACTTGTTGATTGGTGAATTTTACCCGTTTAGCGTCCAACCCTCTCGATATGTCCTTTTGAGCAAATCGTTCGCTTTGGCGCTGTTTTTTACATAGCCTTTTTCGCCATCGTACTCGAGCTTTTTGCCAACACGATAGGCCACCAAACCGAGCATCATCTGCTCCATCATGTCGCCGGAATATTTTAGGTCGCAGGTGGTTTTGAGATCGCCTTTGCAGGCATCAATCCATTCCTGTTGAAAATCTCCCATGGGAGCCAGAACTTCATCTGTGGATGGTGAATCATAATAGCTCATATCGGCCTCGTCACCGAACGGCACGATCACACGATTGTCAAAAGAAGAAATCAAAAATCCCTTGTCGCCTTTGAACATGGCACCGTGGCCGATTTTGTTCAGATCAATATAATCCATCGGTGAGGCTGGCATGGCACCGCCCTGGTACCAAATAACATCTATGGACGGTCGCCAGTCGTTGGCCGGATGTTCAAACGCCAGCTTGAGCTCAACAGGGGTTACCTCAGGATCGTATTTTTCACCGGTACCCTCGGCAGAAATCGGAATCCCCGCATCAATCGCATTCCAGGCCAAATCCATGGTGTGACTGCCCATGTCGCCCACCTGGCCGGTACCAAAATCCCAGTACATGTTCCACTGCAAACAATTCAAACCGGGGTCCCCGGAAAAATATTCGGGACTGTAAGGATGATATGGTGCCGGGCCAAGCCATAAATCATAATGTAAATGTTTGGGCGGTTGGCCTTTGCCTTCCGGATAACCATCCCGGCGCAACTGACGATCGCCCCAAACATGCACGGCGCTCAACTCGCCAACAGCGCCGTCGCGAATGAGCTCATGTACACGGTTGAAGTTGGGTTTGGCATGGCGCTGGGTCCCGTGCTGCGTAGCCAGTTTATCCATGTTTTTCATATAGGTCTCGCGCACCAGCCGTACCTCTTCCACACTGATGCCCATGGGTTTTTCCATATAGAGGTGCAATCCGCGGTTCATCGCCCAAATGGAAATAAAGGCATGGCTATGATCGGGTGTGCAGCACACCACGGCATCGAGATCTTTTTGCTCCAGACATTTGCGCCAATCCACATAATGTTTGGCGCCGGGAAACTCTTTAGCGGCCAGGCCGAGATGCTTTTCATCCACATCGCACAGGGCCACCACGTTTTCATTTTTTAATCCGCGATAATGCGCAATAGCCCGGCCATAGGCGCCAATGAGCGCAATGTTTAACGTGTTGCTGGGCGCGTTTTTGCCCGAAAGCACGCCGCTCGGTAAAATCGTTAACCCGGCTCCGGTAGCAATAGCACTTTTAAGAAAATTCCGTCGATTATAACTCTTCATGAGGGTCTCCTTTCCGTCAAAAGGCGGGTGGACACATTTAGCCTGAAAAAACAAAATGACCAGCTAATGTCCAATTTTGCGGTTTTTTAAAATAAACGAATTGATTTTTACTTTTACAATGAAATTTTCAAATAGGGCTTGGCACACTTGGCTTTGAGTTTACTAATCCGAGTTGGCATTGGAGTGGGAAGGAGGTCTTTCAAACCGAGTAATGAGCCGCGCGCCTTTGTTTTTGGTAATGTAGAACCAGGCCCAT
The DNA here is from genome assembly GCA_964414825.1 of uncultured Cytophagia bacterium. Classification (GTDB taxonomy): domain Bacteria; phylum Zhuqueibacterota; class Zhuqueibacteria; order Residuimicrobiales; family Krinioviventaceae; genus CAYPZM01. The sequence goes on along the minus strand of CAYPZM010000257.1, from coordinate 1,340 downwards.
TGAACCAGCACCATCATCCGATTTTGAAAACCTACAAGGTAAATTATATGCACGAGCAGCCATAGAACCCAGGCAAATAAACCGGTATCTTTGAATTTCCAAATTCGGGAAATGGCGGCACCACGTCCAATGACCACCAGATCGCCCTTGTCTTTATAACGATATGGCTTGGTATCCTCTCCTTTCAATTTCCGATCAATATATTTTGCCACATACTTGCCTTGTTGAATGGCTGCTTGCGCCACGCCAGGGATGGGTTTGCCGTGCTTGTCTTTGGCCAGTGCGAGATCACCAATGACAAAAATATCGGATTTTTGCGGCAACTGGCAATGCTGGTTAACGACCAGTCGTCCGCTTTTATCGGTTTCAGCTTCGAGGCGTTGCTGCAGCACATATCCGAGTGCCGACGCGCGCGTGCCGGCCGCCCAAAAAATGGTCTTGGCGGCTATAAATTCGGACTGGTCATTTTTTTGAATGGTGATGCCGTTTTCCGTGACGTCCGTTACTTTAGAGTCGGTGCGAACGTGTACACCCAATTGGGCCAATTTTTTTGCTGCATACTTTGAGAGTTCAGGGTCGAATTCGGGCAGAATGCGCGGCAGGGCTTCAACCAGCTCAATTTGTGTCTCGGTCGGATCAAACGAGCGAAAGTTTCCCTTTAGCGTCTTTTTCGCCAGCTCGCCAATCGCGCCAGCCATTTCCACGCCGGTGGAACCACCGCCAACGATGATAAAATTTAAAAACTGTTGGCGCTGCGAAACACTTTGTTCGAGCTCGGCAATTTCAAACGCTTGAAGAATTTTTTTGCGGATATATATCGCGTCCTCAACCGATTTTAAGCTTGGCGCATGTTCCTCCCAGGACTCGTTGCCAAAATAATGGTGCTGAACGCCGGTGGCTACAACGAGCGTGTCGTAATCTATATCACAATCTTTTAGAATTATTTTTTTCTGGCGCGGTAGGATGTCAATAACTTCGCCGAGCAAAACACGGATGTGCTGGCGTTTTTTGAGAATGCCGCGAATGGGCGAGGCGATATCTGCCTGTGAAAGTCCCCCGGTAGCGACCTGGTACAGCAAAGGCTGAAATAGGTGATGATTTTTTCGATCGACAAGCGTGATCTGAATATTTTTGCTTTTAAAAGCGCGGGCTACATGCAGACCCCCGAAACCACCTCCGACGATAACGACGTGATGTTTTTTCTGCGCCAAGAGATCGATCTCCTAAACATTTTTGATTTATTCGGACTAACATACGGATTCTTTTCCATATTCCAAATTGTATTTATGATGAATTCGTAAAAAGTCACCATTCATTTTATATAAATTCTTGAAAAAATC
>CAYPZM010000256.1:0-7645 GCA_964414825.1 uncultured Cytophagia bacterium | reverse complement strand
TGTTCATCAAGCTAACGATGTTCTGCCCAAGCATGTTGTAAACATTCATCGTTACATGTGTTCTTTCCGGTACCGCGAATTCAATCGTCGTGGACGGATTAAATGGATTTGGAAAATTTTGATGCAACTGATACACCGACGGTAAATTGGAAATTTGACTCTCAACTACTGAAGGTATGCTTTCCGGATCGATCATAAACGCAACAGCGTTCAGAAAGATTTTTTGCCCCGTTTCAGTAACATTAAACATACCTGCGACGTGATCCGGGTTGGGGTCAGCTTCCGTATCTTCACGTGTTCCGCAACCAATAAAAAGACGACGGCCATATGCGATGTATTCAGCCACATCGTTAAACAGCGCGTCCGCTTCCCAATAAACAATCGCCGGCATCATAACGCTGTCTGCAGCCGTGGCGATGATTTGTGCATCTCCCATATCATCGGGCTCCGGTACAGGAAAATTGGTATTGCCTGTACCCACCGTCGTATCCAACGCTGTAACAACTCCTGCTCCGGTGTCCACACCTGAGAAAATGGGGTGCTCTGGCATCTCTACCGCAAAATCAGCGATTTTTGCAGTTATGAGTGAATTGTTGTTGAACCATTGCCATCTGTTATTTCGCCCAAGCCAAGCATTTATAAGTATGATAGGAACTTCAAGCCAGTTGTAACCTTCGGGATCGTTATAGCTGCCACTGCCTGTGGCGCGTCCGACGATCACCAAATCGCTTGAATTTAACACATCTTCCTTGGGTGCATCTATTGGACTGCGCATGGTTTTTACTTCAACCTGTACTCTGTATCCGGTTCCACGCAAAAGATCAAGCCAACCTTGAATGGCAGTATGGTTCCCAAGGCTGTCTGTTTCATTGTCTGTTACCCAGATAATCGTTTTTCGCTCTTTTACCTCGTTGCCAAGCATGAAATCCACAGCATTCAGGTACATCGTTTTCCCGTGGCCCGTAAGATTCAATACATCATGAACTATAAAGAGCATCCTCTTTTCCGCCGGCTGATACTCTGCGAGGTTATTGAAAATGGCATAGGGCTCCCAATAGGCAATTGCCGGGTATTGCTCGCTACCGGGGTCTGCTGCAATAACTTGCGTTTCGCCCATGTCATTTGGGTCGTGTACGCAATAGTCAACACCCACACTTAGAGAATCCTGTATCAAGGTATCCAGAGCAGTTACCATGTTATCACCATGCAATTCAACGCCTGTAAAGATAGGATGGTCTGGCATATTAACCTTTAGGTCTGTCGGTTTTGCGCTTTGGGTATCACAGATTGAAAACCACTGCCAACGGCATTGCCGTGCCAGCCAGCCATTGTTGAGGAGCACGGGTACCTCCAGATTGTTCCAGCCGGCCGGGTCATTATAGGCGCCACTACCTGTGGCTCTGGCAACGATAACCAGATCTGCGGATTCCAACGTATCAATTTGACCTTCTCTCAGAGTTGTACCCTGCATGGTTTTTGATTCGATTTGAACAGTATGACCCACACTTTTCAACAGATCGATATAGCCTTGATCGTGAGGATAGTATCCATTGGTGGTATCAGGTTCGTCATCTGTCACCCAAATAATGTTGCCGGCCATTGTAATACTTGTCATAAGTAACACCACTAATATGGCAAGGGGCAGGCATTTTGAAAGAGCAGCTAGACATTTCTCCATTTGAAACCTCCTGTAAGATAGGATGAATAGTAGAATGGTGCTCTACATACAGGTCATCGCGACATTTTCAATGACCAACATCATGATTAAGGGGCATCACCTCCTTGTCGAAAAATAGTTTAATAGATTCAGGCTGATCCGGATTTGAACTTGGATTGTTTGATAATTTACAAGCACAATGGTTCGGGCTCATTTTCCTTCGAAAATGTGAACGTGATATTCATCATACGATATATCTAACGTATGATAATTATGATAAAAAAATGGATACGAGTGTTCTCAACGTGCATACAATATTTATGATCATTTCCATGATGCTTATTTCAGGGGTTCTTCAGAACAAGTCAACATAAACGTCGGTACCCTCTACAAATTGTACCACAAGGACTGTGTTCAAGGAATCCAGCGGTTCATTCGGAACATCTATGAATACCATACGGTCGAACTGTTTAAAGTTGAAAAACCGATTCTTATCTTTCAACGCATATATTCGTTCTATGTCCCATCTCAAGCCCGATATGACGACGTTGCCGTCGGTCGGCCAATTCAATATATGTAAAAACAGTTGATCGGATTTCCATGTCATCTCACCCTGTTGCAGATGATAATTTCCTGCTGGACTGGCATATGTGTCGTAAATCGCTTCATGATTCTCGCCAATCCATTGTCCAACGGTCCGCAAAACCGTTGCAGGTTTAGCTGGGATTGTACCATCTGGGGCAGGCGCTATATTCAACAAAAAGTTGCCGCCTTTACCAACTATGTCCACCAACTTGGAGATAATTTCTTTTGGATTTCGGAACGTACTGTCCGTTTTGTTGTATCCCCAATGGTTATTTGGAGTCATGGTCATGCAGACTTCGAATGGAGCTTTCTGTTGTTGGTCGGGTATTTCCTGTTCAGGAGTGCCGTAATCAGAAAATGCATCTCCCAATCGATTATTAATCAGGCAATCGGGCTGCTTTGCTCGAATTAACTTGACAATCTCCGGCGTGTTGAGCAGTTTCTCACGACTGTAATTGAGAAATGATGAACCACCATCAAACCACAGGATGCCTATCGGGCCATAATTGGAAAGGATTTCATCGACCTGGTTTTTAAGATATTCTGCATACATTTGAATGTCAGCGTTAGGATTTGGAAAACCGTGAAATCCCTTTGGAGCGTAATCTCGAACTTGAGAATACCGTTGAGGAAATTCAGGGTGATGCCAGTCAACTAGGGAATAATAAGTGCAAAATTGGATGCCCGCAGCGTGGCAAGCGTCAGCGAGATATCTCATCACATCTTTGCCATAGGGGGTCGCGTCAACGATGTCAAATTCCGTGTATTTCGAATCGTACATACAAAAGCCGTCGTGATGTTTTGCAGTAAACACCATATATTTCATGCCGGAGTCTCTGGCCAGCTCTGCCCATTCCGCAGCATTGAACTTTACGGGATTGAAATGCTCCGCAAAACCGACATAGACATCAGACGGCATACCGGCCCTCATCCAAATCCATTCCGCATAATTTGTGTTGCCGCCATACTCGCCACCCGGAACGGCATACAAGCCCCAATGGATGAACATGCCGAATTTTGCCTGGCGAAACCAGTCTAACCGGTTGTCACCTGACGTCTCCGTAGACAATACAGAATGAGATTCAAGTGTTGGCTGTGTTTGTCCAACGGCTTTGGGGTGATACAACAACAGGGCAACCAGAAGCAACGGCAGTAGTAAGGGGCTGTTTTTCCAAAGCACACAAGCTAAATGGCGTCGGGTTCTATTCCAAATAACTGACATTATGATTTTAACTCCCTTCCATAATCGCCTTCCAGAAAGAACTGAAAAAATTCTGGATAATCGAGAAAACTGACATCGATCTTTATGGCCAGGTCTTTTTTGTGCTGACCTGTTCTCATGGTACGGCTTTCTTCTCTTTCTTCAACCGGGACAAAGAAGAGTTATACTTTCTGAATAATGAAAACTGATTATACAGCTAGTCCGAACACCTTCATTTGATATAATCTTTTAAATGTACATAATGGGGCTGCAATCCGGCATTTTCTGCGATTGTTTTGGCAGCATCACTGTTATCGTTCGAAAAATAGTTGTAAACATGAAGGACAATGCCGGCATAGGTGCCTTTGTAGGGCATATTTGGGTTGACATCCACAAGGTTGTTTTCTACAACCAATGGATTATCCAAAGTACCACCACTTTTATAATCCAGGTAAATCCCCGCAATGGGCCATGGAGAAGCCCATTGGGAACGTTCCAGATCATGGATAAAATTTCCACGGATGGTCGTGCCGGGTTGTAAAGAGAGCGTGTAGATACCCGCGCCGTCCGCCATGACAGTCATCACGCGGCTGATATCATTATTTTCGATCAGATTGTCGCGCGCGGCATTCTCCTCATCGGTCCAGCCCCAGCCAACACTAATTCCCGAATACGGCGTTTCAACTATCGTATTGTGAGCAATTGAAAGCCCTGCCACGTACCCCGCGGCGACAGCGCAGGTGCCGTAATAATCCTGACCGGTTCGTGTGATCAGATTATTTTGGACGACATCATGGGTGCTTACTTCCCGTTTGTCCTTTGGGTTGTAGGGTATATGAATAAATGTTGTCGAATCTTGCATGAATTTGCCAACCAGAATGCCTCCACCCGCGATATCACGGAACACATTGCCTTCTACCAGATTTTTCCTGGTTCCGTAATGCATATCCAGCGCGACGCTTCCAAGGTTTTCAAACCGATTATCTTTGAACGCGACATTGTGCGCTCCAGCCATATACACGGCTGCCCGCGGCCGTTGCACGGTTTGATTGTTGGCACTGTCTGCTGTCAGATTATAAAAACCCGCCTGTACGTTTAGGTAGGGTTTGTTGCCGGGCATTTTCCAGTTGGAGTAGGCGAACGTCAACCCTTGGAATGTCAGGTTGCGCACGGGGTTATCGAGTGAGCCCTCTACCTTTAGCAGCGTTTCCAATTGAGGAACGGTTGCCGAAAAATCCGTGATTGATTCTCCGGGCAGGGGATAATAATAAATGCGGCCGGCATCGCGATCCAAATACCATTCGCCGGGTGCGTCCACAAAAGCCAGGCAGTTTTCAAGATGATAGGACTGTCCTGTTCGGTGATTTGGATTGGGGCGATGAAAAAAGATCGCGGCATCATCGGGGTGAATCGTCACGTTGACATTATGTACCTTCATGTGGCCATGCAGGCTCATAGACTGTAAACGCAGCAGACTTTCCGACCAATGCATTTGCAGTATCATTTCAATCTGATCAAATTTTGGCCAGGATTCAATTTCGTTCTTGCCAAGCAGCAGCTCTTTGTGTTTAAAATCAACACCCTTTATTCGAAAGTACCGGCCACTATTCGGATGGCGAGCACGGGTTCGACGTTTTCCATTCACATAAAACTGCCGAAAATATTCGCCCTCATATGTGGCAGTCCATAGTCCATTTTCTTGTTTTTCCCAGTCGATTATAGGTATACCGCCGCTTAAAATGGGTGTTTCGTTCTTGTATGCTGCATACGTGACACTAGCCTTCTCGGAACCGCCATCCGCAGACTCGAATTCGATTGTATGGTCGATGGGGTAGTGTCCACCACGCAAGTACACAAGCACATCGGATTGCCGATTCAATCGAGTACGTAGCTGTTCCTGAGCGCGTTCCAGCGTCTTGAAGGGGTTCTCCAGTGTGCCGGGGTTGGAATCCAGGCCATCCGGCGAAACATGCCAGATCACATTCTCCTGGGTAAAAGATGGACGATCGAATATCGCGACAAGAATCAAGAGAAGGCAAAGTTTTTTCATAAAAGGTTTCTCCTTTGCAAATGCACCAGGTCATCGCAAAAGTAGTAATTTTTTTGAAAGAATTGTATTGTTTGATTTGAGATAATAGGTGTATACTCCTGTAGCGAGTCCGGAATTATTGAGTTGGACTTGATGCTTACCTGCTGATTGGTGGGCACTGACCAGTGTCCGGCTCATCTGTCCACGGATATCGACAATTTTTAATTCCACAAACGTATCGGATGGTAGAGAGTATGAAATCGTCGTGGATTCATTAAAAGGATTGGGGTAATTTTGTTCAAGTGTAAAGTAATCGGGCAGAGAATCATCGGTATCAACGGTATCAGGTACATCTGGAACATCCGGTGTAATATAGAGCGTGATGATAGCAAGTTCGCCATCTACTTTGGCGGTATATCGCAATCTGCCTGTCTCTGCCCAAAAGCCATAGTCTAACGCAAAGATGTCATAACGTAAAGAAAATTGTCGACCACGCACATCGTAAGAGTTGGCGCGGTACAGATCGTTGTATGCAGACAGGGTAATTACATTTTTGCGATCTACGATGGGTTTTGCGCGTCGATAAGTATCCGGAAGCGGCACCTTTTCCTTCCAGGATGTTTCACCATATTCGCGCCAATAGGAACGTGTATTGCTGCCATCATGCGTGCGATACGCTATCAGCGGCTTGCCGGCGGGAGAGAGAGTTATGCCGGCTTCCATCATGTACCAGTGTCCTTTCGCAACCGTGTCCGCTGTTTTTTCTCTCATAGGCAGTCTAGTTATGGCATTGCCGTTTGCCGTATGCCACGACGTGCCCCGGTCATCCGAATAAGCATAGCAGACAGCCGTGCCGGATCCGGGATGCGAGCCATTGCCGGAATTATCTGTGTTCATACCTACAGCAAGGTGCATTCTGTTGGATTGATCGAAATATATCCAGTTCCCCCAGGTTTGGTATGCCGTATTGTCCACACCCGTCGGCTCCCAGAAAATGACATTGTTGCCATTGGGCACCCAGCCGTTGGGATAATTGTTGCCGATTGGCGCTGCATCTCCAAGCGCCGTCCAGGTCTCGCTTGCTTCATCGTAGCGAGCGACTCCCAATGCCAGCTTACCGGGATGCCCGGTCCAATAGGAATCGTTTCGTACCCATTGCCGCGATGCGGTGTACAATGTGCCATCTTTATCATTCATAAAATAAAGATATGTGAATCCTATTCCAGGAATCACGTGCTTGCTATCTTTGCCGTAAAACGTAAAAGAAGAAATATCGTACGGTTTGTCCGATTTCCAGTATAAACAGCTCGAATTCTGCAATGGTTTACGGAGGTGATCCGTATTGCTAAAGGGGTGATGGTGCATATCCCCGGCAATATGAATATATCCCGCCTTGTCGATGCCCAATGAGAACTTGTGATGGCCGTCTTTGCGAGCCTGGTAATCATCATCAACAAGCAGTTCACGCTGTTCTTGACTGTCATCGTATTTGACGACCCAGGGACGACGTTTACTGTCCGTAAAAACGGCATAGGTAAAACCGTTTATTGTGTAGAGCGGAGTGTTGTTGTTACCATAATTCTCTGCGGCGCTTCCAAGTGATGCAGGCGCCCGCCATTCGATAACCGTTTCAATTTTTTCTGCATAAAGATCAACTTGGCCCAGGGAGACCGAGGAAAGAAGAATCAAGGTGAAAATGGATAGCAATAGCGTTTCTGCTCGGTTTATTTGTTTTTCAGATCTGATCATTAAAAAAATCTCCGAAATGTATAAATATCATACGTTGTATCTAACGTATGATAGATTACAAACAAAATGCAAAAAATGCAAGTGTTTATTATATTTTTTCTAGATTTTACATTTTATGCGGTTCAACATTCAAATAACAAGTGCAACGGTTTCCCGTGAATTCATCCTGATTCATTCACAAATCTTTCAAACCTGCCGCCCAGCCTCGGCTGCGGATGCCGAGCGTCCCTGAACCCGGGAATTTTCAATTATCTTGATAAAATGGAAAGTTTTAGAATCGTTTGGACATGGGTATCCAACGCCCCGGAATAACATATAAATGATGACAAAGAGCGCCGGACAACCAACGAACTCGACTAGGCGAATCCGATCAACCTATCATAAATTTTCTTGAATTCCTTTTGATACGGATACAAAGAACACA
>CAYPZM010000255.1:5483-7648 GCA_964414825.1 uncultured Cytophagia bacterium | reverse complement strand
CGGATTGCGCACAATCTCCTGCACAGTGCGGCCTATGGCACGGCCTTCGCTCATGCGCATAATTTTTGAGGCTGCCGGATTCATCAACACGACCTGGTGTTGACGATTGACCGCCAGCACACCTTCGTTCATGGAGTTGATGATGGTGAGGGTGCGGGCGCGTTCGTTCGAGCATTCGAGCAAGTTGCGATCGCGCTCCTCGCGCAATTTTTCAACTTCGAACAGATGGTCGCGGTAATCGAGTCCGCGTTCCACTTTGGCGAGCAACTCGTCAGGATTAAATGGTTTGGGCAAATAATCGTACGCCCCCTTACGCCCGGCGTTGATGGCATTTTCAATCGTAGCATAACCGGTTATAACAATAATCACTACATCTTTTTCGAGCTCGTTAATCGCATCCAAAAGCTGCATGCCGTCCATTTCCGGCATCAGGATGTCGGTGAGCACGAGGTCGTAATCTCGTTCTTTAATTTTTTGCAGGCCTTCCTTGCCATTAGCGGCAAGATCGACCGAATAGTCATACATTTCAAGAATTTGCTGGCATCCGGTGCGGATGACCTCTTCGTCATCAATAACCAATAATTTTCGTTTTTTCGTTGTCATGCAATATCATTTTTCACTTAGGAGTTTACGAACGCGCTGTACGAGCTCTGCGGGTTTGAGAGGTTTGGCAGCAAAGTCATCAACCTTCATCCATTCCTGATCTTGGGAGAACTGAAATTTGAATCCGGTTTTTTCTTGCGCCGAAGTTAACATTAAAATAGGCAGATCTCGAATACTGTCGTTGTCGCGAATGGCGTAGGCTATGGTAAATCCCGAATCCAGCTCTTCCATAATCAAATCGATGATGGCGAGATCGTATTGATTTGATTTCAAAAGAGACAAAGCCTGCGAGGTCGATGTTGCGGTATCAATATCGAATCCGCTGGCCTGGAGAATAGTTTTGTTGATCTCGATAAAATCAGGATCATCATCGACGAGCAAGATGCGTTTCATAAGCTCCACCACGTTTTTTTGTTGAATAAATGGGCGTAGGAATTAACACTTTTTATAAGAATACATCAAGCACTTTTTGACTGCAGAGCCATATTCTTTGTGGTTTGCCAATCAATTTCAGAGGCTGCGGATATTGGCAAAAAGACCGTAAACCGGCAGCCCTCACCCGGTTGGCTCTCAACCTTGATGTCTCCCCCGTGTTTTTGCAGAATTCCATATACAATGGCCAATCCCAAACCCGTCCCCTTGCCCACAGGTTTGGTGGTGTAAAACGGATCAAAAATGCGCTCCAGCGTTTTTTTGCTCATGCCGGGTCCGCTATCTTTAATGAGGGCATAGACCTGGGATTTGTCCGGCACAGTCCCGGTCTTTATCAAGATGGTGCCGTGCCCGCTCATGGCTTCGGCGGCATTGAGGAAAATATTGAGAAAGACTTGTTGCATTTGTAATTTGTCCGCAAGAACCGGAGAAATGTTGTTATCCAAATTTTTCTTAATGTGGATATTTCGAAACAACGACTGATCCGAAACCAGTTTGAGCGTGCTGGCTATAATTTGATTAAGATTGGCTGGATGTCGCTGCATTTTCGTTTGTCGGGAAAAATCGAGCAGGCCCTGGACGATGTGCCGGCAGCGCTCGGCTTCTTTGGCAACTTTGAGAAGGGCATCATCATTACCGGAATTTTCGAGCTTTTTCAACAAAATATTGGTGTACAACAAAATGCCACCCAACGGATTATTGAGCTCGTGCGCCACGCCCGCCGCCAATCGGCCGACCGACGCCAGCTTTTCGGATTGCAATAACTGCTCCTGGGTTTGCCGCAGCGATTTTAGCGATTGGCGCAATTTGCGATTGGATGACGTTAGTTTCTGCTGTGTGTTCTCCAGTTTTTCCAACATGTACGGCAAGCACATTTCAGCTTCGGCCAAACCTTGAAACACGGCAATGGCTTTTTCGCGGCAGGTAGTATATCCGCAGGCGCCGCAGTTCAATTCATCTTCTCTGGTGTATTTGCCAGTGACTCGTAGAATTTCGAGAATGTCCTGCTCGGTCGGCTTGCGCATCTTCAATTCAATACGAGTAAATCCTCGCCGAATATTGATATCTTTGTATGTATTACGATCGTTTCTGGCTTTGTCTTGCGCTGGTGTGCTGCGCCGCGATTTGAC
>CAYPZM010000255.1:0-5473 GCA_964414825.1 uncultured Cytophagia bacterium | reverse complement strand
GCACATATACCGATTCTTCGTTCGCCATCATCGGCCCTTTGATGCAGCCGCGGCAAAATAACAAATCCACAAAGGTGGCATCAATATCGCCGGCATCGACTTTTTGCAGCACCTCGAGAATGCGCGAGCGGCCTTCACTAATCAAAATTCCGCTGTTTAAAATATCGGCGGTGCAGTTCGAACATTTGATCAACCCACCGGAAACCGGAAACACGCGGCCCAAATCCGCTGTGGGACCGTCAAAATCTCCGGGTTTGAGCTGCGCCAAATCGATCTGTTGTTCGGTAAACATGGTTTGCAATTCATCAAAGGTTAGCACCTCATCGATGGCACCGGCCACATCCGGTTCCTGGCGCTCTTTCTTTTTTGCAATGCAGGGGCCAATAAAAACCACAGCGGCTTCCGGCATATATTTTTCTTTGATGGCGCGTCCAATGGCAATCATGGGCGAGACAATGGGCGCCAGCACCATAGTGAGATGCGGATAGTATTTTTCAATAAAGTTGACAACAGCCGGGCAGGGCGAGGTGATTACCGTGGGCATCACTCCGGAAGAGATGATACGATTATACTCGTCGATGATAAGATCGGCGCCAAACGCAACTTCCAGAACCTGTTCGAAGCCCAATGTTTTGATACCGGTAATGACTTGTCCTGGAAGTGTATGTTCAAAAGCTGCGGGAAAAGAAGGAGCAAGCGCAGCAATGACGGGCGCATTTTTCGCGAGCAGGCTTTTCGTGTGCACAATTCCGTCGGCAATTTTTTTAGCTTTTTGCGGACAGACCTTGATACAGTTTCCGCACGCAATACAGCGTTCGGATATAACCGTAGCTTGTCCGTTTTCAACCTTGATCGCTTTGGCCGGACACTGACGCACGCACGAATAGCAACGCTTGCATTTCGTCTCTATCGTCGAAACTACAGGTATCATAATCGTAGCACTGTTTATGAGAATAATTATTTTGAACAACAGGTAATGAGTGCCGATTAGCATTGTCCGTATGAGTAGGAGGCGAGAGGAGCGATAAGCCTGTTTGCATGTTGCTGAAGAGCACCATGGGAGGCGGCTTCTCACTACAGCTTGAAAATATAATAGATGGAACAAAAAAGCAAGCACAATTCCATGCAAAATTGTGCCAGCATGGATGGAATAATGTTTTCACCAACGACGTTAATTTTGACTTGAAACAAGCGAATAACACAAGAAAACTCAATTTAGAAAGAGGGTAAATTATGAGAGTAGCACTTTTGTCCGATAGTCACGATAATATGACACAACTGCACAAAGCCGTGGAGTGGTGCAATTCAAACACTATCGATCATGTGCTGCATGCCGGAGATCTGGTGGCGCCGTTTGTGAACCGTGCCCTTAAAAACTTGACCATGCCATATACTATTGTGTTTGGCAATAACGATGGTGAGCGCCACGGTCTTTCCGTTATGTTCAAAGACAAAATTTTCGAACCGCCTCATGAACTGGAGCTGGATGGTAAACGTGTTGTGATGCTGCACGAGCCCGATCCCATGGACAGCCTGGATAAATCCAAATACGATTTGATTTTATACGGCCATACGCATGCCATTGATATTCGAAATGAAAAACCACTTGTCGTCAATCCTGGAGAATTGGGCGGTTGGCTTGAGAATAAATCCACACTGGCTCTTTGGGATACACAGAGTAACAATATTGAAATTATAGAATTGCCAATGTAATTAAAAAAAGGCGCGAGACGGTCCGCAAAAGGGTAGCCGTTCAATTTTTTAAGCATGCCAATTTTTTCCAAAATGCCCGTGATAGGATTTTTCAAAATTGAAAGAAAATTCCTTGACAATGATTGTGTTTTGATGCTATCTTTATAGGAAAACAATCACTTGCAAAACTTGTTCGTGGGTGTACAAAATTTGCTTCTTGACGAAACTGTGTTCACATAAAATACAGTTTGTCGACGGGTTTGGACAGGCTGGTTTGAAACCGAGGTTTTCACGTGACAAAGTTTTAATTCGGCGTTATTGCAAGCAATTGATTTTATATAAACTTAGACCAGTCTTTTTCGCGCAATGAAATTATTTCAAGGAAATTGCTGTTTTTATAGGGTATAAAAGCTCATTTTCACATGTGGCACAAAAATTGTATTGTCGAACAAAAAATCCGAAACTCTTTTCTTTTAGGCCAATCATGGATGAGCTATATTATTTTCCCACATTCGACTTGCTAATCAAGGTAATTTATGCAGAAGAAGCAAATTCCTTACGTTACGCCACCCATCGTGGCACCACGCTCTCCGAGCGCAAAGTAATTGACAAATATGTGTTGCAGGAAATTGCTCCCAAAACCGACTATTACAAACGTACCCCCTCTCTGCTGTTGTATATGGGTGTGGATGCAACGTTAAAAAAGGAACTCAAAGCCTATCAAGTTAAAGATACCATAAAATCGATCATTGAAAACAAACATGAAATTGATAAAAAGGTCCAGGCACTGATTTCCTCATCCCTGAGCAATTATTATTTTGAAAGACTGGGCGACAAACTCTTGTCCCTGCGAAAAATATTAGAATTGGAACTGCAGCCAGATGAACTGGAGAATCTGTTAACCGAGATCAGCATTTTGCTGCATGCCTATAATCAAAATAGCGGACAACAAATAGGAATCGAAGAAATTCTGCCTCACGAAGCCGTAAAACATTTTCAGGCGCTATCGAACAGTTAGAGGGGAGAGGTGACAATTCATTCTTTCTCGGATTTTATGCCCAAACCAGGAGATTATTATGAGAACCCGCATCTCGGCAGTTGTATTTTTTACAGCCATGGCATTTTTAACGTTGCAAAGTTTTGCACAGGAAGAGACACAACAATCCGAGCCTTCGTTTGGGCTGGGAGCCAACGTTGGTCTGCAATACCCCTATTGTGACATTGACCCCGCTGGCCTTAGCCTGGCTGGCGAAGCGCAGATGCGCTTTTTGCTGAGCAACCGCTTCAACATTGCTGTTGGCTTGGGATATGGCCAGTTGGCTGACGGCTTTAGCAAACGTACGTTTCACACCAATGTGTTTAACGCCGATATCAAGGGAAATCTTTATTTAATATCCAAAGGCTGGTTTCGCCCGCATGCTTCTTTGGGTTTTGGCACCATTAATTATACTTATTTTAAGGATGTGCCGAATCCGGCAAAAGTTACACCCAATCTCGAAGGCAAAGCGTTTTGGGATGTGGCGTTTATCTTTGGTGGCGGCTTTGATTTTCACCTGAGCAAACGATTGGCCATCACTGCGTTTGCAGATTATCGACACACGACTACCGACGGGCTGGACGGATTTATTGGCGGGACCGGCAAAGATGGCTACCTGAATGCGCGTGTGGGTTTTGTTTATATGATGGGCGAAAAAGAGCAAAAACCGGAAGAAGAGTGGATTGCCGAAAACTTGTCCGCTGAGATGGCCGAAACCGGAGAACCCATGGACGAAGCCACCGAAGATATTCTGCGACAGTTGGGTGCGCTAGGCCCGGCTGAAGACGCAGAGATGCCCGAAGCCCCAGCGGGAGACGAGGAATTGGCGCAACGCATCGAAGAATTGCGCGAACGAGTGAATGAGCGCCAGGAAGAAATTTCCGAGTTGAAATCACAGTTGGACAACCAGGATAATCGGATTGAAGAGTTGCAGCGCGAAATGGCTCAAGTCCAAACGGCACCCAGCGACTTTCGTGCAACATACCAGGAAGCTTTGCGACAATACAGCATGCGTAATTACGATCGTTCCATTGAATTGTTTACAGCATTGCGCAATGGTTATCCGCAGCACAAATTGGCGAGCAACTGCATCTATTGGGTGGGTGAAAATTATTTTGGCAAAGGAAATTATACCGCTGCCATTGAAGCGTTTGAAAATGTTTTTGATTATCAGTTCTCCTATAAAAAAGATGACGCTACGTTGATGCTGGGACGCAGTTATCACAAATTGGGGCAATATGATCGGGCACGTAATTATTTTCAACAGCTTATTTCGCAATACCCGAATAGCGAATACGTTTCCAAAGCACAAAGCTGGTTGGCGCGTACGCCGTAGAGTTTGTCACACATACAAATCAACGTTTTAGGCCGCTTATATGAGTGGCCTTTTTTTATGGCTGGAAAACATTTGAATGATGATTGGTTGTTTGGATTCGGAACGTACGAATTCAGCGGCCGATCGGGATAGACATTCCGGACGATCTGAATACAGGAAGAATATTGAATTGAGAGCTTGTTCGATGCCAAGTCGGACACTATCCGACTCTTGCCTGGCCGGGATGAACATCCCGGATCAGCTATTCCGGACGGCAAGTCATAATGCGAGAGATTTATTTGTGCTTTAATTCATGCACCCCATCCCAATCGGGAAACGGCGCTTTTTCTAAAAAGTCCAGACAGCGAATAGTATAGAGGCGGGACGGCCCATCGGAGGGAAAGTAGCGCAGAATGCGCCGAAAGGTTTTCAAAGCATCTCCCCATTCGTGACTTCGATACAGATTTAGCCCCTCTGTAAACGCTTCAATCAACAATTCTTGCTCAATGTCAGGCAATGGCTCATCAATGGAACGCAGCTCGTAAATTCGAATGGGAGCTTGGATACCCACAACGCGAATATGGTCAATTTCCCGCACCGAAGCTTTTTCTTTTACATGTTGATAGGTGCCTTCGCTAATCAAAATGGTGGTTTCGTAAACCTTATTGGCGCCTTCGAGTCGCGAGCCCAAATTGACTTCATTGCCAATTACCGTATAATCAAAAATTTGGTTAGAGCCCAAATTTCCCACAAGCGCATTGCCTGTGTTGATGCCAATACCGATATTAAAAATATCCTCACTTTGTTCGGTCCATTTTTTTTGCAGCAGGCGCAAGCGATCAACCATTTGCAATGCGGTACGACAGGCGCGCTCGGCATGATCCGCATATAAATAGGGCGCGCCAAACAATGCCATAATTTCATCGCCAACAAATTTATCCAGGGTGCCGTCATTTTTAAAAATCACATCGACCATATCGCTGAGGTATTCGGAAAGCCGGGACACCACAAATTCGGGCTCGTGCTCTTCGGAAAAATGCGAAAATTTGCGAATATCGGAAAACATCACCGAAATCTCGCGGCGTTCTCCACCAAATTCGGGCAGCTTGCCGGAGCTTAGCATCTCGTCGACAACCGTGGGCGAAACATAATGTTGAAATATCCGACGAATACGATATTTTTCTTTTTGTTCGGTTAAAATTACATAGATCAGACCAATCAAATAACACATTGACACGCCCAGGAAAGGTGCAGTGAGATTTAGGATTTGTCCGCGTTCCAGAAATAGATAATAAGCACAAAAACGCAAGGCAAGCAACAGGGCAATTATCGCAAAAATGGCCTTGAGTGGCTTTAGATAAAGAGTGACCCAACAGGACAGCAGCACCAAAACAATAAATAGCACAAACTCAACAAAGGAATCCACCTGG
>CAYPZM010000254.1:0-7688 GCA_964414825.1 uncultured Cytophagia bacterium | reverse complement strand
GTTTATCAATTCAACTATAATTTCATGAACAGCGTCTCGGCTCAGGCCAACAACCGCCTGGCACAGTTGATTAACGCCAAAGGGCCGAATTTTCAACTCAACGCCGCGTGTTCATCCACATCGGTCGCCATTTCCATTGCCGAGGATTTTATCAAAAGCGGTCGCGCCAAACGTATGCTCGTCATTGGCGCCGATGATTCGACCTCCCGCGAAAACCTGGCCTGGCTTGGCGCCGGATTTTTGTGTACCGGAGCCGCCACCAGCGAAGGCGATTTGTACAAAGCCGCGGTACCGTTTGACGCGCGCCGCAACGGCATGATTATGAGCAGCGGCGCGGTCGGTTTGGTCATTGAGGCCAAAGAGGAAGTAGAGCGCCGAGGCGTCCGCGAAATTTGCGAGCTTGTCGGCACGCATGCGTTTAACAGCGCTGCGCACATTTCACAAATCGATGCGGAACAATTTTCCTCGGAATTGGAGGCATTTGTTTCACGAATCGAGCAGGAGAAGGACCTGTCACGTACCGACCTGGCGCGACAACTGGTCTATATTTCGCACGAAACCTATACGCCGCCGCGCGGAGGCTGCTCGCAAACCGAGGCCGAGGCGCTCAAGTTTGCCTTTGGCGAGGCGCACAACGAGATTATCATCAGCAATACCAAAGGCATGACCGGACACTCCATGGGCGCGTCGCTTGAAGATGCGGTGCTCGCTAAATCCTTGCAATACAACAAGGTGCCGCCTGTGGTCAATTATGCGCAACCCGATCCGCTGCTCGCGGGCTTGCGGCTGTCCACCGGCGGGTCGCATGACCGGCAGTATGGGCTCAAAATTTCAGCGGGATTTGGTTCGCAAGGGCATTTTGTCCTGTTGAAAAAATCCAGCGACGGCGATTCGCGTATCACAAATCCCGATACCTATAACAAGTGGCTCAGCACGATGTCAGAAAACGGCAGAACCGAGGTTGGGCGCAAAGGCCGGATTTTGGTGCTGCAGGATGGTGTTGCGACATCGGTTAAAACGCCTGCGCGTCCGTTAAAAATTGAAGAGCCGGTTGCGGCGACTCTTGTGGCTGAACCCTCAACGCCCGCGGCCAAACAATCGGTAAACGTGCTGGATGACATTATCAGCATCATCGCCGAGAAAACCGATTATCCGCCGGAAATGCTCGAACCGGATATGGAGATCATTGCCGATCTTGGCCTTGATGAGGCCAAACAGCTCGAGGTCGCCGAGGCGCTGGCGAGCCGATTTGGCGTGAATCGGGCGGCCATCAATTTTGTCACCTATCCGACCATCGGCGAATTGTCCAAACTTGGAAATGCGCCGGCGCAACCGGCTGCTCCAGAGCATGTTCAAGCGCTTTCAACGGCTCCTGCGAATGGGCACGATAAAGAGACCATAAAAGCGGAAACGCTCAAGGTGTTTTCCGAGGTGACCAAATATCCTGAGGACATGCTCGACCTGGAAATGGAGATGGAGGCCGATCTCGGCATCGACACAGTAAAGCAGGCCACCATTCTTTCCATTCTTGGCGAAAAGTACATGGTGCCGCAGGATGACAGCATGCAGTTGTCGCAATTGCCGACCATCGGGCATATCGTCGATTTGTTTTATGAGAAATCTCAGGGCGATGGCAGCCTTTCTGTGCAAACCCAAGTAGCCGAGATTCCAGCGGCTGTGCAAGTAGAAACAACAATTCCGACAGTCGAGAGTTTTCCTGAACCGACACAGCCGTCGAATAATGGTAGTTTTGATAGAGAGGCGATCAAGGCAGAAACATTGCAAGTTTTTTCAAAAGTGACAAAGTATCCGGAAGATATGCTCGACCTGGATATGGAAATGGAAGCCGATCTCGGTATTGACACGGTTAAGCAAGCGACGATCCTGTCCATTCTTGGCGAAAAATATATGGTTCCGCAGGACGACAGTATGCAGTTGTCGCAGTTGCCGACCATCGGCCATATTGTCGATCTCTTTTATGAAAAATCTCAAAATGGACTGCAAATTCAGCAAGAGATACCGCTGACGATTGAGGCTGAGGTCATTACAGAATCACCAACAACGCCACCAGTCAAGCTGGAAAACACGACACTGACTCGCCAGGTGCTGGTTCTGGTTGAAGAAAAATTGGGCAGGAAAAATTTCCCTCTCAAGAACAAACACGTATTGCTGCTGGGCGATAGCGCTGACGATGTGAAACTAGTACAACGTGCTATTCAGGAAAAAGAGGCGAAAACCAGCACTTTTGTTTTCAAGAACGCTTCGGTGGACTCGATAAAAAATGATGTGGAAAAAATAGATAAATCCGTGGATGTGATCGTCGATTGTTCTCATATCAGCCAGTCGGTTTCTTTTGCCGATTTGGAAATCAAAGATGCGAAGACTCTTCTTGCAAAAAGCAGCGAATTACGATTTGCTTTCTACAAAGCTTGGGAAAAGAAACATCCGGCTAAAATTATCTGCCTGACTGCGATTGATGGATTTATGGGCATAAGTGATACTGCGCAGGTGAGTGATCCAAGTTTTGGCGCACTGTCCGGGTTTTACAAAAGTCTGCGTAAAGAGTGGACGGATACGCAAGTCAAAATTATCGACATTCAGCCAACTGAATCACAAAACGTCACAAAAATGCTTATTGACGAAATGGAACGCGACGGCATCGGAATCGAAATCGCTTATCCCGGCGGCAAACGATCGGTGGTCAAAATTGATGAAAAAGAGATCGAGTCCGATGAAACAATAACGTTGACCGAAAAAGATACCTTGCTGGTCACCGGTGGCGGCAGCGGCATCGCCAGCGAGGTGGTTCAGGAGATTGCACGGCGCTATCCGGTGAATTTTATTGTCGTCGATGTTACAGAATTGCCGGAAAATATCGAGTCGCTGGCACAACTGGATCAAGCAGGACTGGAGCGATTAAAACAGGATATTCGGGAGCGGCTGAGCAATGAGCACGATAAAGTCACGCCCGTTATGGTGAACCGCGAATTTGTGCCCATCCAAAAGGCAGTTGAGGTTTATAAAAATTTGGTAAAGCTGCGCACAAAAAACCGCAAGGTTGAATACATCCGTTCAGATGTGCGCGATTTCAACCTCTTGAAAGAAAAACTGGAAACCGCACGCGAGGTTACCGGTCCGGTTACCGGCATTTTGCACGCTGCGGGCATTGACAAGAGCCATCTGCTTGAACAAAAGAGTCAAGAGGAGTTTTTTAATGTGTTCAGCGTCAAAGCTTTGGGCGCGCTTCATCTGCTGCATCTCACTAAGAACGATCCGCTCAAGCTGGTGATGACGTTTGCGTCCATTGCCGGGCGGTTTGGCAACGCGGCGCAACTCGATTACAGCGCGGCAAACCATTTTCTCAATCTGTGGGCCAAACATATCAAATCCACGCGCAAGGATGTTCACGCTGTGAGTTTCAACTGGTCCGGTTGGAAAGATGTGGGCATTGCCTGGCGCAACGACCTGGTGCGCGAACGCTCGGCCGAGATGGGCTTGAATCTCATTGAGGTGAATGAAGGTCTCGCCGCGAGTCTTGTAGAAATGACGCATAAAACAAATGATGTTGAAATTGTCTACAATAAAGGTTTGGGTGATTTTATCGAGCCCGGGCTTTCAATTACACCGATCCAAGATTTCCCCCTTTTTGATCGCGTGCAGAAAAAAGAGGGCAACATTAATCGCGCTTATCGCGTGTTTTCCGTCAAGCGCGATGCCTTGATCGATCAACATCGTCTCGGCAAAACTCCGATTCTACCGGCGGTTGCTTATTCGGAGCTGGCCGCCGAGTTTTACGCCCTGCAAACCGGCAAAAGAGAGCATTACAGCATTCGTAACATTACGTTCGAAAATGCTTTTAAATTGTTCCGCGAAGAACCGCGCGAGTTGTTTGTGGAAGGGCAGGAAACCTCGGACGGCTGGCAGATTTACATTAAATCCGATTTTCGCATCGCCAAATCCAGTCAGGTACAAACGTTTCAGCATTCGCAAGCTTTGGTATCGGATCGCTTGTCTGATTACGAGGACATGAATCCGAAAACCTGGCAGATCGAAAAAGAGGGCTTGCAAAGCCTGCCGCCGGAAGAGTCGCTGATGCTCATGCAAAATTCCGGGCCGGACAATCGCATTATTTTGGGCCCGTTGTACAACGATACGGTGCGCGATTCCGCGGCCAAGGAGCCGGTTTTAATTTATCCGCACAGCACAATTTATCCGACCTATTTCCCGGAAGAGCAGTTGACGAACGACAAATATCCGTTGCACGAACTGCTAACCAATCCCTGCTTTGTCGATTCCATGTACCAGGCATGCGCTGCGCATTTGCTCGTTCACAAAAAGCGTGTCTACTTGCCGTGGGAGGTCGAGGAGCTCGGAATCATTCGTGTGCCGCGGCAGTCGGGATTGTACCGCAGCTACACGCAGGTTGTTGATGAAACCGAAGACATTGTTGTGTTCAACGTAACCATGGTGAACGGCGATGGCAAGATGTGCTACTTTGCTCGCCGCGCTGCGTTTCGAATGATAAATCTCTAAGGCGTATGAATCTGTTTATTGAAAAATATGCTCGGCCATTGGACTATGCCTATGGCATCATCCAAACTCGAGATGTGAAAAAACGCATCGAGGCGGATGACTTGGCGTACGTTAAGAGCATTTTGTCACCTGAGGAATTTGACCGGTTTCAACGTTTTAGCCGTACCAAGCGAAAGGCGGAATTTTGTGCAGGGCGCTTTGCCGTAAAAGACGCAATGCATCAGCTATTTGAGAATGTCATATTTGATAAGACAACCATAGCTCGGCGCGCTAATGGTTCACCCTTTATTTTAGAGCGGCCTGAATGGTTTGTGTCCATTAGCCACTCTTTTGACTATGCTGTGGCGCTGGTTGCCCGGCATCCCGTTGGCATTGATATTGAAAAAATTGAAAAGCGGCCGGCGGTCCTGGTGAGTTATTTTTGTCATCCAAAAGAAAAGTGGATTTATGATTTAAATAGCACCCATCCCCAGCGCCAGAATGAGCTTGTAACCACCTGGTGGACGCGCAAGGAAGCGATATCCAAATACACAACGCTTGGCGGCCGCATGCCGTTTAATCGCATGAATACAATCCCCGATGTTTATGAAAATGACGATCCTGTGGCGAGGATTCGACTGTATTCGTCGAGTGATAGCGATTATGCAGTGACGATTGCGGTTTGATAGATTGCGATCGGGAGGGAAATCCATCTATTTTGATCGGGCAGGATATCCATTCCGCCCGGAAAATGAACTGGGACATTCGTCCCGGAGAAACTGAACCCAAAAAATTAGTAATCATTTGAACGAATCCAGCTCAAAATACGTCGATAAAATTGCCGCGGAAAAACTACTGTCCGAAAAACTAGGCCGTGTGTTTCATCAACCGGATCCCGGGTGGAAATCGTTTAACACCCGACTGGATGAGGTGGTATCGATGAACGGTGGTTTACGAGGCTTTAACACGCTTGAGGATAATAGCCCGAAAATAGTCACCTTTGACTCTGCGGTGCAAACGGGTTATAAGAATAATGACCGAGTCACCTGTCTGCTATATCCTGCAAAAGATTCGGTGGGCGACATTGTTTTTGTGCACGGCTTGTACGAGGACAATCGCGACATTTACGGCTTTATGATTTCACAGTTGAATGCCAAGGGACTGAACGTACACGCCCTCACCTTGCCATTTCATTACGAGCGTAAACCTCAAGCAAGCCAGTTCAGCGGCGAGTTTTATTTCAGCGGCGACGCCTATCGCAACAGTGTGGCGTTCAAACAGGCGGTTACGGATGTAACGCAGTATTATCACCATCTCAAAAAAAGCACCGGGCGCTCGGTATGGCTCACCGGCTTTAGCATGGGCGGTGGCGTCTGCCTCACCATTGCAGGCCTTGTTCCGGTTGATGGCGCATTTGTCTTTAATCCCGTGTGCAATATTGCCCATCTCATCTGGACGAGTGTGTTGTTCGAACCGGTGAAAAGCGATTTGATTTCTGTCGGCTTTGATCAGCAAGACATTGCGGAATTGTATAGTGAGTTTGAACCGCTTGGATTCGAGTCGCCGGCAATATCTATCGATCGAGTTGTTTTGGGATGGGGACTGTACGATCAAATTACCGATCCGAAAAATTATGAGCTGCTAAAAGATACCTGGAATCTTGAACATGTTTTTACCTACAAGGCCGGGCATTTGAATATTTTACGCGTGCCCAAGCTGGCGCAGGATATTGCACAGTTTTACGAAAACGGAACCAAAGCATGAATTATTGTGATTATTTATTTGATACAAACCCAGAATGGCAAACGAAACCAGCGCTGATAGACGCGGGAACCGATACCACGTTTACCTACAGCGAGCTGCAGATCGCTGTGGTGAACCTTGCCGCCGGCCTTCGCTCGCGCGGTTTTAAAGCCGGAGATGTGATCACCACGCACCTGTATAACAGTGCCGAAGCGGTTTTTGCGCATCTTGCCATTCAATATATCGGCGGCATCACTTGTCTTCTCGATCCGCTGGCCACAGCCGAAGGTTTGGACTATTATCTAAGAGATAACCATTCGGCGGCCCTTTTAACGCATCTGGATAATGAGACCGTCAAACCCATGGTGCCGGAACACGTTGACATTATTGGCGCCGATGAAGTGACTGCAATGTATAAAACGCCAACAACGGAAACGATATCCGCGATTGATGTTGAGCCTGATAAGGTGACCTCTATTTTTTACACCTCGGGCACCACGAGTTTGCCCAAAGGCGTTTTGCTGGCGAATCAGAATTATCACTCCCATGTAAATATATTTGAACAGCACTGCTACCAGTACGAGCCCACGGACGTGCTGCTCTGTTTTGTACCGTTTTCACACGGTTACGGCTCAAAATCAATTTTTTTGCCATGTCTGCACGCCGGCGCTTGCATGGTGATTATGCGGTCGTTTCATCCGTTAAACGTGATCAAAGCGATTGACCAATACAACGTTACGCACATGTTTGGCGTACCGGCGCACTACCAGCAGTTGCTGCGACGTGAGGAGTTTTATCCATCGCTGCGCAAGCTCAAAGGCGCCTTTTGTGCCGCCGCACCGCTGAAATTAGAGACCGCGCGTTCGTGGAAAGACCATATCGGCATTTTTCTGGATGAAGGCTATGGCCTCATCGAAACCTGCACCGGCGTGGCGTTTCGTCGCAACAAGCTGCCGGATCGTATGGGCAACCTCGGCACCTATCCTGAAGAGTTGGTGGATATTGAAATCGTTGACGATAACAACGCGGTATTGCCTGCCAGTGAGCGCGGCGAGATTGTCGTGCGTGGGCCGAGCGTGATGCAGGGCTATCTCAACAAACCCGACGAAACCGCTCAAGCCATTCAAAACGGCTGGTTTCACACGGGCGATATGGGATACAAAACCGAGGATAACGAGCTCATCATGACCGGCCGCATTAAAGACGTGATCAATATTGCCGGCATTAAAGTCGCGCCATTTGAGATTGAAGCGGTGCTGAACGAGCATCCCGATGTTAACGAAGCCGCCGTAATTGGTGTGGAGAATGACATGTACGGTGAAGTGGTGAAAGCGTTTGTCAAGCGCTTGAATGGCGCAGTGCCGGACTAGCGCGATTTCATTGTTTATTTGCAGAAAAAATTGATGAATTTCCAGGTGCCCAAAGAGATTGTG
>CAYPZM010000253.1:0-7714 GCA_964414825.1 uncultured Cytophagia bacterium | reverse complement strand
ACCCTATCTCTGGCGAGAAGGCAAAACGTTCCCGGAATCGCCGCAAACGTTGATACACATGTTTGCCGATGGCGAGGTGGATTTTGCCATGAGTTATCATCCGGCGGATGCCTCGCGAATGATTAACGAAGGACTGTTGCCCGAAACAACGCGAACTTTTATTTTCGATAGCGGCAGCATTGCAAATACGCATTTTGTCGCCATCCCATTTAATGCGCAGGCTAAAGCGGCCGCAATGGTGGTGGCGAATTTTCTCATGTCGCTCGAGGCGCAGTACCACAAAGCGGATATTTCGGTATGGGGCGATCTTCCGGCCATTGACATCACATTACTCGATGCTTCCTGGCGGAAAAAATTTGCCAATCTCAATCGCGGTATCGCGACGCTACCGAATGCCATCCTACAACAGAATCAATTGCCGGAGCCGGCGTCCGATATCCTTATTTATCTGGAAAAAGGATGGGAACGCGAGGTGTTGCGCCAATAATGAAATCCGCGATGCAAAATATACTTTCAGTGTGGCTTTGGCCTCGGAGAAAGATTCGCGCCGGGTTGCTGCTTTTGCCGTCGCTTTTGATTGTAGTGGGATTATTCGGCGGCGGCTTGCTTCTTGGTGTGTTACAAGCCTTGGGGCACAACCCGGGCGCCGGCGTCGAGTCATTGACCCTTGAACATTTTGCCAATGTTCTCACCAACCCGGATTTCCTCACCAGTCTAGCGTTGACAGTTTACGTTTCCTTTACATCAGCACTGATTGCAGCCGCGCTCGGCGTTTTCATCGCCTTGTTGCTGATGTCCGTAGTGCGACGCCTCAAATGGTTACAATTTTTTATGCAAATCCCCTTGGTGGTGCCGCATCTGGTCATCGCTACGGCCATGATATTTATGCTGTCGCCCACGGGATTCTTGTCTCGCATCGCGTCGGCCTTGCATCTTGTCGAATCCTCCGCTGATTTTCCGGCCTTGATTCACGATCCATGGCTCATCGGTGTGATTTTGGTGTATATCTGGAAAGAGGTGCCGTTTCTCGCGCTGATGGTTCTCTCCGTGTTGCTGAATCTGGATATCAATCTTTTGCAGGTCGGCAAAACGCTCAAGGCCAATCGTCGGCAGCGCTTTCGCTTTATCATTTTGCCAACGATACTCCCCAATCTCGCGGCCGGCGCTCTCATTGTCTTTGCGTACAGTTTCGGCGCGTTTGAGGTGCCGTATCTCCTCGGCCAGACGTATCCGATGATGTTGCCGGTGTGGGCCTATCGACTGTATGCGGATATTGACCTCCTGTCGCGCCCCGAGGGCATTGCCGCCGGCATTATCATCGCTCTGATCATTCTCCTGCTGGTGTGGGGCGCATTTGCGGTGTTTAAAAAATCCTCTGGCGGGAGGATGGCACTTTGAAACGCGTGCTGTCAACATCCTTTTTTCCGGTTTTGATCGCGGCGATTTTTCTGCCGTTTGTCCCCCTTGTGCTTTGGTCTCTCAGCCGGCGCTGGTTTTATCCCGATGTGTTCCCGCAAACCTGGGGACTGCGCGCCTGGAGCTATGTATTCGGCACGGCCGGCCCGCAAATCATCTCCGCCATCATAACGAGCGTGATCGTTTCCACGACAGCCGCGCTTTTATCTGTTGCTCTGGCGCTGCCCGCGGCGCGTACAATGGCTTTTGCAAAACGAAACGCGGCCTTGCTGCTGCAGTTTCTGTTCATTCTGCCGATTTTGACGCCATCACTATCCGTGGCTATGGGGCTGCATCTTTGGTTTTTAACATTAAATTTGGCTGATTCGTTTGCCGGCGTCATCCTGATTCATTTGACGCTCTGCGTGCCGTATGCTGTTTTTGTCCTTTCCGGCGTGTTTGCCAATTACAATCCATTAATCGAGGATCAAGCCCGTTCACTCGGCGCCTCCGGCTGGACCATCTTTTGGCATATAACGCTGCCGCTTGTTTTTCCGGGGCTTGTTGTGGCCGCACTATTTGCGTTTCTGTTATCCTGGAGTCAATACTTGAACACGTTGATTATCGGCGGCAGCCATGTGATGACGCTGCCCGTGCTGCTCTTTTCACTGCTCACCAGCGGCGATCGACCGGTTGCCGCGGCCGTCAGCCTTGTGATTGTTGTGCCGGCGTTTTTGGCGCTTTTTCTCAGTGCGCGTTTCCTGGGTCGCCGCGTATGGATAGGAGGATGGTGATGGGAACCTTGCGCCTGACCGATGTGGACATTGCTTTTGATAAAAATTCCATTGTTAAAAACTTTTCCCTCCAGGTTAATGCCGGAGAAATCGTCTCTATTTTAGGACCCAGCGGCGTCGGCAAAACCAGTATTCTCAAAGTCATTGTCGGCTTGTTGACGCCGGCGCATGGGGAGATTTATCTTGATGATGTACGTATCACCGAAATGCCGGCGGAAAAACGCCATGTCGTTCTGATGTTTCAACAACCGTTGCTGTTTCCGCACATGACCGTACAGGAAAATGTCGGCTTTGGCCTTCGCGTCCGCGGCCGTCTGGGCGCGATCGAAAAACAACGGATTCGGGACTTTTTATCCTATGTGCAGCTCGATGGCTATGAATTTCGAAAACCGCACGAGCTCTCCGGCGGACAACAGCAGCGCGTGGCCCTGGCGAGGGCGCTGATCACTGAACCCGAGATCGTGCTGCTGGACGAACCCCTCAGTAGTCTTGATTCTACTCTGCGCCGGGATATGCGTGATTTAATTAAAAACCTGCAGCGCACTCTCGGCACGACCATGCTGTTTGTCACGCATGACCAATCCGAGGCGCTTACCTTGTCCGATCGCGTCGCGTTGCTGCTGAACGGTGCGATCCGTCAATTTTGCGCGCCCGAGGATATGGTCTATCGCCCTGTCGATTTTGAGGTCGCCGAATTCTTTGGCAATTCCAATCAAATCAACGGAGTCATTCAAAACAGCATCCTGCACACGCCCGTTGGCCGCTTTGAATTGCCGTCGGCGTACGGTGTTCAAAAAACTGCCGCGGCAACCATTCGTCCCGAGCACATTCGTTTGACGGACAACAGCAAAGGAGTCCCTGCGGTTATTAAAGATATGCAATTTGAAGGCAGTTCCAGCCGGTTTACACTGGCTATCGGAAATACATATTTTTTCTGGCAGACGAATGAGATCGGCCTTTCTGTCGGTCAACGGATTTTCATTGAATTTCCACAAGATAAAGTCTGGTTTCCATATTTGAAAAAAGATGAATGATATGCACTCGTCCGATGAACGGATTAAAAAAATTGCCGACTATCTGCGCACGCTGGAACTGCAAAATCTGTCGATAATTCGTAATGGCCCATTTGACATCAGCTTTCTGGCCGGCGGTGAATACAATCTCAATTACCGCGTAACGTCCACGTACCGCAATATCGACCTGGTCTTTCGCATCAACATCGGCACGCAAATCAATCGAAACGATCAGATTCTTTATGAATACCAAACGCTGCAATTACTCAAAAACAGCGGCGTCACCCCATATCCATACTGGGTTGATGACTCGCGCCAGTTTTTTGATCAAGGTGTCTTGATCATGCAGTATCTGGCCGGTGAACCGCTCGATTATATTCGCGATCGTCTCTCCGCCGCGCAGGTGCTGGCCCGCATTCACCAGGTGGAGGTGCCTCCCGAAAAGAACCATCTCATTCGCGAAGAGGCGCCGCTGTCGCTCATTTACAACGAGTGCGCCGGACTGCTTGATGTCTATTTTTCTTCTGATTTGGCCGATCCAGATATTCGCGACTATCTGCTCACGGTTAAAGACTGGGCCAATGAAAATCGTCGCGCCGAACGTTATTATCAACAGGATCCCTGGCGCGGCATTGTCAATACCGAAGTCAATTCCGGCAATTTTATTGTCAATCGACAAAACACAACCACGCATCTCGTGGATTGGGAAATGCCCCGCTGGGGCGATCCGTCGCAGGATATCGCCCATTTTTGTTCACCGCTTACCACGCTCTGGAAAACAAACTTTCGCATGGCGCCGACTCAGAAGCGGGATTTTATTCAACATTACAAGTCCCACATTCGCGACAATCATTTACGCAACACCCTGGATGAGAGAATTGCCCTCAGATATCCGTTTGTTTTGTTGCGCGGCATCTCCTGGTCGGCCATGGGCTGGGTGGCTTATCAAACCGAATTTGCCGGACGCCGCAATCCGGATACCTGGGAAACGCTGCAACGTTATATGCAGCTCGATTTTATCCGTTCGTTCTTTGATTCCGTTCTCAAACAAACATTGTAGTGTTTGTGATCAAGTGAACCCAAACGTTAATCGTCAATAAAAAACTGGAGACATACATGAAGGAAGAACAAGCTCGGCTAACATCAAAAACCGGCACGTCCCATTGGAAAAAATGGGGACCTTATCTCAGCGATCGTCAGTGGGGAACCGTGCGGGAAGATTACAGTGCGAACGGCACGGCGTGGGAATACATCTCCCACGATGCGGCGCGCAGTCACGCTTATCGCTGGGGCGAAGACGGCATTGGCGGCATGTCTGACGATCAACACCTCCTCTGTTTTGCGCCGGCGTTCTGGAACGGCGTCGACCCCATTCTCAAAGAACGACTGTTCGGATTGACCGGCAATGAGGGCAATCACGGCGAGGATGTCAAAGAGTATTATTATTATCTCGACAGTTCGCCGACGCATTCCTATATGAAAATGCTGTATAAATATCCGCAGCGGGAATTCCCTTACACCCAATTGACAGAGGAAAATCGCCGGCGCGGCAAAAACGATCCGGAGTTTGAGCTGATCGATACCGGCATCTTTGACGACGACCGTTATTTTGATATTTTTATCGAATACGCCAAAGCCGATCCCGAGGATATGTTGATCCGCATCACGGTTCACAATCGCGGTGCTGAAGCGGCGGCGGTGCACGTTATTCCGCAGCTCTGGTTTCGCAACACCTGGGCGTGGCAGCCGAACCATCCGAAACCTGAGTTAAAGCTATCCGGCCAAAATTCCATCGGTATAAACCAGGAGCAATTTAAAAATCATCAACTCTATTTTCAGGGCGAACCGGCAACGCTGTTTTGTGATAATGAAACCAATGTTGAACGGCTGTACGGCATCACCGGTGTTAGTGGTTATTTCAAAGACGGGATCCACGACGCGATTGTTCATGGCAAAAATTCCGTTAATCCCGAAAAGAGCGGCACCAAATCCGGACTCGATTATAAACTGACGATTCCGGCCAAAAGCTCCAAAACCGTGAAACTGCGGCTGTGCAACCGATCGCTTAAAAAGCCGTTTCAGGCATTCGATCAAATCTTTGCAAAACGCCTTCAGGAAACGGATGAATTTTATGCTGAGATTCAATCGGATATTCAAGAGGAAGACGCCAAAAACGTGCAGCGCCAGGCCTTTGCCGGCATGTTGTGGTCGAAACAGTTTTATTATTACGATGTGGCGCAATGGCTGAACGGCGATCCGGGACAACCGCCGCCGCCGCAAGAACGCAAACAGGGGCGAAACAGCGCCTGGATTCACCTGAATAATGCGGACATTATCTCCATGCCGGACACCTGGGAATATCCCTGGTATGCGGCCTGGGACCTGGCGTTTCACTGCATCCCGCTGGCCATGATTGATGCGGAATTTGCCAAGGAGCAGTTGGTGCTTCTGACGCGCGAATGGTACATGCATCCGAACGGCCAATTGCCGGCCTACGAATGGGCCTTTGGCGATGTCAATCCGCCGGTGCATGCCTGGGCGGCATGGCGCGTCTTCCAGATGGACCGAAAGCACAACAAGGGCGTCGGCGACCTGCTGTTTCTCGAACGGGTCTTTCAAAAGCTGCTTCTCAATTTTACCTGGTGGGTGAATCGCAAAGACGAGCATGGCCATAATATTTTCCAGGGCGGATTTCTCGGACTGGATAACATCGGCGTGTTCGACCGCAGCCGCGAGCTTCCCACCGGCGGCCATATCGAGCAGGCGGACGGCACCAGTTGGATGGCCATGTATTGCCTCAACATGCTGCGTATCTCCCTTGAATTGGCGCTGCACAATCCGGTGTATCAAGACCTGGCGACGAAATTTTTCGAGCACTTTTTATACATCGCCGGCGCCATGCAAAATATTGGCGACGCCGGCATCGAGTTGTGGGATGAAACGGATGAATTCTATTATGATGTGCTGCACTGCCCTTCCGATAATCTGATCCCGTTAAAAATTCACTCCATTGTCGGATTAATTCCGTTATTCGCCGTCGAGACCATCGAACCGGCCATGCTCGATAAACTCCCCGACTTTAAGCGTCGTCTCGAATGGTTTCTCAATCATCGCAGCGACCTCGCGGCTCTGATCTCTCGCTGGTATGAACCCGGGCTGGGCGAACGCCGTTTGCTCTCTCTCTTGCGCGGGCATCGGATGAAACAACTTTTTAAACGCATGTTGGATGAAACGGAGTTCTTGTCGGACTATGGCGTTCGTTCGCTTTCAAAATTTCACCAGCACAATCCGTATCGTTTTAACGTCGATGACGCCGAATTCAACGTCACCTACCAGCCCGCGGAATCCGATTCCGGGCTCTTTGGCGGCAACTCCAACTGGCGCGGACCTATCTGGTTTCCGATCAATTACCTGATTATCGAGTCGATGCAAAAATTCCATCACTACTATGGCGATGATTTTAAAATAGAGTATCCCACCGGTTCCGGACATGTCGTCACCATTGCGCAAGCCGCCAGTGAACTGTCACTTCGATTGGCGCAAATCTTTTTAAAAGATGAACACGGCAAACGTCCGGTATTCGGCGATCAGGAAAAATTTCAGACCGATCCGCATTTTCGGGATTATGTGCTGTTTCACGAGTATTTTCATGGCGACAATGGCCGCGGCGTCGGCGCATCGCATCAAACCGGCTGGACAGGATTGGTGGCAAAACTGCTGCAGCCGCGGAGATAAAAAACTGGAACACGGATGTAACGGATTAAGCGGATTTTAACGGATAAAATTTTGGAGGGGAAAAATATGATGCTGCACGAAGAATTAACGGATGAAATAATTGGCGCCTATTACAAGGTTTATAATACGTTGGGTTATGGTTTTCTGGAAAAAGTTTATGAGAACTCTGGCAATCGAATTGAAAAAAATGGGGTTAAAAGTTGAACAGCAAAAAAAATCAAAGTGTTTTATGAACAGGAGCAAGGCGGAGATTATTATGCAGATGTGCTCGTCGAAGATTTAATACTGATTGAAATAAAAGCAGCCAGTGCACTATGCGAAGAACATGAAGCTCAATTGACGAATTATCTCAGAGCGACATTGATTGAGGTCAGATTGTTGTTCAATTTCGGCAAGGAACCCCAATTTAAGAGAAAAATCTTTGAGAATCGGTTCAAGAAAAATCTCGGGCAATCCACTTAAAAATCCGTCCCGATCCGTCAAATCCGTTCAATCCATGTTCTATTTTGTTCAAGCTGTAATTTTATATCTAATAATAATGAGGATGGCACATGATTAGTTCAAAGAAAAAGAATAATCTACCGAACGTGATTACGCCGACTTGTTCGGTGGAAAAAGTGTTGAAAAACCAGAAGGCGCTGGTCACCGGCGGCAGTTCAGGAATCGGTAAAGGCATTGCCATTGCGCTGGGTCAGGCCGGCGCCGATGTGGTGGTCAATTACATTTTGGGTGATGAAGCAGCCCAGGATGTTGTGCGGGAAATAAAAGATAGCGGCA
>CAYPZM010000252.1:0-7725 GCA_964414825.1 uncultured Cytophagia bacterium | reverse complement strand
TGTCGATAAGCGAATCCCGCTACCGAGTGCTTGCGGAAAAGATCACAAAATGACTTGAGCAAACGCCGAAGACCTCGGATTTTTCCATCCCTGTTTACCCCGTTCCTGATAAAAAGTGGCGACACGAGCACCTCACAAAAAAAGTGATCCTAAAAGAAGGAAGTGTATTGCTAGGATGGCTCAAGTCCGCGCATCTCGACACCATCAAGTTTACGACCGCAAGCGGCCTGCCGATCCAGATACCGGATGACCATATTTATGACATCGAAACGGTCTATTCCAACATGGCGGAAAGCAAATTTTACCGTCTCGATCCCAACACGTCCCGACTGTTTTTTTCGCCCACAGGCCGAAACCTCAAAGCCGGGCAAGCCTATTTTGCGGATTATTATGTGTTTTTCCCCACCCTGGCTTATGGCATTACCGATTTTCTGTCTCTATCTGCCGGAATGTCCCTGTTTCCCGGTGCAGACGAGCAGCTATTTTATGTGGCTCCCAAACTGACCATCCCGATATCATCGAGTTTGAGTGCAGGCGCCGGTTTTATACATATCGGCCTTCCTGAGGAAGATGGAATCTCCATGCCCTTTGCTGTGGCTACGGCCGGCACACAAACCTATTCGTTTACTGCCGGGGTTGGAATACCGGTTTCGGACAATATCGAAGGCAGTATCTTGCTACTTGGCGGCGAAGTGCAAACCTCCAACCACACAAAGCTGATCACCGAAAATTGGATTTTTCTCGATATAGAAAACATCTCGATTTTTTCGGGAGGTATACGCTTTTTTAGCGACAAAATGGCCGTCGATTTGGCCTTGCTCACCACAACCGAGGCGTTCGAGGGCGGCGGATTTCCATTTATACCGTGGGTAGATTTTTCTGTCTTTTTTGGGCGGAAATAAATGACAAACTGATATCGGCTCGTACCCACCGTAAATTGTCTCTTTGCTTGTGTTCTTGAAATAGAATTTTTACCTTGTTTCACCTGCATGAAAACACCGGCAGTTTTCTACCTTTTTTCGCAAATATGTCCTAATGGAGTGCTCTCATGAAAAGTTTCTTCTCAACTCATCTGCAACGCTTGTTAAAAAAATGCCCTCGTACAGGCAAAATTACGGGCATCCAATTTAAAAATGTTTCTCTTTTTCTGTTTCCCATTTTTGGGTTCGTTGCTTTGCTGTGGTACGCGCTGCGGGTGGTGCCCAAACCGTCCCGCGCCGCATATCCGTGTATGAAAGTGGCGGCTCCCTTGGCGTCCATGTTTTTGGTGTGGCTAGCCGGATTTTCGAGTTCTTTTTTCCTGTTTCGATATGCTCGCCAACGCTGGCAGCATTCCAAAAAAGTCCTTGCGGTTTTGATGACTGTGGTTGCCGCGCTGGTGTTTTCGCTCACCCATTTATCCACAAATCAGACGGTCTTTAGCGGTGAACGGTTGGATATTGTTGATCCCTACGGACCCAACACTCCCGTTGGTGAAGCCAAAGGCCTTTTCCCTGGCCGTGTGGTGTGGGCCTGGGATGCCGATGCTACCAATGAAAATTGCCGGCCAAACAAATGGGGAGATGGCTATTTTATGGACAAAAACTGCGATCAAAATATAGTGGATAAAATGCTCTCTCAAGCCTTACTGCAATTGACCGAGGCCGAATCCGAAGCAGCGGCGTGGGACGCAATTTTTCGCTACTTTAACACCACGAATAAAAAGGGGGATGTTGGCTATCAACAAGACGAGACCATTTTTATCAAAATAAACGCAGTGCACGCCTGGACGACCAATAACAATGGCTCGATACGCAATGACAACAATTATGGCAATGTCGACACCTCACCGCAAGCCGTGCTGGCCATGCTGCGCCAATTGGTTCACAAAGCTGGCGTGCCGCAGGAAAATATATACATTGGCGATCCGTACACGCACATTTTTACCCATAATTTGGAGAAATGGCGCGCCGATTTTCCCAACATTCATTATATGGATAAAAGCGGCCTTGATGGCCGTGAGCGGCTGACCAAAAGCAAAAGTTATAGCATGGAGTTTTCTGACAAGGGTAGCACCTTGGATGAAACGCACGATAAATATTATCAAGAGATGGAAAATGCCGATTATCTGCTCAACATTCCGGCTATGAAAGGCCATCGCTGGGGCGGCGTGACTCTGTTTGGCAAGAATTTTTTCGGTGCCAACACTCGTTCCGGCGCCGGGCACATGCATCCCGGATTGCATCGCGAGAATTATGATGAACCGTTACGCGGCCGTTACGGCATGTATCGCGTATTTGTGGATTTGTTAGGCCACAAAGACCTGGGCGGCAAAACTCTGCTCTATTTTATGGATGCGCTCTGGTCCTGCTCGTACGAGCACGAACCGCCGGTAAAATTTAAAACCGCACCGTTTAACAACGATTGGACCAGCTCGATTTTGCTGTCGCTTGATCCGTTGGCCATCGAATCGGTTTGTTTGGATATTTTGCAAGCTGAATTCCCCAAAACCGAAAGCGAAGTGCCTGGCAACTACTGGTACGCCAATTTTCCGGCTTGCGACGACTATTTGCACCAGGCCGCCGATCCCGAAAACTGGCCCGAGGGCTTTATCTACGATCCCGAAGGCGATGGTACGCCTTTGGAGAGCCTTGGCGTGCACGAGCATTGGAACAATCCTCAAGATCAACTATACTCGCGCAATTTGGGTACAGGCGCAGGCATCGAGTTGGTCAAACTGTTCGGGCAAACTTTTGTGCAGCATTTTAATCCGGTACCGCAGACAGCGGTATTGTCACAAAATTACCCGAATCCGTTTAATCCGAGCACCCAGATTCAGTATGAGCTGCATCGTCATGCGGATGTGCAGTTGACAATTTATAATGCCAATGGGCAAACCGTAGCACTGCTCATCAACGAGTATCAATCGGCCGGGTTGCACTCTGCATTTTGGGACGGACGATTGGCCGGCGGCAGTCAAGCTGCTGCTGGAACGTATGTTTACACATTAAAAGTGGATGACGGTGAAAACGTATCTCAGTTTAGCCGCCGGATGACGTTGGTGAAATAAAACCGCACAACTCTCTATACGTGCTATACGTGCAACAACACTTGATTTTGGTAATTTTTTCGCCAGTCTAAAAAGTTGGCGTTTTCAGGATTGCTTTTTAATGGTCTCGTTAATAAATCCAACATCCAATTATAGTTGGTCATAAAAATTTGAGAGAATAACCATGCGGCGCTTTGCATTTTATGTATCGCTTTTTTTGATGCTTTTTAATACTCTGTTTTCCCAAAAGCCAGAGCTCACCAACTCTATCGCTATAAAGATGGTTTACATCCCGCCGGGTTCATTTACTATGGGCAGCCCTTACGATGCAGACATGCGTCAAAGTGACGAGACCCCGCATAAAGTCACGCTGACCCGGGGTTTTTACATGAGCGCCACCGAAGTCACTCAGGCGCAATGGCATGAAGTGATGGGTGTCAACCGCAGCTATTTCCAGGGTGACAATCTGCCGGCTGAAAAAATGAGTTGGAACGAGGCGGTTACATTTTGCCAGCGATTGTCCGAACGCGAAGGTAAAATTTATCGGCTGCCAACCGAGGCTGAATGGGAATATGCCTGTCGTGCTAAAACCGGCATCCAGGAGTTGCTTGAATCGGGATGGATTGCGATGAATTCTGGCGATCAAACCCATCCTGTCGCGCTAAAGCCGGCAAATGCCTGGGGATTGTATGACATGCACGGCAATGTGGCCGAGTGGTGCAGCGATTGGTACGAGGCTGACTATGGCGAGGAAACCGAAAATCCGACCGGCCCCGAAAAAGGCACGGTCAAAGTCATCCGCGGCGGCGGCTACGATACCTTTCCGCCGGGCTGCCGCTGTGCCGCGCGAATGAGTGGCCCGCCGGGTTACAAATATACAAACACGGGGTTTCGCGTGGTATTGGAAATCGAATAGACAAGGGGATTCGGTTTATTTTGCCACTTTTTTCATAACCCGCTCCCATGCCGGTGCCGAGTTTTCAATAATCGCTTGATCCACACAATAGGTGAGTCGAAAATAGCCGGGGTAGCCAAAGCCGCTGCCCGGCACGGCGATTATATTTTCCGTCATCAGCAGGTCGACAAATTCTTTATCCGTATTGCCTTCCGGCGCTTTGGGGAAAAAGTAAAATGCACCGCTTGGCATAGTATATTGCAGTCCCGCAGCGTCTAAAATGCGCGCCATGGCGTTTCGGCGTTTTTCATAAATGCTCACATCCACGCCGCTTTCCAGCGCTTTCAACACAATGGTTTGGCCGATGATCGGCGCATTCACAAACCCCAAAATGCGATTAGCCAGGATAATGCCATTTAGCAGCAAATCCACACCCTCCATATGCGGATTGACCGCAATGTACCCGATGCGTTCTCCGGCCATGGACAAACTTTTCGAAAAAGAATTGACCACAATCGCATAATTGTAGGCCGGCAAAATAGGCGGGACAGTAACGTTGTCGTAGGTCAAAAAACGATACGGTTCATCGGAAATGAGAAAAATGGGGCGGCCATACTGTTTGGATTTTTCGCGCAACACCTGCGCAATGGCATCGAGCTCTTGCGCGGTGTAAACGATGCCCGCCGGATTGTTGGGCGAATTGAGAATCATGGCGCGCGTTTTCGGGCCAATCGCCGAATCCAGCGCGTCAATATCGATCTCAAAGGAGATGGGTTTGGATTTGACCGGCTTTAAACGCCCACCATAATTGGCCGCATAAAATCCATACTCTACAAAACAGGGTGCAAAACAAACCACTTCTTCCCCGGTTTGCAGGATGGTACGCAAAATAGCGTTCAGCGCACCGGCAGCTCCCGAGGTGACAATGATGTGCTGTGCCTTTAGCTCTACCTGTTGCTCGGCACCTACTTTATTGGCAAGCGCGGCTCGGGCAGGCGGCAGTCCGGCATTTGGGCAATAACCAAGTGATAAAGGCTGTTGCACGCGCTTGGTCATATCGGCAAGTGCTTCGCCTACTTGCGGCGGGGGCGGCACATCGGGATTGCCCAGGCTAAAGTCGAACACGTTTTCCGCGCCTTTTTCGGCCTTGAGCTCGGCCGCGGCTTCAAACATGCGGCGAATCCAGGATTGGGTTTTGATATACTCTTCGATTTGTGGTGTGACTATAGCCATGGCTTCCCTCTTGATTTCTGAACGCGATTTGTGATTTTGATCAAAATAAAAAGATTTTTGCAAAAAGACCAGGTTGTTTTAATTAGCCTGTTAAATAATTTGGATTTAAAAAGAGCCGCTGGAACAGAGCTGCAAAGCTCGTAAAAGCGCCATCAAAAGCATGCAAATGTTGGATACTCTTTAACGCATAGATTTGCATCCGCACGTCCTGCCATTTCTGTGCAAAAAGTTGAGGATCGCCCGATTCGAATTAAATGGAGCCTTGATATTTTTTGCATTTATTTGAAAAATCCATCATGTTTTGTACATTCCACTGCTTGCATTTTTCTAATCTGACACCAGAAAGGACTCGTTATGAAATGCGCTACTGCTGTATTATTTGCTTTGATTTTGCTCATAGCTTGCTCATCCAACAATCAAGAGGATCACATGGTGAATTATGTAAACCCATTCATCGGCACGGACGGCCACGGTCACACCTTTCCCGGCGCCACACGGCCGTTCGGTATGGTTCAACTCAGTCCGGATACCGGCACAGAGGACTGGGACTGGTGCTCCGGTTACCACTACTCGGACAGCTCAATTATCGGCTTTAGCCACACGCACCTCAGCGGCACCGGCCGGCCCGAGTTGCTCGACATTTTGTTGATGCCCACCAGCGGCGCTGTTTTGTTTGATGCCGGCAGCAAAGCCAATCCCGACGCCGGCTATCGTTCGCGGTTTTCGCACGATAAAGAAACAGCACAGGCGAGCTATTACGCCGTGCAACTTGACGATTATGGCATTCAAGCGGAAATGACCACGAGCCGCCGCGCCGGCTTTCATCGCTATACGGCCGAAAATACAGAGACGATAAATCTCATTATCGATTTGGCGCACAGCCAAAAAACGGATAGCATTTCGCATTGCTCCTTCAAGATAATTAATGATACCCTGATCGTCGGCTCACACAAATCGCGCGGTTGGGGCGTGGGCGATGAATTGTACTGGGTGGAGCACGAGATGTTTTTTGCAGCGCGCTTGTCGCAGCCGGTTCAAAAAGCCACGCTTTGGGCGGATGGCGCGCTAGTGGACAAGGCTTCGGAAATAGAAGCCACGCATGCCAAAGCCGCACTCAGCATTCCGGTAAATGCGGACAAGCAGCTTTTGGTCAAAGTAGGCATTTCGGCGGTGGATATTCAGGGCGCGATAAAAAATATTGATGCCGAAATTCCGCATTGGGATTTTGACACCGTCCGCAACGAGGCTGAAACCGAGTGGAACAATATTTTGAATAAAATAACCATCACCGCCAGTGATCGCGCGTTGAAAGAGACATTTTACACGGCCATGTACCACTCGTGTATTGCGCCGTTTACTTACATGGATGTCGATAACCGATACCGCGGTTTCGACGGCAGGGTGCACACGGCGGCAGGATTTACTAATCTTTCCGGCTTGTCCTTGTGGGACACGTTCCGCGCCGGCAATCCGTTGTTCACCATATTGGCGCCGGAACGCGTGAACGACATTATCCACTCGGCCCTGGCGCAATACGATGAATACGGCCTCCTGCCCGTGTGGCCGCTGTGCAACAGCGAGACCAATTGTATGATCGGCTACCACGCCGTACCGGTGATTGTCGATGCCTATTTCAAAGGCTTTCGCAATTTTGATGTCGAAAAAGCATTCGAGGCCATGAAAACCAGCGCCATGCAGGACGACTTTGGCATCCAGTTTCTCAAAGAGTACGGTTACATTCCGACCGATCTGGACAATAAATCCGTTTCCAAAACGCTCGAATACGCGTTCGACGACTGGTGCATCGCGCAAATGGCCAAAGCGCTGGGCAAGCAAGAGGATTACGAGTATTTCAAAAAACGCAGCCAGGCCTATCGGGAGGTGTTTGAGCCGAACTCGGGTTTTATGCGCGGCCGCGATTCTCGTGGCACATTTGTCGAGCCGTTCGATCCGACGTTTGCCTCTTACGGCCCATCGGATTTTATCGAAGGCAATGCTTGGCAGTACATGTGGTTCGTGCCGCACGATGTTCCCGGATTGATCGATCTTCTCGGCGGCAACGAGCCGTTTGTAAACCAACTGGACGAACTCTTCGGCGCTGAAACCTCGTCATCGGAGGGCAAGCCCATCGACATCACCGGTCTTATCGGCGAATACGCGCACGGTAACGAGCCGAGCCACCACACGGCCTACTTGTACAGCTATGCCGGTTTGCCGTGGAAGTCCCAGGAACGGCTGCACGAAATTATGACCACCCTGTACAGCAACCAACCGGACGGCCTGTGCGGCAACGAGGATATGGGGCAAATGTCGGCCTGGTACATTTTTAGCGCCATCGGTTTTTATCCGGTCAATCCGGCGGACGGCCGTTACGTGTTTGGCAAACCCATGTTTGAGCGCGTTGACATCAATATGCCAAACGGCAAAACGTTTACGGTAAAAACCAGCGGATTGAGTGATGAGAATATTTATATTCAATCTGTCAAGTTGAATGGTAAAGAGTACGACAAGGGTTACATCACTCACAATGACTTGCAAAACGGCGGTACATTGGAATTTGTGATGGGCA
>CAYPZM010000251.1:1583-7728 GCA_964414825.1 uncultured Cytophagia bacterium | reverse complement strand
GCACACCTCCGTTCTCATTCTGGACGGCTATCTCGACGGCGTTAACACCTACAAACACAGCTATAACATTGATGTGGAGCAAGCGTTCGAAGCGATGTGTTCGTTGGCATTAACGAACCTCGGCTCCACCACAATTTACTCGCCGCGAGTTGCTCTCAATAACGACAAACCGATTTATGATTTCTCCACATTGTCCAAACGCATCTTTGGCGATGCGCACACATCCAAAGAGCTGGCGTTGTCGTTGTGGCACTTTTTCCGCCATCATCGCGTGCACCACCGCTCGCCGGAACGCGGGTGTGAAGTGAGCGACCCGCTGAAACTTTTGGGCATTTATGGTTATTTCACATGCGGGCCTGCCGCGGATTTGATTTCCGGCATTGGGAAACGTCTGGGCTATCCGGCTCATTCCATTCATCTTTCTACCTTTGCCAACAATCACGCGCTTCCGGAAATTGATTTTGGGAAAGGTTTTGTCATTTTGGATACGGATGCGCAGGTGTTTTATCTGGATTATGACAATGAGACTTTGCTGGGCTTTGACGAGGTTCGAGAGGATGAGTATTTCATCCGTCGCACGCATCATTTTGGTAAAAATCGCAATAGCGATCTTGACGTGGCGCAACTGTACACGGACTATTCACGGCAACACGGCCCTGGCTCCTGGTTCGGCCATTCGCTGGATACTTCACTGCGTTACGGCGAATCATTTGTGTTTGATTGGTCGCCCGCGCAGCAGTTTCATCACACCATACCGCAAGCGCCGGATTCGATTCCATGGATGGTTGCCAACAGTCGATTTGAATATCGCCCTCCTTTTGGTAGAGCTGCGCTCGCTGAACTCGTAGAATCCGCCGCGAATATCACCACCAGCCACAGCGCCCTGCATCCGGCAAAATCGGGAAAAACCGCACAATGTGTTCTCGCAGTAAAGTCGCCATACACTATTTTGGATGCCACACTGTATCTCAAAACCTTTCGACAGTCAGGAGCGGATACATTGCGCTGTGAGTTTTCTACCAATCGCATGAACTGGAAAACGATCTGGAATGCCTCTACCCTGGTCTCCCAACCAGACAGTGTGTCACTGACCAGGCGCCCCCGTCCCTTTTCGCACCGCGCCGTGCACTACCGCGTGCTTGCTGTGGACGAGTGGGGACAAGTCGGCGGCCCCTCACGCCCTGTTGGCGCTTTGCCAACTCTTGCGCAGCAAAAGGGTTCTTCTCCCTCTGAATTTGCGTTGCCGCAGAATTCACCAAACCCGTTCAACGTGGCTACGCGCATCGAATATATTTTGCCGGAAAATACGCATGTGCGTCTGGACATCTATAACACAAACGGACAACATATTGAAACACTGGTCAATGCGCAGCAATCGGCCGGCACGCATACACAGTTCTTTTCCGGCTCTCATTTGCCCACCGGCACCTATATTTATTCGTTGCTCGCGGGATATCGGCAACAAACACGGCGCATGATTTTGATTCGCTAATCAATTTCGAGAACGACATGGCCGGTGTTACTATTCTTGATTGACTATCCAGGCAATAATGATTTTTTATCGCGGTGCAAAATGTAATTTTTAAAACCGCCAATTTGTGCACCACCCATCACATAACGTTCCAAAAAACTGATAAACCTGTATTTCAGGCGCTCATGTTTGTGAGGCTGACGATAGGGGTTGGATTTGCCACTATATTGCAATTTCTCGACCCAATCCATTTTGCTGATTTTCTCTTGCATCACTGCCGGATGTGTATCATTGAATTCCACCAATCGGTCGAGGGGGCCGTAATCAAATTCTTTGGGAACGCGATCGTAATAGTCATTGGCTTTGCGAATGCCCCAATGTACCGAGTCCAAGGCTTTGCGTTTGTTTTGCATCAAATGCGGGGGCCGCACCCAGCCATAGTGGTAAATTTCTGCATCCACTTTGGCCACTCGCAGCTTGCGAGTGCCGTACTCTTGACGAGGGTTGTCGTAGGGCTCAAAATGCCGAAACGATTGCGCACTTTGCCAGGAATGAATGGTGGGCAGATTACGAATGATGCGAATTTCATGCGGATACCAACCATGACCGCCATGGTAATGTTGATAATCACCCCAAAAATGCTTGTAACGAAACAAGAGACCTTCCACATATTTGTGATCCAGCAGCTCTTCGCAGCGTTTTTGGATCACGGGCAGATGTTTTTCATGCACCACTTCATCGGCTTGCACATAAAACAGCCAATCGCCAGAGCAAGCCTGCTGAGCAATATCGGTCTGCATGGCATTGATAACGCCGCGGTCAAAGTATTGCTCTTCCCACTCGGTAGCAATAATTTTGATTTTGGTGTCATTTATGTCGGCAATGGCTTGTCGGGTGTGATCGTCCTTGTCGCCTTTCCCGACCGCTATTACAAATTCATCGCAGATGGGCAAAATGGATGTTATGGATTCAATAACAGGATAATACAGTTTGAGGCCGTTACGTACGAACGAAAATCCGCTGATCTTCATAGACTCTTTTCCTTATTGGTCAAAAACTCGGCATGGGCAGCACATTCATCTTGTGTGATAGACAATACTGCTAGCAACGAGAGGTTTTTAAAGCGGAGCAAAGATAAGAAAAAATAACGAAAATGGCAAAGAT
The DNA here is from genome assembly GCA_964414825.1 of uncultured Cytophagia bacterium. Lineage (GTDB taxonomy): Bacteria > Zhuqueibacterota > Zhuqueibacteria > Residuimicrobiales > Krinioviventaceae > CAYPZM01. The sequence continues at coordinate 5,093 of CAYPZM010000251.1, read as the reverse complement.
ACCTTTATTAAGGTGGGAATGCAGTCAATGCCGTTGCGCGCGGAACGGAAACAGCTTTGTAACTGCACCGCTCCGCTTGTCGCAACAACTTGAATGGTCAGGCTCTGGCAAAATTGCCGATCAAGGCAATTAGAAACAAGACAATAAAAATGAAAAACAAGACTTTAGCGACCGTCGCGGAAGTAGCAGCAACGCCTCTGAAACCAAAACCGGCTGCTACCAGGGCAATCACTAAAAATATTAGAGCCCATGTTAACATAAACACATCTCCGGGTTAATTAATAGTTTCTAGCGGTAATATCTTCAATATCTTGATCGAGGTCTTCCAGCCAATTTCCGGTATCTTGCTTGAATTCTTCCCAATTTTCTGACGTGGCATCTGCAATAGAATCAAGTTTATCTTGTGCGTCTTCTCGGGTATCTTTCAACTCTTCAAGTTGATCTTGCAATTCTTGTTGTCCTTCTTCGCCGGCATCGGCGAGCTCGTTTTGAACATCGTTAATTTGTTCATCAAGTTCGTCAATCGTATTTTCTAAATTGGATCGCAATTCCTGTTTTTCTTCTTCCATAGCCATTTCGTCATCTTCCATCTCACATTGAGTAAACACAAGAGCCCCCATTAAAATAAGGCCCATAACAAGGACAAAATTTACCTTTTTCATAGCATTCTCCTATATTTTATAGTCCAAATAACAAAGCGACATCGATGTAGAAAAAGTCGCTTTCTAATTCATCGGTACCTGGTACTTTTTCAAAATCATAGTTCAGAAAGACGTATCGAATATCGCCGGCAATCGACATGTTCGGACCAATGGGCAGTTCAACGCCTCCGCCAAAATGCCATCCAAATTCTTGGAGTGTTTCATCGCCGGGTTCAACAAAATCCCCAACAGCTTCCAGAGCTTCAAATTGATAATCAACGCGGGAATTATACCAACCCACACCAACGGCACCGTAAGCGATGGGCAGGGGATAAAACAAACCTGTGACCATTACGGGGTAATTGGTAACTTGGACGGCATCTCCAACGTAATCTTCGGAGCGTACCATTATGGCACCCTCAACGCCGATAGCTTTGTTCAGTTTCATTCTCAGGGCTATGCCGCCGAGAAGGTTTGTACTTTCAGCATCTTGAGCTTTATGAATGCCCAGAACAGGCCCCAAGCCCATACCTTGAGCGTTTGCCGCATATGATAAACCGAAAATGACAAAAATTACAACTAGTTTTTTCACGATAACCTCCTTTTCGTTGGTTGGTTAGAATCGTACTCCGATTCCGAGTACAAAATCATCGTAATCACCCAGGATAGCTTTGCCCTGGATATAGGGAATAAAATTTCCTCTGGTCTTTAGTCCCAAACCCGAATTCCGAGTCCTCCACCGCCCCAGAAAAAGAGCTGCTCGGTTTCAACAAAGTCATAGTGGACATCAAAGTTAAATGTGAGGAATGTGGAATTTTCGACAAATACGTATTCAATATTTGGATTGAAATAGGTATGATTTGCAATCGGCACCAGGTATTTTCCGCCGATAAACAATTCTTCAGCGTCCGTGTAGGTACCTAATCGCACGCCAACTTTTGCGTTTGCTGAGATGAATGGCACCAAAAGAGCAACGGTCAAAACCGCTGTCATCAATTTTGCTTTGGTTTGCACGATTTTGCTCCTTGCTCCTTTATTAAATCAACGTTCTCAAGTTGCTTTTGCATTTGGCAATGAATGTGCCATCAATATCCATACAGGCATAATTTCTTGTTTTTAATTTACTTGAATTCGCCGAAAAGCATTGGTAAAATGGAAACTTTTTCTTGTGCGCAGGTTTGGGACATAATTCACGTGGTTGCCTGTGTAGCTTGCGTACAGTTTAGCACTTGGCTGTTTCGGATCTGCGCATTTTGTGAACACAACTAGCCTATCTCCTTCTTTTCTTGAGGAGTTTAAACCCTAAACCTTGTGTTGGCCCATTTTTTTAACATCTTCATCCAGGATGTCTTCAATGTAGAGAGTTTGTATGGTGACAATAATTGCAACCGTCAGTGGTGTAGCGACAAGCACCCCTAATAATCCAAATAGAATTCCCATCAATACCTGGACACAAATCAGCAGCGCCGGCGGCATGGATACCGTACGCTTTTGAATGGCTGGTGTGATGATATAGCTTTCTATAAACTGCACAAAAGCATAAATAGCTATGACATAAACAGCTTGTATCGGCTCTTCCGCCAGACCCACTAAAATTGCGGGAATAGCTGCTGCTATAGGACCGATATACGCTATAAACGAAAGTGTCCCCGCCAGAAGCCCAAGAAGCAAAGCCAAATCTATCCCGAATATAAACAACAACAATGTTGTGAGCACACCGACAACAGTCATCGACATAATTCGGCCCAATAGCCACCATCGTAATGCCGTTCCAAGACTTTGAAGCAATTGGTTTACATGCTGGCGACGATCGCTACGGAACAGGCGTGTCACATTCTTAACATAGACATCAGGCTCAATAGCCAAATAAAATCCAACAAAAATAATCAGTACAATACTGCCAATAATGCCAAAGGTTGTTGAAAAGACACCGGCAATGCTTGAAAAAACAGGCGGCAAAAACGAGACATTTTGCCCGGAAGATTCGCCGTTTTCCTTTGACAAGAGGCTCAAATTGTTGCGTTCGAGCAATTCCTGCAATGTTTTGAGAGCATCGGGAATCGCCTCCTTGAGAGTGGAAAACTGCTTTATAATATCCGGTCCACTAAACCAAAGGATAGAGAACAAGGCGGTTAGAATGAATATCGTAAACAGTGCCAAAGCAATACCAAACGGCAGATGCAACTTTTTGGATATAAAGCTGGACACCCAGTTTAAGAATAGTGCCAGCAGAATACCGAGAAAAATCAACAGCACAATAGAAGCAATGCTCTCCAGGATGTACACCACCAACAACAGAATGATGATAAAAAGAGCAGCAAAAGCTAGGCGAACCAGGGAGTGTGTTTCGTTGCTATTCATGTTTAAACCATAGCTTTGCAGAATGACCTAGGTCAATTTCTTTCCCGCAGCTATCCCCATAATCAAAAAAACAACAAATAATACCAAAAAGATAAAAAACAGAATCTTGGCAATACCGACAGCAGCCGAAGCAATACCGCCAAAACCAAATAGCGCTGCTATGGCGGCAATTATTAGAAAATACAGGGCCCAACGTAACATAGGTTTCCCTTTCTTTTTGTTGAATTTTGTCCAATCTGAATAAATCAACAAAAGCATCTCATTTTTTATTGCGGGCGGTACGCTTTTAACAAATCTGCATTGCCGGGTTGTCTGTTTGTGCATTCGTACACACGAGACCAATGCTCGCTGTAGTTTTGTTCAGAAACGTCACACTTGGCCGGAGAATCGGTTTCCTTTATTCAATTTTATACATGGTCGACCTTGCACCCTACACAGTTAACCGCTTGAATTAAATGCACTTGAAAGCACTCGTAGGGGCAATGGCATATCTTTTGCCAATCACCTA
>CAYPZM010000251.1:0-1573 GCA_964414825.1 uncultured Cytophagia bacterium | reverse complement strand
TTTGGATGGGTTAAAAATCGATTCTAAAAATCAATTCACTTTAAATGAAAGGATACATGATGGATAAATTAGAACTAAAAGGCACGTGGAATGAGACCAAAGGAAAACTAAAGGAAAAGTACGGTCAGCTTTCTGATGATGATCTCAAATACAGCGAAGGCCAGGAAGAGCAGCTCATCGGTCGGTTGCAAAAAAAGCTGGGCAAAAGCAGAGACGAAGTTGTCAAGGAGATTAAAAGCGTGTAAAACGACAGTAATAACGAGACGTCATTCTTGATTACTGATTACGAAAATTGAGGTTTTTTGAATGGTTGGTCGAATCTTAATGTGTGGCAATGGCGGCAATTACCACAATATCCTATAACCTATTGTGAACGGCTGCAATTGTTCGAGTTTCCGGAACGGGCTTGAGCGGAAACGGATTCAACCAACCATTTTTATTTTTTATTAACTCGTGGAGGAAGAAATGACCAGACGTATTTTAGGAATTGTATTATTGGTTGTAGGAATTGTTTTGATTTTTTGGGGAATCAATGCATCAGAATCGCTCAATTCGGAGCTTTCCGAGTTTTTTACAGATTCGCCGAGCAATAAAGCCATTTGGCTTTTGGTTTTGGGGATTGCCAGTGCTTTGTTAGGATTGTTTTTTAGTTTGATACCTGCAAAAAAACAATGATTGTTCTGTAAAAATTTACATTGTTCCAGTGCTATCTTGTCTCGGTAAATGTTTTCGCAAAAAGTGCCGGCCACCAAAACGGCAGCATAATCACGCCAACGAACAAAAGGCCATAGTCCTTTTCTATGTCGGGCAAGATATGCCAAAAAGCCGATGTTTTGTATTTTTTTCCGATTTTGCGGCCTGTTTTCAGTCCAAAAACGGAAAAAACGTCAATGCCAATCCCAACAGCATTTGGGAAATGCCTGCAAATTCAATAATCGCTTTCTTGGGCGACATGCCAATGAGTACCACACCATTCGCCAAACAAAACGCCCCCACAAGAACAGAAACACCTTGCCAGAAACTCAAAAATTGAAACATGATTTGACTCCTTTCTAATACAGTCCGGGGATAAACCGATATTTAACCAGCAGCCTATATTGCTCATAAGCCGGATCATTGGACAACAACTTTTCCTCGGCATTGGCGCGATAGAGTTGGCCGAGGAAAATACCGAGAACCAGAATGGCATTGAGTGGCGAAACATAACTCATCAAAAAAGCAAAATAATAAACCAGCTCGCTCACATAAAGAGGATGACGCACAATTTGAAAAGCGCCCTTTTGTTTGATCCTTCGGTTTGAGGGCACAATGCCAAAACTGCGGCCCAGACTTAACAGAGACACCCCCATGAGCACAATTCCCGCCAATTGAATGGGCAGAAAAATTTTAATCAACAGGGGATTGGGGGAAAGATCGGGCCTGAGCAGAAAAGAAAATAGAACCGTGGCAAAAGCAATAGCCCATTCGAAAAAGCTGTTTGAGGTTTGCCGGCTAGGCCGACGCGAAAGGAACAGCACAAAAACCAGTGTATTGACCAGAAAAAGACCAAGCCCAAAAAAGCTCTGCTCCTGCA
>CAYPZM010000250.1:0-7728 GCA_964414825.1 uncultured Cytophagia bacterium | reverse complement strand
ATGTGTTGATTTTGTCGCCACTCTTATTGCACCCACTCTACATTTTGTTTCACCAGCCGCGCTGGTGTACCGGCATAGATCGATTTTTCGTGCCGTAAGGTGCCGGAAACGCGGCTGCCTGCACCAATGACGCTACCGGATGCAATTTCCGTTCCTTTTAGCACATTCACGCGCATCCCCAACCACACGCGGTCGCCAAACGTCACTTCGCGATCGGCGTTGATCAGTTTGCCTTCAAAAAATATATCGTGCAAATCCGAGTCGCAGATCATACACTGCCAGGAAATTAAATTGCTGTCGCCAAATGTTACCGCCTTGCGACACACAATCGCAGTTTCGGCATTGATGATCAAATCCGTGCCGCATCGCAGCACGCCGTTTCGCTGCACCGAAAAGCGCACACTGTGGCCGATATTGGCCCGGCCGGCAAAAATCACCTTGCCTTGCACCGACCAAATGGCGCGCGATTGAATATTGTCAAAAATGGCAATGTCGCCAAAGCCGATTTTCACCAGCCCTAATTTGATGGGTCCATGAATCTCCACCGATCCGCGCAGCCGTTTCAGCCACACATTTTGCGAAATCAATACCGGCAGTTTAATCGCCTGTTTAAAGGGGAAATAGTAAAAATTAAAGCGCAGGGTTTTGATCAACGTGCCCATCAAAAACCACGGCCGTCGAAACTCAGCGGACATACATCACCTTTTGTGTTAAAGTCGTTTCCGAGGTTTGCAGACGCAGCATATAAACGCCTGAGGGCACCGGCAGCCCGGCATCGGACACAGCATTCCAGTTCAGTTGCAACGTACCAGCGGATACAGGGCCGTCCCACAATTCGGCAGTATGGCGGCCGCGCAGGTCAAACACATCCGCACGAATAAATCCGGGCGTTTTCAGTTTGATATTTAATGTCATGCGAAAGTTGAATGGATTGGGGAAAATCGACAGATTTTCTTGAGACTCGTGCGACCGATTCCGTATCCCGGTACTCGTGAACGCCTGATTATGAAAGACCAAATGCTCGTAAATGTGCGCATCCCAATAATCCCAATTGTGGCCGCCGGGATATTCATTGTACTCGCAGGTTATGCCCAATGAATCGCAGCGCGCCTTGAAATCGCGCGCTTGATTGTACAAACCGAAAATATCTTGCAAGCCGCAATCCAGGAGTAATTTTACATGACGTGATTGCAGTTGCGGCACAAGATAATAGCAACTATTGTTGTGCCAGTTGTCTGGATAATCGCTGTACGTCCCCAACAGCTTGTCCAAATTCCACACCGCGCCAAGCGGCGCCAGTTGCACAATATCCATCACACCGCTGAGCGACGACGCCGAGCCAAACAGTTCGGGATACTTGCACGCCAGACTGATGGCGCCATGCCCGCCCATGGACAATCCGGCAATGCCGCGCGACTGCCGACCCGCCATCGTGGTGTAGGTGGAATCGACAAACGGCAGCAATTCGCGCACAATATAGCTCTCATACTGCGACGTTTCCACAAACGGGCTGTCGAGATACCAACTCAACTCGCCGCCATCCGGGGTGACGATCAAAATGTTAAAATCCTCGGCATACGAGAGCACATCCGTTGCCTCGGCCCAATTGGTGTAATTCCCGCCGGCGCCGTGCAGCAGATAAAGCACGGGCCAGGGACCGATACTCTCCGGAACGATCGCCAAAAAGGCTTGCTCTTGCTGCAGAAATTTGCTGTGGTGTTTGACGGTATCGACATGGACTTGAGCAAGCACCACATGAGTCAGGATGAATAAAAAGATTAACAAACGCGACATCTCACTCCCCTAATAATTCCAGCGCAACTCCAGTGTGATCTGCGATCTTGCCCCCGGAGATACCCCGCCATACTGCGGCCACTCCGAGTCGCCATCAAACCATTTCAGTTCCACACTTAAATATAAATCGCGCAGCACTTCGTAATGCGCGGCCAGGCTGATGGCCCGAGTGCGCTCCAAAACCCCGGCCAAAAAGTCAACCGATTGCGGGTCGCGCGGATTTTCATGTGGGACATTTGGATCGCCGCCCAAATTTTCATCCGGCGGATTTGCACCGTGGCGCCACTGTTCGACTTGCAATTCAAAACGCGTGCGTTTTGAAAGGCGATAGTCGAGTTGCCCCATTAGATAGTCAGAGTTGGGGCCAATCCAGTGTCCCAATATTGTACTAAAATGTTGATACTGCGTTGTATCATGTTTGTGCGTATAGGTGTAGGGCCGAATGCGGGTGTATTCCAAACGGGCATCGAGATTGGCAATGCCGAACAGATTGACGTGATACAGCCCGGCGGTATACCCGTATTTGTTGCCGTAAAATCCCTCGCCCAGTCGGCCGGTGGTAATGTCGTCCAAAAACAGCTCGCCGTACAGTTTGGTTTTGGGAATGGCTTTGAATTCAACATCCAACCCCATCAACGCATTATCCAAATCGCCCAAATAATGCTCGGCGGAGCGGAAAAACATGACCGGATTGACATACGCAGGTTCGAATTGACGCCCTGCATAGATCACAGCGGAATGCAAGCCAACATCCAAAAATTGAAACGGCGCCACTTCGAGACGATGTGTGGACATCATTTTGGTTGTGGCATTGCCAAGATAATAATTGGGATTGAATTGTTTGAGCCAGGCCAGCACATAGGTGAATTTGAGCCGTGGCAGCACCACCTGCACCTTGAGCTGGTCGTAACTGGTCGCTACATCCGACAAAAACAGTTGTCCAGCCGCAGCCGGTCCCCATTGATTACTGTCCTTGCCAAATTGCAGGTTGAGATAGTTCCAATGATAGACGAGATACGCCACGGTTTCATCGTGGTAAACTTGCCGGCCGTTGCCCTGCGCAAATCCGAACCCTGGCATAGTTGTATTCCCGGACGGATAGACGCGCGTGCCCCACTCGCGGGTATCGCGCACATCGGTAACAAAGCCGAACGCGCCAAGCGTGCCCCAGAGGTGCAGACCGTTGGTGTCTTTGAACACGCGCTCCTGAGCATCAAGCGTATCGGCCTGCGCGACCATTCGAGAGCGGCGAATAATGGGATCAAGATAGAGATTGAGCGGGCCGGATTTCCATTCCACCATGTGGCGGCCGGTTGGATAAATCACATCCGGCAGCCAACGGTCCAGCCACGAATGTTCGGTGATCTGTTTCCAGCGCGTTTTCACGGCAGGCGGTTCGACGTTCAGTCGTTGTATTTCTTCGAGAAATTCGAGCTTTAATAACTCGAGCTGCCTCTGCTCGGTTCTCGACAGTTTTTCCGCATGGTTTTCCAATTCGGCAATGTGTTCGGCCAACTCAATCCGCGTCATGGGTTTGGTGCCATTTAAAACGATGGGCAAAAGCTGCTTGGTTTCCATGCGATCCAGAAAATTATACACCCAATGATCGGAGGGCACATATATCGTTTGTGCGGTTGCCGAAAAAAAATGCCCTGCAAGCAGGACCAAAGCAAGGCAGAGAAATATATGGCGCTTTATGTAGTGGGGTTCAGTTTGCACGCTGTTCTCAACTGTTTATCTTTTCACAAATTGTTTCAAACTTGCGTTTATATTTGTATTCGTAAGAATCATCAGCTTTACACAACCCATTTTTTAGCAAATGCGCATTCACAAACGTCTTGTTTTTCATATACAAATAAACCGGCACAGGTTGCTGATCAGGTTGTTGCTGCTCGTCAAATTTTAAAAAGACCTGGCGCTTTAAAATCTTTTTCTTTAGAAACTCGACGGCTTCGAATTGCTTATCAGGAATTACTTTTATTCCGATTAGTCGAACCGTCATGTTTTGGTTCAGCTTTATCACATTCGGCGCCAGTATCTCCTGCACGGTGTAATAGGTTTCGCGTTGACCGTTTTGCTGATCCTGCAACTCTAGTTTCGAGCCAAATTTAGCGCTTTTGGGATGCAGCTTTTTATCAAATTGAACCGGATCCTGAAAAACATAAGGCAGGCTGCGGATTTTCATGTCCCACTCGTTCTGCTGAGGTGGTTGGTGTTTGATCACAAGATTGCTTCGCGACTCTGTATTATCGCCTATTGCTAATTTTGACTGGATGACGGGAAGAAACTCTTCATTAATTTCATACCCGACAGAGTTGCGACCGGTGAGCTGTGCGGCCAGCGACGTGGTGCCGCTGCCCAAAAACGGATCGAGCACGGTCTCGCCCACAAAACTAAACATCGCGATGGTCCGCTTGGGCAGCTCTACCGGAAACATGGCAATGTGAAAATTTTGCTTGGCGCCGCCAAAACTCCAATGCCCGGAAAAATACTCTTTCCACTGTTCTTTGCTTAGGGCCGATTGCTCTTTGATGTCGTTGGATACCTTTGGCGGCGTGCCGGGCTTTTTAAACAGTAAAATAAACTCGTAATCGATTTCAACAATTCCGTTTCTCGGATAGGGATACGAGCCCATAATCGTAGCGCCGCCCGTGGTGTTCATCGTGGTTTTCTTTTGCCAAATGATTGCGCCCATGTAATCAAAACCAAGTGTCTCGCAAAATTTAATAATTTCCACGCGAATGGGAATGACCTTGTAGCGGCCATAATACACGGCACGCGCAAATTGATCGCCAATATTGATCACCATTCGGCAGCCCGGCAAGAGCACGCGGTAACATTCGTTCCACACCAGATTTAAATTGTTGATATAACTTTCATAGGAATCGTTAAACCCGATTTGGTCCGCAACCCCATAATCCTTTAATTGCCAGTACGGCGGCGATGTGACGATGTGATGCACGGAGGAATCGGCCAGGTCATCCATTCGTCGCGAATCGCCAATGATTATAGTGTGTTGCGTGGGCATAGGTAATTTCTATAAATCGTAAAACCAATTAACGCCGAGTCGTGGAGGCCGCAAAGGTTCGCGGAGGAGAAAAAGGATCAAATCTCGGTTTATTTCTCTGCGAAACTTGGCGTCCTCTATTCCTCTGCGTTTTGCTTATCCATTGAAAAGAAAAGATTTAATCCCAACCTTGATTCTCCAGCAACTGCTCCTCCGGAACATCACGCAGCACACGCGCCGGAGAGCCGACCACAAGTTTGCGCGGTGGCACATTTTTGGTAACCACGGCGCCGGCCGCGACTACCGCGTCCTCGCCGATCACTTTTCCCGGCAAAATTACAGCATTGCCGCCAATGCGTCCGCCGGTTTTAACGGTAACGCCTTTGAAATGTTTGAATCGTTCCTGCGTGCGGCCCAAAAAATTGTCATTGGTCGTGTGCACGCCCGGGGCGATAAAGCAGTAATCGCCAATTTCAGAATAGGCGGTGATATAACAGTTGGTTTCCAGTTTGCATTTTTTGCCAACTGTGGTGAAATTCTCCACCGTGGTATTGCGGCCAATAATGGTGAATTCTCCAACGGTTACATTTTCGCGCACCGCCGCGCCATCGGCAATCAGAACATTATTCGCGATTTCACAACCCAAATAGACAACGACTTGCGCGCCGATCAAACATTCGTCGCCAATTTTTGCCGGCGGCAACGGCTTCTCATCTTTAAAAATGCTACGCTTGGCGCGCATGGGCGGCTTGCCAATAACACTGTGCGCATCGATACGCACGCCATCGCCAATGACTGTGCCGGCATGAATGATGACACCATGACCGATGCTGCAATTTTTCCCAATTCGGACGTTATCTTCAATAACAGCAAAAAAACCAACAGTCGTGTCCGACCCCAGTTGTGCAGAATCGGCAATGTAGGCGTTCAACATGTTTGGCTCCATTGGATATTTTAGGATTTGCGGCGGATTTTCTGTCTGAGGAACTCGGCGTCTTTGTGCAGCTCGTTGCGCAATTGCTGCAGTTTTTCGCGCTCTTTGGGTTTGTTTTGCATTAAAGCAAAATAATGGTCGCCTAAAACAAACATCATAGTGAATACAATGCTCAAAAGCCCAAACACAATCACTAACATTTTACGATTTGGCGAGCTGCGGTACGGCGGCGGCACTGCCGGGTCCAGCACCTGCACGGTTGGAGTGTTGCGAGCTTCTTCAATCTTGACCTGGTAAAATTGTTGATTCAACAACTCCCACACCGTTTCTTGTACTTTGACGTCGCGCACAAGATCTGCAAGCTGCAGCGCCACATTGGGCACGTTTTGAAACGGCAACACCACATCTTCTTCATCACCTGCCTTGTTTTCTTTGCCATATTGAATTTCATTATAGCGCTTGCGCAGTTGCTGCAATTCCTGCTGTGCCCGAACGACCAACGGATTTTCCGGTTTCATGGATTGCATCATCACGCCAATTTGCACCTCTTTGGCCATAATTTGTCCCATGAGTTCGCCAGCTTGATTGATGGAGGCTTGCATCTGATTCTCAAGCGACACGGCCTTGTTTTGCTGTTGAAAATTGGCCAGTTTTTGCATGGCTTGACTGAGTTTGGTCTGGGTTTCCTGCAATTGCGATTCGATATAAACACGAGAATTTTTTGCTCGCGACACACTTTTTTGCCGATTTACATAATCCAGCTCTTCCACATACGCATTGGCTACATCTGCCGCGAGCTGCGCATTGCCCATCTCGACTATAACCGAAATGATATCCTGCGGCGACACCATAAATCGCGCCATGTCTTGCATCTCAAAGGCGCCAATAGTGGGCGAGGGAAAATTGAGTATACGATAAAGCGGCAACGAATCGCCATTAACCGCAAAGGAACGCTGCAACACGCGCTCGGTTACGGATCGGCTTTTGAGTATTTCAACCAAAATTTGTGAGGAAGACGCCTGGTTTGCAAGCGAGAGACCGGGAACGGAAACTTCGGAGAGCAGCCCGGCCATGGGTGTTTTGTTTTGCTCTTGCGGAGGCATGAGCGTGGTGACAGCGGTATAGCGAGCAGGAAGTAAAAATGAAATTGCAATCACCAACACGACTGCAATGAGAAAATTTCGCAGCAAAAGCCAGCGCGCGCGAAACAACACCATCAACAATGGAAACAGGTGCACTTGTTTTTCGGTTTTCTCTTGAAAAGCGTTCATATCTACTCCGCCGCTCGTTGGATGACCAGGTACACGGCTGCCAGTTGCCCCAAAACAATAACCGCGTCATAAAAGATTTGCCAATAGTCGCGGTCTTTTTGGCGCGGCACCCAAATGCGGTCACCCGGTTCAAACTCGCGAATATCTCGGGCATTACGAATCTCGCCGGTCACTTTGATAATTTTGGTGCGGCGCTTGTCCGCATCCCACGTATAACCATCGGCTTGCTCAATGTAATAATTAAATCCCTCGCCGGGTTGAAACAGAATACCGCCGGGACTCGAGACGCGACCGGACACATAAATCACATCCGGCAATCGGGGAACGCGTATTACATCGCCATCGGTTAGCAGTACGTCTTCGGAGCGGTTGTTGTTGACAAACAGATCATGAAAATCGACAACTATTTCATTCAGGCTACCGGTATTTTGTTTCATCACCAGGTATTCGTATTCGGATTCGCTCATGTCGGCGCGCTCCATGCCGAGAAGGCGGATCAATTCCTTATCCTCTACATCCGTTTCGCGTTCGCGGATAAGGCGCGCTTCGCGAATAAGTGCTTCCTCGGTAAAGCCGCCGGCTGCGTTTATCAGTTCGCTCAAAAAAGTTGAATCTTTCACAATCGGATACATGCCGGGAAACTTGACTTGGCCGATGATTTCAACCAGCGCACCCACTTCCCATTTTGGAATTTTGCGTATAAACACATGGTCATCGGATTC
>CAYPZM010000249.1:0-7729 GCA_964414825.1 uncultured Cytophagia bacterium | reverse complement strand
TTAAAGGCGCGCCCTACTTGCAAGAGGGTATTGTCGATAATCGGTACGGAATCGTTCAGCGTCTCCATGAGCTCATCATTCACGTCCCATACCGCTTGTTCAAAACGGTGCAGAAAATTATAGGTTTGCGCTTCCCCGTTTCCCGGCACAAACGCGACATTTATTTCAAAACTGTCAAAATCGACGGTGGGGAAATAGGTGTTTTTAATAAAACCGCCTAAAAATAGTCCCATAGAAATCATGATCAAAGCGATGGGCACGCCGATCATAATGTAGCGCCACTTGAGCACCCACTCCATAACCGGGCCATAAACATCATCGCGCAAGGCAGAAATTGCTTTTTCCATAATCCGTTTAATGCCGCGGCTGGGACGGTCTTCGCGAGCGCGACTCATGACACGTTCGTTGCTCAAATGCGCCGGAAGCACAAAAAAGGCTTCAATGAGCGAAAGTGCCAATGAGACGATTACGATAAAGGCCAGCTCGAACGACACTTCCATTTGCGTGCCTTGCAAAAACAGCAGCGGCATAAAGGCAACTATGGTGGTCGTGACCGAGGTGAACACCGCCGGCATCACCTCCATGGTGCCATCCAGTGCTGCCAGCTTGGGATTTTTTCCGGCTTCAAAATGTTGATAGATATTTTCACCAATCACAATGCCATCATCCACCAAAATACCGATGACCAAAATCATCCCAAACACCGACATCATGTTGATGGTGATTCCGTACAAATTTGCGATGATGAACATGGCAAGAAAAGAAAACGGAATTCCCCATGCCACCCAGAGCGACACACGAAAACTAAGAAATAGCGTGAGCGAGAGCACAACCAGTATAAAACCGATCAGGCCGTTGCTGTATAAAATATCCAGCCGACTGGACAAGATTTCCAAAAAGCTAAAATTCATGCGCAATTGGACGGCGTCGTTCGAGGCGTTAAACTCTTTGATATAATTTTCGACAAAATTGTGGATTTCTGATAAATCCTCTTCCGGCAGCTTGGAAACTGAAATACTGATGGCTTTTTGGCCGTTGCGAAAACTGGGATAAAAATTATCCGGCTCTTTTAGTTTGACAATCGTCACATCGCGAATGCGCAAAAATCCCCCCATGTCATTGCCACGCAAAATAATATTGCCGATTTCATCGGGATCGGCGGAGCGCGAACGCAAGCGGATCAACAGCTCTTCGTCTTTGGATTTGATTTGGCCGCCGGAGACATCGCGATTGTTTGATAAGATAGCCGAGGCCACTTCATCAAAGGTCAAATCGTAACGCAACAGATCGGACTCCTTAATTTCCACAGAGATCTCCGGAGACGGCGCACCATAAATTGAAATTTGGCTGATGATGCCGGAATTTAAAAAGTCGTCTTCGATTTGATGCGCGTAACGTTTGAGATCAAACAGATCGTCCGACCCCGATAGACTTAAAAACATAGCGCGTGAAATAGCGCGTTGCTTGTAGACGATGGGTCGTTCAGCCGCCGAAGGGAACGAGGAAATGCCATCGACTGCGTTTTTCACTTCCATAAGCGTTTCGTCGATATCGTATTCGCCCGTAGTCTCGATTTCAATGCGGGAGGAATTTTCAGACGAGGTTGATGTAATCTCTTTGATTCCAACGATGCTGCGAATCGCCTCTTCAATTCTTGACGTAACTCCTTCTTCCATTTCAATTGGCGAAGCGCCCGGATAATAGACCGAGATCGAAATGAATCGGCTGGTGATTTCCGGAAACGCGCTCTGCTTAATATGGTTTAGCGAAATGAGCCCGGCGATCACCACCACCGCAATAATGATATTGGCGTAAAACGGATATTTTACAAAGGTTGCAACAAGTTTCTTCATGTTTCACTCGTGAGTTTAATTTTGCGCGGTCCGAGCACTGCTGGATGAGGTTTCACCTGCATCGTCGACCCCAAGAATTTTGACCGGCGAATTTTCCGCCACGTTAATCAGCTTTTGCACCACCACATCAGCACCTTCTGGCAGGCCACGGAAAATGGTCGTCTTTTCGTTCACTTTGAGGATTTCAACCTCTTGCTTTTTCAAGCGGCCATCCTTCACAATAAATACTTCATCCGTATTATCCACAGCCGAGCGCGGAATTTCCATGGCATCGGTAATGGTCATGCCTTTAAACGCTGCGATCATGTATTCGCCGGCATACAAAGGAGGCTGACCGGACACGGGAACCTTGACAAAAACGCTGCGCTGCTGTGTGGTCGCCAACACAAAGTCTGAAATGCGCACCACCGTACCCCGCCATGTCAAGTCCCGTTGATCGGAGACAACCTCCACCGGGCTGCCTATTTTAATAAACTCGGCTTCATTGTTAAAGACCGAAACTTCTACTTCAAGCTCATCCGTTCGGATAATGCTGGCAATGCGCCCGCCAATGCCGGTAAACGCGCCTACCTGCAATTGTACTTGCGCAAACGCACCATTAAATGGCGCAGTAATGGTATGGCGGCTCAACTGCTTTTCGGCACGCTTGATGGAGTAATAATCATTCAGCACATTGCGGCTGGCCAAAAATATTTTCATTTGTTCGGTTTGTATTTCGGGCAATTCCGGGAAATCATTATCCAGGTTTATGGCGTTAAAAAACGCGGCAAACTCATCAAATTGTTGTGGGAAATCGATGCGGATATCCGGCAATAAATTGGCAACGCGATTCAAAAATTGGCTTTTTTGCGCCTTTAGCGCCAGCTCGGCTTCATCCTTGTAAATGGTCAGCAAGGTGTCACCTTTTTTAAAGCTCTGGCCCTTTTTTAAAGGCACCGATCCCTCTTCAACCTTGCCAGCGGCTTCGGCGATCACCTCCACTTCGGCAGTCGAAACCACGCGTCCTTTGCCGATTACAATTGTGGGAACAGTGGTATATTTCACCTTTTCGGTCTTTACCCAGCGGTCGCCCACTTCAGGAGCCCGCCGCGGTAGTTCTTGACGTTGTGCGATTAAAAACTGCATCAAAAAATAGCTAAATGTCAAAATACCTAGCAGTCCCAAAACGATAATAATTTGTCGTTTTTTCATAGTTACGTAATTTCCCTTGTTGAAGATAAAATCAAAAATGAGATTGAATCAAGTAAAACGCATGAATTGGCTAAAAGTTCACGAGTCCACTGCTTTAATTACGAATATCAATAGTGTGCATTTGCGAAAACCAAAACAAGAACTTGAGGATATTATTTCAAATTATTAACGAGTCCACTCTAAAAAGGTTGTGCACTTGCAAAATACAACAAGAGTTTTAAATTAGCCTCGTCGCACAGATCAAACGAGGACACTACATGTTTCGCGAAAATATCGAACACCTGCAGCAGGATTTATTCAGTTTATTTCAAACTATGCCGCCCAAACTGCAAGCGCGGGCGTTAAAATCAGAAGAACGCAAGTTTTACGAACTTCTCTTCTGTAAAATAGATGAACCGCTGTTTTCAGTTTTATACTCCAATGAGCCGAGCCGTCCGAACACAGGTGTCAACACGATGGTCGCGGCGCTGGTTTTACGTGAGAAACGTCACTGGACATATGCCGAGCTTTTTAACAACGTGCAGTTTAATCTGCTGACGCGCCTGGCTCTTGGTCTGAACGACCTGGAAAATATGCCTTTTTGCGAGGCGACGCTGTTCAATTTTCAAAATCGACTTTCGGCCTATTACCTTGATACGGGCAACGATTTGGTCGAGCAGGTCTTCGACAGCCTGACCGCCGGACAGCTTCAATCGCTCGGTATCGAGACCGATATTCAACGCACCGATTCTTTTATGGCCGAATCCAATATTTGCGAATACAGCCGAGTGCGCCTGTTAGTTGAGGCGCTGATTCGCTTTCACCGTGTATTGTCCGAATTTGACAAGGAAAAATTTGCCGATTATTTCAGCGCCTCTATCAAAGAATCGTCCAACAAATATGTTTACAAACTGAACAAAAGCGACCTGCCGCATGAGTTGCAAAAGCTGGGTGACCTGTAATCATTTTTTTAATTATCCACAATATAGGTAAGTTTAATCGGACTGATAAAAATAGAACAGCGGGCAAAAATTATCTTTTAGACCAAAAGAATAAAAGAAAACTCGTTAGCACGTTTAATTTTGCTCCATCGGAGTTTAAGAAGCGGTGACTCCATTTCTCTTTTAAAGCACATATAGACCTGAGTGAGGCAAAGACAATAAAAAAAGCCTCAAATACTTTATGAATTTGAGGCTTTTTTCTCATATAAAAGGCCTAGAAAACGGTGGTCAACATTAGCCCAATGTTTCCTGCGCCTTGGCAATCATCTCGTTAAACAGCATTTTTTGCTCCTTCATGGCGGCCACGCGGTCTTCGGGCTTGGTGCGGGCTTCCAACAAGATCCAGCCGCCGTAATTCATACCAACAAACAGATCGAACAATTGTTGATAAGGATAATCCCCTTCATTGAGCTCGCGGATGTGCACGGTATCACCAAACCAGCCTTTGAGCATATTAAAATTGTGCTCGAGGCCCGGTTCCACCAAATCCTGATTATTGCAATTCCAGCAAATCTTAACATTCGGCTCGGTCACGTGGTCAAAAATCTTTTTCATGTTTTCGGGAAGCGATGTATCCCGGCCATGAACTTCAACGCGAATTTGCTGGCCGTAATCCTGCGCATATTTACCAACCGTATTGAGCGACGTTCCTATTTGCTCAAGAGTTTGCTCCGGTGGCACACCTTCCGGAAGGGCATTGGGTTTCACTTTGAGACCAGAGGCTCCAATATCGTGACATAACTTGATCAGCTCGTACGATCCTTCAATTTGCCGTTGCAGTTCTTGCGGATCGGATGAATGGTATTCTTGGTTGGAGCCGTACCCAACGCAAGTTACCGGCGTATCCAGAAAGCGCTTTTTCACCTCTTCTCTTTCGGCAGCGGTAAGCGATGGCTCAACACCGTGCGCATGGTCGGTGCGCAGTTCCACGGCCAATAGTCCGCTGTCTTGACAGTTTTTTATCAATGTGGGCAAATCCCAATCCTGGCCCCAGAGATAGGTGACCAGTCCTATTTTCATAGCATCGCCTGGTTTTTCAATTTCTGCTTCCGGAGCCGAGCAACTGGATAATGCGTTTAATGCAGAAAAACCAGCCGCGCCGGCAATTGTGGATTTGATAAAGCTACGTCGGGTAAACCTGCTATTCTCTGACATGTTGTTCCTCCTGTAAAATGTCTTCCCAGAGCATTTGTTCTATTGTTATAGATAACTGATTTTTTAAAGAATATCAAGCAGATTGTGCAAAAAATACGAGTCATTTTAAATGGAAAACTGGCTAGTTTTACGAAAAACAAAGGTTAGAGCTCATACTTTTTAATTTTATCGTACAAGGTTTTGCGATCGATTCCCAGAATACGCGCTGTTTTGCTGATATTCCGCTGCGTGCTGGTTAATACCTGGGCAATATGATGTTTTTCAACCTCAGCTAACGAGGGAGTGCGCGAACGTTCATCGCGCCCGGTAATGTGCGCGGGAAGGCTGTTTACTTGGATTTGATCGCTTTCTTCAACGAGAAGAGCGCGCTCGAGCACATTTTGTAGTTCGCGAATATTTCCGGGCCAATGATACTGTGTCAAATATTCGAGCGCCGATTGCGTTATACCGGCAATTTCGGAATCTCGCTTTTTTTTGGATAATTTGCGGATAAAAAACTCGGCAAAGAGCGGAATGTCTTCTTTCCGTTCTCGTAACGGCGGCAAATAGATGGGTATGACACTGAGGCGGTAGTACAAATCTTCACGAAATTGGCCTTCCTCCACGGCTTTGTGCAAATCCAAATTGGTTGCAGCAATAACGCGCACATTGACATGAATGGTCTGCGTGCCACCAATTCGGCGAATTTCTTTTTCCTGAATGGCGCGCAAGATTTTTGCCTGAACGTTGAGGGATATGTTGCCAATTTCATCAAAAAAAAACGTGCCCTGGTGCGCCAGCTCAAACGTGCCATGTTTTGTAGCGGTAGCGCCGGTAAACGAGCCTTTTACGTGGCCGAATAGTTCACTCTCAAACAGGGACTCGACCAGCGTGCCACAATCCATGGTAAAAAAAGGTTTATTTTTACGCAAACTGTTGTTATGGATGAGCTTGGCGATGACCTCTTTTCCGGTGCCGCTCTCTCCCATAATCAGTACCGTGCTATCGGTTGGTGAAATTTTCGCAATAATACCCAAAAGTTCGCGCATCTTGGGATTTTTGCTCATAATGAGCTGCTCGCCCGAATTTATATGAAAATCCAGATCGTGTTTTTGTGCTGAACTGAGCAGGGATTGTTTTTCGATAATTTTTTCAACCAACCGCAATAACTTGTCGGGTTTGGTGGGTTTGTCAATATAATCGTAAGCACCTTGTTTGATCGCCTCAACCGCGGTTTCAATGGAGGCAAACGCGGTAATTAATACAATGTCTGCTTCCGGCTTGGTTCGTTTGGCATTTTGGAGAAATTCGATACCGTTCATATCCGGCATACGAAAATCAACAAAAACAATGGGATAATTTCCCGCCAAAAATCGCTCCAATCCGCGCGTGCCGTTTGATGCCGTGGTGACATCATAACCTTGCTCGGTCAAAATCAGACCATAAGTATGGCGATACATTTCATCGTCATCAACAACGAGGATTTTTATCGGATTCCGTTCCACCAAGGCACCAGAGCATTTTGAGTTGTTTTTTAATAACAAGAATTTTTGTTTCCAGCGTTTTACAAAATTGAATAAATAACATCCAAAGCAGACAATATTAAAGGTAAAAGGATCGCCCGACTATTCCAAGCAAAAAGGCAAACAATGAGGAAAACCAGAGCAATTATCAAATCTGACTCAAATATAAATTGCCTTCATTTTGTTAATTAAAATGATATTTGGATTGCACACGAACAGAAAGGAAAGTGGTATGCAAGTTCCTTTAGAAATTAGTTTTCACAATATGCCCAGCTCGGAATCGGCGGAAACTGTGATTCGTCAAAAAGTGTCCAAGCTGGAAAAAATACACGATCATATCATCAGTTGCCGTGTGGTTGTCGACAAACCACAAGCGCATCGCGATTCCGGCAATCCGTACCAGGTGCGAATCGACATCACGGTGCCACCAGGGCACGAAATTGTTGTGGATCGAAATGCGGGTGACGATGCCATGCATTTGGATCTAGATGCGGTAATACGCGATGCATTTGATAGGGCTGAACGTCAGCTAAAGCGGTTGGTGGGAAAACAACGTCAGGAGGTCAAAGTCCACCCCGAACAACAAACCGTTGCCCTTGTGCACAAGATATTTAAAGAAAAAGGATACGGCTTTTTGCGCAGTGTTGATGGCCGTGAAGTTTATTTTCATAAAAACAGTGTATTAAACAATGATTTTGACCGCCTGGAGGTGGGTACCGGTGTGAATTATTTTGAAGAAATGGGTGAAAAAGGCGCGCAAGCGAGCAGCGTACAAATTGTTGACAAACCAGGTTAATCAAATCGAATTTGCATAATTCCTGAAAAGGAGGCGTTTAAATGAGTTACCAGGATGTTGTCGTAGCCAATGTCAATGATCTCAAAGATGGTGAAATGAAAGTGGTCAAAGTGAATGACCACAAGATTCTGCTAAGCCGTGTAAACGGAAACTATTTTGCTACCGGACACTCTTGTCCGCACTATGGTGCGCCGCTGGATCAAGGTGTGTTGCACAAGCATCGCCTGACGTGTCCCTGGCACCATGCCCAGT
>CAYPZM010000248.1:4122-7789 GCA_964414825.1 uncultured Cytophagia bacterium | reverse complement strand
CGAAATCATCGGGGCGGCCATCACCAAGCGGATCATGCGGAGGCTGAAGTTCAGCTAATCGGTCATCATGCCGCCGGCATAATCCCAAAAATAGCGAAACGTGGACCAATGGTCGCCCACGCCAAAACGGTTCCAGTTAAACGGCCGACGCGGTGCCGGGCCGAGCCACATGTCCCAATCCAAATTGTTTGGCGATGCTTCATCGGGCGGGTTGCCGATGCCGTTGGGGAACTCGTTGCCAACAATCCAGGTGCGCACAAAGCTGATATTGCCCAAGGCGCCGTTTTGGATAATATTCACCGTGTTTTGGAAAACCGGCGAAGAGCGCTGCATGGTACCGACCTGGACAATGCGTTTTGTGCGGCGGGCCACCTCGACCATGCGCCGGCCCTCATCAATAGTAACGGATGATGGCTTTTCAACAAACACATCTTTGCCGGCCTCGCAGGCCATGGTGGTCATTAGGGCATGCCAGTGGTCCGGTGAGGCAATGACCACGGCATCAATGTCTTTGGAATCGAGAATAGGACGAAAATCCGTGTATCCTTTGGTGCCGCTGCCAGCCATTTGCAGCGCCTGGTTTAAATGCGGTTCGTATACATCGCAAACCGCACCAATGTCTACCAATCCCGTGCCTTTTTGCACGTTCAGATTGCTGCGTCCCATGCGACCGCAGCCAATGATCGCCACGTTCAACCGCTCATTCGCGCCCAATACGCGGCTGGCAGAAAATGCCGTCAATGTACCCGCTGCAGCCAGGGATGTTTGTTTCATAAAATTACGTCGGTTCATCGTTTCTCCGCAGTAGTGAATCTAGTTGGTTTTTTTAACAGGAGTGTAAAATTCAAATGTGCGAAATAAACGTACAGATTATTGCTCAAAAGTACAAGTGCAAATTTTCCGGCTAATCTGACCTGTGAATTTTGCGGCATGCGACGCGGGCTGAACTATCTTTACGACAAAAACTGTTTTAAAAGTATGTTTACATCTGAATTGGTTTACCCTATTCGAGGGCAGGTGATTTTCAAATATGTGGGGCAACTGACCCAGGTGCTGGCGTTCTTTGTAGCGGTACCCGCTGTTGTATCCGCAATGATTGGTTCTCTCGCATTTACTTTAACTTCCGGAATTGTGGCAGCAGTTCTGGGCCTTGTGGGATGGTATTTGGGGCGTATACACATTTCAAGCAAAATTCAACAAAATGAAGCTCTGGTTATTGTCTCTTTAACCTTCCTCATCGCGGCACTGGCCATGACCTTTCCGATGATCGCAAGCGGGCTTGCGCCAGTAGATGCGTTTTTCGAGTCGGTTTCCGGAGTTACGACCACAGGCCTTTCCGTTGGATCACCGGTAGTGAAACAATCCGTCATGTTTCATTTTACGAGGGCGTGGATGCAATGGTTTGGCGGCCTGGGCATTGTAATTTTTTCTGTCGCCCTTGTCAATTTTCCGGGCGTGGATGCTCGCCGCATGTCCACGGCCTCCAGCGGTGACAAACGTTTTGATATGGTGGGTGGTACAAAAATGCACGCCAACCGGGTACTCGTTGTTTATTTTTCCTTGAGCGCTTTGGGTTTGTTTGCATTGTTGCTCACAGGAACATCGTTTTTTGATTCAATGATTCATATGCTGTCATCTGTTTCGACCGGCGGATTCTCAACAACCAATCAGAGCATTGGTGGGTTGCCTTCCGTTGCCGGTCAAGTCATTGCGTTGGCTTTGGGAGTTTTAGGGGCCATTCCGTTTGCCTTGTATTATTTAAGCGGACGAAGAAAGAGCTTGAAACGGCTGGCTCAAGATCCTGAAATCAAAACGTTTATTGCGGTGCTGGGGGGTTCGTCGTTGCTGCTCATTTTTATCCTGTATATGAATGGCGGATTATCCTGGTCCCAATCTCTTTCCCACGGAGCGGCTCTGGCTGTTTCCGCACAAACGACCACCGGGTATTCGACACTGGAGGTGAGTTCCATTCCCGCTTCAGCCAAACTTTTGTTGATCATCAGCATGTTTATCGGAGCCAATTCCGGATCGACCGCCGGCGGGGTAAAATTATTACGTATCGTGCTATTGTGGAAAATGTTTCAATCGCTCATTCGAAGAAAAAGCATGCCCTCGCACGCGGTAGCCGAACCTCGGTTGCAAAATCGCCGCATTCCTACGGACGAGATCATTGATGCGGGGATCATTTTTGCCCTGTTTTTGCTCATCAATACGGCGTCGTGGCTCATATTTTTGATCTTTGGATATCAGCCACTAGATTCGTTGTTTGATGTCGTGTCCGCGACCGGCACCGTCGGCTTGTCATCGGGCGTGACCGGTTCTCAATTGCCGGCGGGCTTGAAACTTTTATTATGTGCAAACATGTTATTGGGACGGTTGGAGATGATCGCCCTGCTCATCTTGTTTTATCCCAATACGTGGATTGGAAAAAGAAGGAGCAGCTCATGAGAGTGGTCTTTATTGGTGCCAGCGAGTTGGCTGTTCATGCTGCAAACTTGCTGATTAACCGCGGTGATCAAGTTGTGATTATTGAAAAGGATAAAGAAAAAATTGATAATTTATCCGATGAACTGGACTGCAGCTTTTTGCATGGCGATGCCAGCAAACCGGCTATTCTGAACGAAACCGCGCCGGAAAAAACCGATGTCTTGTTTTGTCTGGCGAATAATGACAGGGTCAATATCATTGCCAGTTTGATTGGCAAAAATCTCGGATTTAAGCGCGTTGTCACCAAAATTGAGGATGCGGAGCTGGAAGATATTTGCCTGGAACTCGGTCTGGAAGATACGATCATTCCATCGCAAACCATTGGGCGATTTCTTGCGGATTTGGTGCGCGGTCCGGAAATACTCGAGCTGTCCACGCTCATTAAAGGAGAAGCCCGATTTTTCTCATTTGTCATTAACGAATCGGATTCGGGCAAAAGCGTAAAAGAGTTGGACTTGCCGGAAAAGTCCAAGGCGATTTCCTTGTATCGCAAGGATCGATTTTTGTTTACCGAGGAAGAAACCGAGTTGAAAAAGCAGGATGAGCTTGTGATTTTGACCCATAGCGAAAATTTGCCGGAATTGCGACGGCGATGGGCGCCCGAACGCAGCAGGCAAGAACCGTCCGACGAAGCGGCTGATATCAAAAACGATAAAAAGAAATAGCTTGAAATCTCCGCAGGAACCTCTAAAAAATTTGTCGCACACCTAAACTAAAGAGACTGTTGAAAAGGTCACAAAAGCACGTTTCCCAAGTCACTCCCGCGGAGGCGGGAGTCTATTTTTAAATGAGTTATGGGTGCCTGCTCCGCAGGCATGACTTGGCTTTTAGCTTTTTCGACAACCTCAAAAGGTGTACGACAAATATGTCCATTTTTATTGCAACAACATCATTTTGCGCGTTTCAACGCGACTTTGACTCGCGAGACGATAAAAATAGACGCCGCTGGCTACGGCTAAACCGGCGTCGTCCGTGCCGTTCCATTGTACGTGATGTTCTCCGGCGGATCGGACTCCGTAAACCAGCGTAGCGATTTTGTGTCCTAACAAATCGTATACTTCCAAAGTGACGTGCTCGGTTTTGCCCAGCGAATAGCTAATGGTTGTAGTGGGATTAAATGGGTTGGGATAGTTTGCCTGGAGCGCAAACTCTTTGGAAAGAATAACATTTTCTTTCACAC
>CAYPZM010000248.1:0-4112 GCA_964414825.1 uncultured Cytophagia bacterium | reverse complement strand
CCGCCTTCGGGACCTTCCATCATAAACAAATAGGCCACTTGTTCGTCGTTAAGGGCCTGGTCCCAAATTCGCACGCGGTCCATGCAGCCGACCAATTTTACGGCTGAGGTAGCATCGGCATTGTTGGGACGGGCGCCGAGGTACAAATCGTCGCCAATGTTTTCGACAACAAAATCGGTTGCCGCACCATCGTCGTCCGCCGCCCATTCTCCATCAATGTAAATGATGTATTCAAAGTTGTCTTTCAGCACCACCGTGACCTGATGCCACTCGCCATCCGCCAAATTAATTCCGGTTTCATCCGGATTGTTGGCAACGCGTAGCTGTGCTTCATCTTGTAAATGAAGAATACAATCCACCCCCAGAGATTCGCTATTGTAGGGGTGCAGCCAGACATCGATGTGGCGGTCTTGTATTTCAGGTTCCCAGGTATCGCCATCAGCCCAGAACAGATAGCCCCATTGTGGCGACTCGCCGGTGTATTTCATCCATGTCGACAAAGTATAGTTCGGAGAATTCATAAATTCTTGAAAAGGGACCAGAACATAGGTCAATTCCCCATTCCAAACTGGTTCGCTAAACTCGAGGCAATGCCCTGTCTCGCCGGCGTTGGTGACAATGCCATCGCCTTCTAAACGGTCGATCCAGGCGCCAACAATTTCGGCATGGTTGCTGGAAAAGCCTTGATCCTGACAAACGATCCCATCAGTTTCTTCAAAATCAAAAAAGCAAACAGGACTTGGCAGCATGCCGGTTTCGCCCGTAAGGCCGGCGTAGGTTTTGCTCAAACATATTTCGTCATACAAGCACTCGCACGGCGAGGGAGAATTGCCGCTGCCGATACGCACACGATCAAAACCCTCACTGCCTTCCCAGGTGGCAAAGGCGTCGGCATTGGTGGTGTCCGGTTCCGAGGCCGGGTCGGGATTGATCCAGAGGTAGGCTTTGTCATTGTCGGCCGTGCCGTTCATCATCAGTTTGACCACAACCCAACTTTTGTCATAGGCATTGACACTGCTGGTATCCGGTCCGGATCCTGTGTGGTGGGCATCCATGCCAATATTTTTTGTAGCCCAAGGTTTGCCAATGTATAGCAACTCTTTGTCTCCCAAAAACAGTGAAAAGCCGTTGTAGGATTCGTCGACATCATAACCGTCAAAACGCTCGTACAGCAGGCTGATCCAGTAGGTCGAACCATCATCCGGCCAGGTCTCTTCCAACAGGCGCCAAATGGTGCCGGCTTCCGAAACTTCCAAGTAGCCGCCAGTTTCTGGAACGCCTTCGTATTCCATACTCCCGGCTAATACAATGACGTATCCTGCAACAGGTTCCTCCCAAGGCCCCAGCCAGCCGTTGCCCGACTCGCCCTGACCCAGCAGGTCACCTTCAGGATAATCAAACGATTCTTTTAGTACATCAGGTATGGCGGCAAATCCGGTAATAGTGGTGAGAAGAAAAAATAACAACAGTAAACCACAGCAACATTCTCGCTTTTTCATGGTTTGTTCCCCATCAAATAATTTATGAGCTATACAACCGTGAATTAGGGTAAAGCTCCATCTGCGCCATGTTGTGGAAAATCTGCTACACTCACTGAGGTGTCTCCGAAACTATTCCGTGTTAGTAATTATCTCCTTTCATGATTTGGTTTATAGAAAACGAACGAGATGACTGTTCAAGCTATTGAATTCTGGCTATTTCAGCAAGGGAAATTTTAGCGCCATAATAAATTGTAGAGGATATTTATTGACAGGATTGAAGGGATAAACTTGACAAGTTGCAGAATGACAGCATGGCGAAATTATTATGGTGCTATAAAAAAGCCTCTTCAAAATGAAGAGGCTTGATTAACTTATTGGAGAAGCATCATTTTGCGAGTTTCGACTCGCTGACCGCTGGTCAGGCGGTAGAGGTAGACGCCGCTGGACACTGTTTGGCCCAGATCATCAGTGCCGTTCCATTGCACCTGGTGTTCGCCGGAAGCCTGAACGCCGGAAACGAGCGTGCTAATTTTGTGGCCCAACAGATCGTACACCTCCAGAGTGACCTGCTCGGTTTTGTCGAGCGAGTAGCTGATGGTGGTTGTAGGATTAAACGGATTGGGATAGTTGGCTTTGAGCGCAAACTCGGTCGGGGCCTCGATCTTTTCCGCCACATCCACAGTGCCGCCTTCGGGGCCTTCCATCAGAAACAGATATTCGATCTGTTCTTCCGTAAGCGCTTGGTCCCAAATGCGGACACGGTCCATGAGGCCCACAAGCTTGACCGATGTTTCGAAATTGGCATCGTTGGGGCGAGCGCCGAGGTAAAGATCATCGCCATTATTTTCAACTACCAAATCGGTTGCTGCCCCGCCATCATCGGCAGCCCAAACGCCATCGATGTAAACGGCATATTCGATATTTTCCTTTAAAACCACGGTCACTTGGTGCCAATCGCCATCGGCAAGGTTAATTCCTGTGTCGTCCGGAACATTGGCGACGCGAAGCTGGCCTTCATCCTGCAAATGCAGAATACAATCCACACCCAACGCGCCATCATAGGGATGCAACCAAACATCGATATGGCGATCAACAATCTCCGGCTCATAAGTCTCACCGTCCGCCCAGAAGAGATAGCCCCAATTTGCATCACCCGAATATTTCATCCAAGTGGACAACGTATAGTTTGGCGAGTTCATATATTCCTGGTACGGAACGAGCACATACGTTAACTCGCCAAAGGCATTTTCTTCGATAAACTCAATTGCATGAGGAGTTTCATCCGGCTTGGTGATAATGCCGTCGCCTTCCACACGATCAATCCAGGCACCAACAATTTCGCCATTATTTCCAGCGGTTCCTTGATCGGTTACCACAGCACCTTCGGTTTCTTCAAAATCAAAAAAACTTACCGGTTCGGGTAGAGTAACTTCTTGAGCCACAGCAGAAAAAGCAAACAGGCACAGCAAAAACAACGTTACGTACAATCCTTTCATGGTATAGCCTCCTTGTAAGTCATTAAAATGAGTAAAGTGTTTGCGGTAAAAAATGGATTTGCCTGTTTCTCTCACCTCCTTTCAAATAAGTTGTGATCAGTCATCTGCTTTGGGAATTCGAAAAACGATAACTGCTCATGTTGATGCTCTAATGATCAGCTTTGAGGGAATGGTAATCGTTTCTGCTGAAATATCGAACTCCGGATTTTGGACTGCCTGCAATAAAAGCCGTGCGCATTGCTCGCCCATTCTTGCCGGTTCTTGAGCAACCGTGGTAAGCGGCGGGTCCATATATTCCGCCAATTGCAGATTCCCAAAGCCGGCTACGGCAATGTTTTGCGGGATTCGTATACCGTACTTTTTGATAGCTTTGTAAGCACCCAACGCCACCTGATCGTTTATTGCAAAAACAGCGCGCGGCTTTGAGGTTGTGTTGAGAATCTTGTTCATGTTCGTGTACCCGTCTGACTCCCGAAATCCACCTTCCTTAATCCATTCCTCGCGATGCGGAATAGTGTGTTTTTTCAGCGCATCGAGATATCCGCGGCGGCGGTCTTCACTTACGGATACAGTCGATGAAGCGCCAAGATAGGCGATATCATGATACTCTTGCTCGACCAAATACTCCACAAGCTCAAAAGCCGCGTTGTAATCATTTACCACAACTTTGGCGGCTCGGGCATCGGGAATGATTCGATCAAAAAGTATAAGAGGAATTCCATAGGTCGCAAAACTTTTCAAGTGCGACATGTCTTTGGTCTCGCGTGAAACTGAGATAATCAAACCTGCCACTTGATTTGAGAGCATGGTTTTCGCATTCAGTATCTCACGTTCCAAAGTTTCATTGCTTTGAGAAATCATAATTGTATAACCGGCGCCATAAATCACATCTTCTATCGCACTAATCACGGTTGAAAAAAAGTCCACATTAATACTGGGGACAATCACGCCAATTGTGTTACTGGTTCGCCGTTTAAAACTTTGTGCCACAACATTTGGATGATAATCCAGTTCTTCGGCCAGAGCTTTAATTTTATCCCGGGTCTCTTTTTTAATATCGGGATGATCGCGCAGCGCCTTGGAAACGGTTGTGTGATGAAGGTTTAAAATTTGAGCCAGGTCTTTGATCGTTACC
>CAYPZM010000247.1:0-7859 GCA_964414825.1 uncultured Cytophagia bacterium | reverse complement strand
TTCCAAATCGATTCAAACGCTTCAAAATCTGCTCGACAATGGTGGGAATATCTTCGCGACGCTCGCGCAGCGGCGGAAGATGAATGGGGAACACATTTAAGCGATAATACAAATCCCAGCGAAACTTGTTTATCTCACATAATTTTTTCAAATTGGCATTGGATGCGGCGATAATCCGCACGTCCGTTTGTAGTGTTGTTTCGCCACCCACCCGTTGAAACCGTTTTTCCTGCAAAACCTGCAAAAGCTTGACCTGCATGGCGTGCGATATGGTGCCAATTTCATCCAAAAAAATAGTGCCGCCATTGGCAATTTCAAACTTGCCCAAACGCCGCCGCACCGCCCCGGTAAAGGCGCCTTTTTCATGCCCAAACAACTCGCTTTCCAACAAGGTTTCCGGAATGGCGCCACAATGGATGCTTAAAAATTGGCTGTCTCGCCTGCTGCTGTGTTGATGAATCAAATTGGCAATGACTCCTTTGCCCGTACCGGTCTCGCCCGAGAGCAGCACCGTGGTGTTCGTTGGACTGACCGAGCGCACCTGATCAAACACGTGCCGCATATAAGGATTTGCAGTTTTTAAAATGGATTTTGAATCGACATTCCAAAACTGATCGCGAAGAAAATCCAGTTCATGCTGAATCCGTTTGTCTTTTTCGGCATGCTGAAGCACCATTTGAATTTGGGCGTTATTGATGGGAAATGTGAGATACTGGCGAGCACCGGCGTCAATGGCCAAAAGCGTTTGCGACATTTGCTCCGGAGGGGTAAGGATAATAATTTCAAGTGAGGGATAAATGTCCCAAAAACGTCCAAGAATATTCTTAACAGAGCTGGATGAGTCAAGGAGGCGAATGTCAATCATTGCATACTCGAAAGGTTTGCCGGGCAGAATACGCAATGCCTCTTGAATTGAAGTTGAAAACGAGAAATCAAAATCGGGCAGCGATTCGGGAATGGTCTGTATTTTTTCCTCTTTGCTGAGAACAACGATATGGCGCATAAAAGTGATATCCATAAAAGTAAAGGGATTGCTGCAGAGCGTGATACTTTTTAAAACGCACAAGCGACTTGCAAGTTCTTGATTTTTGTAAACGAATATAAAAATCCGAATAAAAATTTCATAGGGATTCCGCCAATAAGAAAAATAATTACCGAATTTAATGCATAAAAGCACGCGTTCTTGAACCAATTTGTTTCAAATTGATTGATTTTAGTGAATCGCTCTCGCAAATACGCATTTTCCTGCGCATTGCCCATCTGTTTCGATAAAAATAGAAATATTTTTTCCGACTCCCCCTTCCCCCCAATGCAACAATTACTTGTTTATTATGGCACTTACACTTTGGCACTCGAATTGACTGAGTTGACAATTAATACAATAAAAACTTTTGTTGAGGATCTAGTCGATGAACACCTTGGGTTGGCTCTCCTGTTTTGTTTTCTCGCTTTTTGTTATCGTTTTGCCATCTGCAGCGTTTGACATTACCAATGGCCCACGCACCATGGCCGAATGGGAAGAATTGGAGGGCGTGTTGGTCGCTTGGGATAAAATGGAAGATAGCCGAGGTATTCAGGTGCCGCTTATCGAGCATGCCAGCAAGGAAACCATGGTATATATCGTATGCAGCGATTCTTCCAACGTCGAGTATCATCTCGATCCGCAAAAGATAAATATGAAAAACGTGACGTTTCTGTACGAAGAGTACAATTCCATCTGGTGCCGAGACTATGGGCCGTGGTCGGTGTATCGCAATTTAGCGGACAGTTTGAGTTTTGTAGATTGGGTGTACGAATGGCAGCTCGACGATCGAATTCCATCCAAACTGTCTCGGTTCTTGCAAATTCCTTCGTTCGAATTTTCCACGAATCCGAACAAGCTCTATTTTGCCGGTGGTAATTTTATGGTCGATGGCCACGGTACAGGGTTTGCCTCGCATGAATTGTTATACAGCAACATAACACGCAAAGAAAGCGACATTGACGCCATGTTTGACACCTTTATGGGCATAAAACGCTTTATCAAACTTGAGAATTTGCCGGATGATCCCTTGAATCATATCGACATGTATATGAAATTGTTGGATGAAGAGACGCTGCTGGTAGGCGAGTTTCCTGGCTCTGTCGGAAGCGGACGCGTGATCAATCGCAGCGTCGAGTATATTCAAAAGAATTTTACTACCTGTTTTGGCCGGCCCTACACTATCGTTCGAATTCCCATGGCTCCTTTTGCAACGGGTTCCTATTTTGGCGCGGAAGGGCAATTTCAATCCTATACCAATTCCCTCATCGTCAATAAAACTGTAATTGTACCCACATATAACAATGCGCTGGATTCTACGGCCTTGCGCATTTATCGTGAGACCATGCCCGGTTATGCCGTTGTTGGCATCAATTGCGAATCCATTATTCACAATCAGGGCGCTATTCATTGCATCACCAAAGAAATTGGCGCACGGGAGCCGATTTTTATTTCGTTTGCCAGGCTGGAAAATCAGTCCGACGCGGCACCCGGTTACCCGGTTAAAGCAGTGGTGAAGAGCCGGAATCTGATTGTGGATGTAGCGGTGTTTTACAGGACATCCCCTTACGGCAGTTTTCGACGCGCAACGATGAAAATAGAGGGAAAGGACGAATATGCCGCGGTTATTCCTCCACAACCGCCGGGCAGCACATTGCACTATTATGTGCAGGCCATGGATGTGAATGACAAGATCATCCGCAAACCCTTTGTGGCACCCAAGGGCTATTGGACGTTTGATGTGGAAATGACCACTGAGGTGGCAATAAATTCAAGCCCAATACAGGAATTGGAGTTGTTTGGCAATTATCCGAATCCGTTCAACAGCTCGACATCGTTGACGTTTAGCATACCTGCTCGCGAATCCATTTTAATTGATATTTTTGACATTAGCGGGCGACGCGTTCGGAATCTGGCAAATCGGGAATTTGTGGCAGGTCGACATTCTGTAGTTTGGGACGGGTTGGACGATGCCAACAGAGCCGCAAGTTCGGGAACTTATTTTTACAAAATAAAGGCGGGGAGTGAGGTAAAGCAAGGCCGGATGTCTTTGTTGAAATAAAATTGTAGCACACCTGAAAAGGTGTACTACAATTTTGATACTATTCTTCAATTCGCTCTATTACCTTGCCGGATGTTTTATCTTTCAAGATTAGCTTTTTTCGTCCGTCGGGCATTGTTTCCTGTTTGATGAGATCGTATTTTTCATCAACAACTTTGTCGCCCGTTCGTCCAGCCTCTTGAATCTCCTTGCCGCGCCAGTCGTCCAGTTGAATGGGCTCCCATTGTTTGGTTTTGGCGGATTTGTAGCAGGCGTCCAAAATGGCATTGACGACATAACCATCGTAAAAGGTCTCCATGGGCTCGCGGTCCGCATCCATCGCCTCAAACGCGTCGATAAACATGTGCGTGTAACCGAGCTCGTTCACTTCATCACCCACCGGAAACAGCCAGCCGGTATCGCCTTCGGCTTTTTCCGCCACATAGCCGCCCTGGCCGACGTTGGTGAACATTTGAAATCCCGTGCTCAAAAAATGATCCAGCCAAATGGTGCCCTCGGTGCCGGCTACTTCATCGCGCAAGTCCATGCCGCCACGGAAGGTCCAGCTCACCTCAATTTGCCCCATGGAGCCGTTTTCAAAGCGGATGAGCGCAATAGCGTTATCCTCGGCCGGAATGTTGTGCACCAAAGTATCGGTCCAGCACATGGCCTCCACCGGTTTGATGTTCTTGCCGATAAAATTGCGAATAATTTCCGCACAATGACAGCCCATATCGACCAGCGCACCGCCGCCGGCCTGTTCATTGTCCCAAAACCAGGCGCTGTGCGGCCCGGGATGCGTTTCGCGCGAGCGCACCCACAACACGTTGCCCAAAGCACCACGTTTCACCGAATCCAGGGATTTTAGCGTTTTTGGCGTATATACCAAATCTTCCAAATAGGCGGCATACACGCCCTTTTTTTCGACATAGTCCAGCATGTCGCGCGCCTCGGCAGCCGTGCGTCCGAGCGGCTTGGTGCACAAAACCGCCTTGCCGGCATCGGCCGCCATTTTAACAGCCTTTAAATGCTCGTTATTGGGAATGCCGACAATCACGGTATCCGTGTCCGGATCATCAATCACAGCTTTCATATCTGTTGAAAACTTGGGGATGTCCCAGTCCGCGGCAAACTGCTTGGCGCGCTCTTCGGTGCGCGAAAATACGTTCTGAATGGTGTGACGGCTTTGAAATTGGTGCAACGTTTTCGTATAAAACATGCCGATGAGCCCGGAACCGAGCAGGGAAATTTTGTGGCCAGAGTGCATATTTTCCTCCTGGAAACGTTTTGTTTGAAAAGTTTAATGATCTATGTGACAGATGCAGTCCGCAACCCGCAGTCGGCAGTCAGTTTTTTGCCGACTGCGGACTTCCGACTGCCTATTCTCTCAACCAAACAGGCTTTGTTTCTGATATATGACTCGAGCCGATAATGTCTCGATATAATTCCGGCCGCCTCGCTTTTCGATATCGATATCCGCCGGATTTTTCGATTTTCTCCGCGATGCACAGAGCGGTGACGACTTGATCTCCCAACTCGCGGCATTCGGCCAAAATATCGCCAAAGGGATCGAAGATTTTCGAGCCACCGCCTTTGAGCTGGTCGTCGTCCAAACCAATGGGATTAGCATAAATCACATAAATGCCGTTATCATAAGCGCGGGCAGGCAGCCATCGCAAAATCCACTCGCGATTTTTGCGGCCATCAAACTCAATCCGCAATGGGGTTGGGTCCACCACTCGATTCTGCCAAAGCGAGGCATCCACAAAACCGCGTCCCGGCATAGGCGACGGCGTACAGCCGGTGACATGCGGAGCAAACAGAACTTCGGCACCGAGTAATGCTGTAGCGCGCACATTCTCGATCACATTATTGTCGTAACAAATCAAAATGCCGCAGCGGGTGCCGAACAGGTCAAACACCGTGTAGGCATTTCCGGGCGAAAAATATTTGTTGATAAACGGATGCAGTTTGCGGTGTTTGGTGACAAAACCATCGCCAGTGACACAAACAAAGGTATTGAAAAGCAAATCGTTTTCCTTTTCCAAAATGCCGGCCAAAATCGCTACGTCAAACTGTTTTGCTTGATCAATTAGCTTTTGACAGCTCTCACCGTCCGGTACGGTTTCGGCATGTTTAAACGTCTCTTCCCGACTGAGGTGTCGAAGCCAGGAATAGCCAGTTACACATAATTCGTGAAACATCACGACTTGGGCGCCCCGGTTCACCGCATTTTTTGTGAGGTCTTGGATAACGGACAAGTTGTAAGATTTATCGCCACTTTTATGCTCGAATTGGGCGGTAGCGATTTTCAGATTTTGCATACACTTGCTTTCGGATTCAGATTCTCAAATTTCATCGCAGTGGTTCTGGGACGAATGTCCCTGTCCATTGCCCGTCCGGGATAAATATCCCGGAGGATCGATCGGAGTCAACTCACTCCATAAAAAGCGCCTCGAAATCCTGCCATAATCCATCGCGCTCGTTGGGTTCTAGTTCGATAATCCATTCAACCTTAGACAGAATGTCTTTTGTTTTTTCGAATTGAAATGCCTCCCAGGGCACCTGGCCCGGCACGAGAATGTCCTGCCAATTATGTTGCTTGAGCCAATCGCCATTGGCAAACGTTTCAATGAGTTGTTGATGCGGTTCGTAATCGAGATACAATCCGCGATGAATGGTCGGGTAGCCAGGCGCACCGATTTGCAGTATCGCATTTAGGGGCATTTCGAATTCAACTTGGCCATTCGGTGCGGAAAGGGTGTTGATCACTCGTCCGTCTTGTTTTAGAGTGATGGATACGTCTTTCACCGGCGTTTGCGAGCCGGGACTTATAATCGACATCTTTACGTTTGGTTGCAGCAGCTTGGGACGTTTTTCAGTTACAAAATAAAACGGACTGGTCAAACACACATCGGCCTCGCTGTTTATGACGCCGTTGAATTCCCCTTTGGCAATTTGTCCACAAACAGAGAGGACATCCAAATGTTCGGGCGACTGTGCATCTTTGCCGTATGCTTTGACCACATACCAGGCGTCTTGCATTTCGCTGAGAATAATGCTCTGCTCAAACTGTCGCAGTTGTCTGTCACGTACATCCCACATTCTAAAAATTTCGCCATTGCGGAAAATCAACACATACGACAGTACGTCATCCGCTTTGCCGGAGGCGTAGGCTTGGATATTCAGCGTACGCGATTGACCATCCGCCGGAATCTCGTCGCCCACTTGAAATGTGTTGTCAATCGTTGCAAAAATTATTGGTCCCGAGGTGATGAACGTCCGCCCTTTTGCCGCTGCATCCACAATGGTTTCCATGGACATTTTGTCGCCAACCTGGTAAAAGACTCGATACAAACCGTACGGAAACTTGTTGTTTTCGCCATAACCGCCATCCAACTCGGCCAGGGGCGTCATCCGATATCCTTCATTCAAAATATGAAACCAGAGATTTTGATAAAAATAGTGATCCGCGTTATACCCCATCACGACCAAACCATCCCAAATCGGGCCGGCAAGCAAACTGTAGGACAAATACTCGCACACATTAGTGGTATATTTTTCCACGGCACCGCGCTTTTCCCACCACCAGGACGTGGGATGCGGAATGCAAGCGAGCGCATCTTCCGCCTGTTTGAACCGCGGCACCAGATACACCGCAGGAATGTTGGGAAACGGCACATTGTCAAAAGTCCAGTGCGGCGTGGATTCGACTTTGTAATATTGATTTTCGTATGAAGAATCCATGGCCGCCGAAAAATAGCCGCGCGTGGATTCCATTCCCAGCCACCAGGTATGGCCGGTGCGGTATTTGGGCATTTCGGCGCCATAGTAGAGCAAAAGTTCATCATCCGAAAACGGCGCGTAACCTTCGCGCCAATTGTCATCGCCGTATCCGGCCCAGCCCTGGTTGGTGGCAATAAAATCAACGCCCTGTGCGCGACAAATTCGCCGCACGGTTTTCAGCATATCGACATTTTCATTTTGATCCGTGTAAAGATGCGCATGGCCGTCGCCATTCACCCAACCCATCTTGCGCAGCCGGACCCAGGGTTGCAACTGAATGTGCAAATCGGCGGTCTGATTCTTTTTAATTTCGATGACTGTGCGTTCTGAAACGTAATCGATGCCATGAAACACCTCAAGCTTATAAGAGCCGGGCTCGGCATCTATTTTAAACGTGCCGTCCTCCTGCGTAAAATGGCCCGGATACCGCGAATAGTAAGACGCGACAGCTTGCCCCTGATTGTTGACGAGCTCAATGCGCGCAGGTAACGGCGCACCGGTTTCCGCGTCCAAAACTTGGCCTTGAATTCCAGGGTTGCCAGTCACGTAAGAAACCGTGATATCCGTTTCAGCGGCTGCCGAACCGAATAGAACGAAACATAAAAACAGATAGAAAAAGTAGTTCATAACACCTTCAAAAGATTTTCTTGTTACTGCCCTTTAATTTAAGAGAAATTTTGAAATAGACCATAATTTTTCGTACTTTTTCTCAACCATTTTTTCATCCGGAGAAATCATGTCAAAAAAATCCTATCACATGTCCGCCGAGGCGTTTCGCAAGCACGGCTACGAACTCGTCGACTGGATCGCCAACTATCATGAAAGCGTCGAATCGTTTCCCGTAATGTCCAAAGTGTTGCCCGGCGATATTCGAAAACAGTTACCCGACGCAGCACCCCATCAGGGTGAGCCATTCGAACAAATATTCAATGATATCAACACCATTATTTTGCCTGGCATACCAACGAGTTCCACGGCTCCGTGTTCTACGACTTCACCAGCGACTCGCTC
>CAYPZM010000246.1:0-7866 GCA_964414825.1 uncultured Cytophagia bacterium | reverse complement strand
TTAAATGAGACACTATGGTCTCGGGTTGGCTGTTTGGTGATGACATTAATGACGCCGCTTAAAGCGCCCGAGCCATACAGCGAAGAAGCCGCACCTTTAAGCACCTCAATATGCTCCACCTCGGTCACCGGCAAAATATTCCAATTTGCCGCTCCCAGGTCGCTGGTGAGAATGGGCACTTGATCCAATAAAACCAGAGTGCGGTTACCGCCAAGCCGGTTGTATCCGGAACCGCCGCGAATGTTGACCGACTCGCCAACAATAGCTACGCCGGGAACGGCTTGCAATGCCTCGTCCAACCGGTAATTGTTTCGGCGAGAAATTTCTTCTCCCCCCAGAATATTAATGCTCTCAGCGGCCGAAGCCAAATTTTCTGGCTGGCGTGATCCGGTGATTACGACCTGTTCTCCCATCAGCATGGTTGTGGGCAAATCAAAATCCACATCAACGGCTCGCCCCACTTGCACTCGCACCATAGCAGTATCCGCTTTGTAACCAATGAAACTGGCCTTTAAAGTATAAACGCCTGGCTCCACATTCATAATTCGGTAGCGGCCATCGGCATCGGCACTGGCGCCAAGAAAGGTGTTTACGATTTGCACATTGGCGCCCGGCAACGGATTGCCGGTATTTTTATCCACAACCACTCCAACAATATCGCCTTTAGGTTGTGCAAAAACCAGGCTAGCAAAAAGCCCTAAAAATATAAATAGATATTTCATTATTCTAACTCGTTTTCATCCGATGAACTCACAAAAAGCCAGTCACACACGATATCGATATTTTCGGCAATCGGGTCTTGCTTGGTAAGCACGACTGGCTGCATATCAAACTGAAAACTATCCGGGTCAAATCCATAAAATCCAAAAATTTTGGTGTAATCCCAACCTTTGCCGCGTTCTTTCCAAACGGCGCCGATAAACTCATAGCGGGATAGCGGGGCCGGCAAATCATACGCTGGTTGTTCGGTGCTCAAATCCACAGAATAGTTGGAAAACACGATATCATTCAAGGTGATTTCTTCGGCGTCCAACTGCTTTGTAAGCGCAACGATGCGGACAGCTTCAAAATAGTCGGGACGTTCGGACATGTCCGGCAATATGATATTACCCCGGATGCGTGAATCGCTGATTCCCAAACCGTGATCAATTTCACACCGATACGTTGGCGAAATGACCACGCTAAGTGAAAAAACCAAAAGGAATCGTGACCATAGACTTTTTGTAAATCGTAATTTCATAAGTGTTCTTTTGTTATTATTAAACTTGCACTCTATACTCGGAAATTA
This sequence comes from uncultured Cytophagia bacterium, assembly GCA_964414825.1. GTDB lineage: Bacteria > Zhuqueibacterota > Zhuqueibacteria > Residuimicrobiales > Krinioviventaceae > CAYPZM01. The sequence continues at coordinate 6,578 of CAYPZM010000246.1, read as the reverse complement.
GACGTTCTCAAGCAAAACTTGGATGACACTAGGGCAAAGATTGTGCAAAATATTTATTCCTTTTAACTCATTATCTGATTGTTCGTTCAACACCATCCTCAAAAGGTACTCGTACGGATTCAAAAATGTCGAGTTTCGCACGTCATCGCCGTGCGGCAACTAGTGAGCCTTTGCTGTATATTGTTTTTCTCCGGCGGTTACTGGAAAAGGTAGTTGATTTTGAAAAGGCGGCAGCGGACAGGTAGCATACGGCGTAAACACACAAGGTGGATTGTACGCCTTGTTAAAATCAATCGTTGTATAACCTTGTTCATTCACTCTTGGAACGTATAAATAACGCCCACCTCCATAGGTCAAATCGCCATTGGTAGCATCAGCAAATATTAAAAAATAAAACAAATCACTCACATTACCCAAAACGACCAGAGAATACTCTCGCATTTGGTATTCAAACACGAGTTTACCCGGACTGGTTTCATTTATAACGTGTCCGGTAACGTCCGAGATTTTGACGGTTCGCAGCGAATCGGACTGAACCAACCTGGCTTGAAATTTCCAGGATTTATCTATAGGAAATCGATCTATGCCTTCAAACTCTGTCAAGTTAGCGTGCTCGGTATCTTTAAGCCGAACACCCACACGATCTCCTCGCACTATCACGTACCACAGCAAAGAATTTTGTTGCAGCACGGTCGGATCGCCGGTGATATCCGGCGCCAACTCTAACGTATCCACCGTGGAACCTTTGCAAATAACAGTGCCTGGCTCCTTGATTACAACGTGTACTGTACTGCCGTCGTAAAAAAAGGTTCCGATAAAAGCGTCGGCCTTGGCCGGGAAGCGGATATCGTTGGAGGCATCGGAGCCAAATGTATTTTCACCCTTTTCCAACCAATACAAGCCAGCCAGGCTCAACCAGCCATCTTTTTGGGTCAAGTTCTCCAAACGCTGTTGGTACCATGCTTTAATTTCTTGTACATAATGCAAATCATCAGCAAACAAATAAACCGTGGCGCATACTAGAAAAATAGCTGTAAGTGAAATTCTCAATATCATCTCCAAACTTAATCGACAAACAAAGGAACGTGCTCAAATTTATCCACATCCACCAAACCGCCATCCGTGAGCTTTAATTTGGGGATGACCGGCAGCGCCATAAAGGACAAGGTCATAATCGGATCTTCCAGAGTCACGCCCAGCGTCTGTGCCGCATCGAGCAGCTCGTTCATTCGCGAACTGACATATTCGAGCGGTTTGTCGGACATCAATCCGGCGATGGGCAAGTCGAGCGCATCAACCACGGTTTCATCCTTAACCACTGCAATGCCGCCGCCCATTTTGTTGATGCTGGTGACGGCTTTGATAATATCCGCATCATCCACGCCGACCACAATAATATTGTGGCTGTCGTGTGCAATGGATGTGGCAATGGCTCCGCTTTTTAAGCCAAATCCATGAATGAGCCCCTTGCCGATATTGCCGGAGGCACGGTGCCGTTCAATGACGAACAGCTTTAAAATGTCATTCTCCACGTCAGAAACCACCTCCCCCGAGTACTGTTTTACGGACGAGATTAGCGCCTCGGTCACAATTTGATTATGTACAATACCAATAACACGCGCTCGTTCGCCCTCGACGGGCATGCGAAATTCGCCCCCTTCGAGCCAGCGAATGTTCACCGACCCTCGCACCGGCACTGTGGGACGTACGGGCAGCTCATAAATAGGTACGCCATTTTCGGCGACCAGTTTGCCGTTTTTGTAAACGCGTTTGATATCAAATTGTTCAAAATTATCAAAAGCCACCAGGTCGGCAATTTTTCCCGGCGCAATGGCGCCCAATTTTTGCAGGCCAAAATATTCCGCGGTGTTTAGTGTGGCCATACGAACGGCGGTCAGCGGCGGCACCCCCCGTTGAATGGCTGTTTTAATCATATAGTTGATATGGCCTTGTTTGAGAATATCGTTGGGATGGCGGTCGTCGGTACAGAACATAATTCTGCGTTCATTTTCCAGAGTCACCAACGGCAGGAGATCGTGAAGATTTTTGGTACCCGTGCCTTCGCGAATCATGATGCTCATTCCCAGACGCAATTTCTCCAACGCCTCTTCAACAGTCGTGCATTCGTGATCCGATTCTACACCGGCAGCGATATAGGCATTTAAATCCTTGCCGCTCAATCCTGGCGCATGGCCGTCGATGCGTTTGTGATCGACAATGCGCAGCTTGTCGAGGACATCCGGCTCGGCGTCCAACACGCCGGGATAGTTCATCATCTCGGCCAGGCCCACGACCCATTTTTCTTGCAGAAATGGAAAAATATCAAACGCGCGTAATTCCGAGCCCGCGGTTTCCAAAGCGGATGACGGAACGCAGGAGGAGAGCATAAAAAAAACATTTAGTGGATTGTATTTGCTGGACTCCATCATAAAACGGATGCCCTCGTAACCGAGGACATTGGCGATTTCGTGCGGATCGGCAATAACCGAGGTTGTACCGAGCGGCAGAACGGCGCGGGTAAATTGCGGTACTTGCACCATGGAGCTTTCGATATGCACGTGCGCATCCATAAATCCAGGAGAAAGATAGAGTCCTTTGAGATCGGTTTCTTCGCGCCCCTCATAACCGCGGCCGAGGCCAACAATTGTATCTGCGAAAATAGCGACATCGGTTTTTATAATTTCCGATGAAAATACATTTATTACACGAGCATTCTTTAACACCAGGTCCGCCGCCTGCTTGCCACGCGCTGTGTAAATAATATCTTTGAGCATAATATTGCCGAATCGTATAGCTTGAGATTTAATCTCCCAACAGCCGAGTTCTGTGGATTATTTCGCCGAGCAGGAGCGACAGCCGTTTGCCGGCCCGATCTGCCATTTCCGTCACTTCGCGATGTGTTAACGGCTCGATGTCCGGCGCGGTGGCGAGATTAGTGATGAGCGCAATGCCTAAAACGCGCAAAAAACGTTGTTTGGCCACAATCACTTCCGGCGCCGTAGACATGGAAACGGCATCTCCGCCCAGTTTTCGAAAGGCGCGCACTTCGGCCACGGTTTCGTAATTGGGCCCGGTTACCCAAAAAAATACCCCTTTGCGAAATGGATGACCGAATTCAAGTCCCACGTTTTCAGCAATTTGCAGCAACTCGGGATCGAACGGCTGCGACATGTCCGGAAACCGCGGCCCCAATTGATTTTCCGGCTGGCCAATTAGCGGATTATTAAAGGCAAAGTTGATTTGATCGGTCATCAACATCAAATCGCCGGCTTGGAATTCGGGATGTAAACCGCCGCATGCTGTAGTGAGAAAAAGATACCGAACTCCCAATCCAGCCAACAGATGAATGTAATAGGTGACTTGCTCCAGCGAATAGCCCTCGTAAAAATGCACTCGTCCTTGAATGCAGAGCGTCGGCACGCCGTCAAGGTCGCCAAAAATCCAGCGTCCGGAATGACCGGGAACGGTGGATACCGGATAGTGTGGAATTTCATTAGTGGGAAGAATAATGGGGTTTTGAATCTGGTCGGCCACGCTTCCCATTCCCGATCCCAAAACCACCGCGACAAACGGAGGTGTTGGGAGTTTGGAGCGGATAACCTCAAGCGATTGTTGCACTTTATCCTTTAGAAGCATAGTTTAATCTCGCAATAATCGGTACAGACGAATTTCATGGGCATCATTTTCTTTGGCCACCTCGGCATACACCCAGAGCTCGTCTTCCACCCACATCCAGTGTGAGTAGCGCCAGGTGAAAAAATGACCTGGTGTTGAGCTCCATACCAGCGGCGCCTCGGGCGTTAAATCCCGGATATTGTGCAAGTCGAAGGTAAAGCCCACGCCGGTCACAACATTATAGACCGGATCGTACCAAGTGGCCTTGGAACCCTCGTAAAAAAACAAATAACCGACACCAACCGATAGAACACTGGCCGGACGAACAAAAAAATCGTGCCACCCGGCAAGCGGCAAAATGGATTCATTGCGCGGCCCAACCGGCTCCCAGGTCTCGCCGTCCGGACTTTTAAAATGAAACAAGCGCTCCAATCGCCGAATGTAGCCGATGACGTAACAGTGATAGTGGCCATTGGCATACAAGATAAAAGGATCTTTGTAACCGGTCACCGTTATATCACGCTCCCACTTTGGTTTTTCTGGCGAAATAACGGCGTGCGCCGATGTGGGATCGAGATCGGACAAATCAGTGACGTCATCAAATTTCAGGATTGACCAATCATCTTTTGCCCACGGACCGCAAGCATACAGTTTGAAATCGCCAGTATCGGGATCGCGCAATAGAGCCGGACGCTCAAATCCTTTTATCGGCACCTCGTCTCGGTTGATGCGACGAACGGTTTCAAAGTGAATGCCATCGGCACTTTTTAAAATACGAATCTCGTAACCACGCAATCCGCGCGGAGCATCGGCAGTGCGCATACGGCAGGCCATCCAGAACGTACCGTTGTTATCGCGAACCACGGAAGGAGCGCCGGCCCACCATTCGGCGGCGTCTGTATCGGGTTTGAGAATGACATCGTACTGTCGAAATTTTTGCGGGATGGTGCCCATCAAATCGGAATGCTGCGGATGGAGATATTCTTTTTCTGTGGCAGCCAGGTAAACAGATAAAAAAACAAAAATGGGTACTGTTATTATTAATATTCGTTGCATAGATTTGCCTGAATCTTGGACGCAAAGCCGCGGAGGTACGCTGAGGATCGCAGAAAGAAAATGCTGTTTTATTAGAATTATTGTCTGCACGTAAACCATAGTGAAACCAATGCTTACCTTTGCGTCACCTCCGATTATCTAATTAGCTCAGCAAAGCGTTCGTCCAGGATTTCTAACCTGAACGGGAATCGGACTGGAACTTCCAGGTCCAAAACGGGCTTGAAGCCCTGCACTACATGGCGTCCAGGGATAGAATCCCTGGACGAACTTTTCTAAAACAAATCAGCACTATTTCCTGAGCAACCTGGATGATCGAGTTGCGTTACCGTTGCGCGCCAAATCATTTTGAATGTGTCGCACCAGCGCTGAGCTAAATCAAGATTCCGGCAACAGCCGCAGTCATCCACGAAGCAAACGCGCCGGCAAACATGGCGCGCAAAGCTACACGCGACAAATCCGAGCGGCGCTTTGGCGCAATGGCACTGATGCCGCCAATTTGAATGCCAATGGACGAAAAATTGGCAAAACCGCACAGCGCATACGTTGCAATGGTAGCGGCGCGCTCGGACAGCACATCGTTTGTAATGTATTGCCCCAACTGGGCGTATCCGACAAACTCGTTCACAGCGATTTTAATTCCCAGTAAATTGCCCACTTCTAACGCTTCATCCCAGGGCACGCCCATCAAAAAAGCCAGGGGAGAAAAAATCGTTCCAAAGAATGTTTTCAAACTGCCGGGGAAAATGCCACTATATTCATTTATGGCCGGATTCAGGCTTCCACCTAATAAGCGCAAATCTACGAGCTTGTCAAAATAGCTCAAAATCCAATCCACCAAACCAATAAGTGCTATAAAGGCGATGAGCATAGCGCCAACATTTACCGCGAGTTTGAGGCCATCGGTCACACCGCGAGCTGCCGCGTCCAATAGATTGTCGGCGCGTCCCACATCAGGGATTTCAACATCGCCGGCAGTTTTCGAGTGCTCGGTTTCGGGTAACATAATTTTGGCGACCACCAGTGCCGCCGGTGCGGACATGACGCTGGCGGCAATCAAATGTCCGGCATCCACACCCATGCGAATATAGCCGGCCAGCACACCGCCGGCAATGGTGGCAAATCCGCCCACCATAATTGCATGCAGCTCCGAGAGCGTCATGTCATCCAAAAACGGTTTAATGAGCAGCGGCGCCTCGGTTTGGCCGACAAAAATATTGGAGGAACAGGACAGCGTTTCCGCACCGGATGTACCCATGGTCCAGCGCATGAACCGCGCCATCATTTTTACGATGGCTTGCATAATGCCAAAGTAATACAAAATGGACATGACGGAGGAGAAAAAGATAATTGTAGGGAGAACCGAAAACGCGAACTGAAAGCCAAACCCCGGCCAGGTGTCGCTTCCGGGGAAAAAGTATTCATCTTTAACAAGGTTGCCAAACAGGAATTCGCTGCCCAAATCGGTTAGGCTAAGAAATTGATCCACACCAACGGCAAGTTTTTGAAAAATAATGCTGCCGTAAATTCCGCGACTGATCAACAGGCCGAGCGCGACAATCATCAAGGCGGAAAAGAGATATCGAATCGCGGCTTGTTTTTTTAAAAAAAGCGCCAGAACATAAAGCACGAGCCCAACATAGAACAAAATGGTGGACACACCAACATTTTCCAAAACATAAAATAGCGCAACGCCCAGGCCGGTGGCCATCAACAGTACCAGACCGGGCACGAGGGCATCAGTCCAGCGGGCATGTTGCAGCACCTTATCGCTGAATAAGTAGAGTAAAATCAGTATCGCAAAAATCAGCATACCGATCCAGGACAGCCAGGCGCTTCCTAGGATGATCAGCGCAAACAAAAGTTGCAAAAAGAGTCCCCAAATAATGATTCGGGGTTTGACAGCTTTG
>CAYPZM010000245.1:0-7923 GCA_964414825.1 uncultured Cytophagia bacterium | reverse complement strand
GCGAGGTGAATATGACCGCGCAATTGCCGCCGATTGGCAGTGAGGATACTCAAACCGTTCAACTTCAAGTGGATCATGAGGGTTGGCAAACTGTGGCCGAAGCGCCTGTGGACCCGGATGCATTCACAGCAGTGTTCAAACTGGAAGATTGGGACGCTACAAAAGATGTCGATTACCGACTCGTTTATAACGAAAAAAATAATGGGGAATCGTATTATACCGGCACCATCCGCCGCGATCCGGTGGACAAGCCGCTGGTGCTTGGCGGCTTGACCTGCCAGTTTGGCAGCGGCTTTCCATACACGCCGCTGGTTAACAATCTCACCACGCACGATCCGGATATGCTGTACTTTTCCGGCGATCAAATTTATGAAAGCAACGGCGGCTATGGTATTTACCGATTTCCGGCACATCTGGCCATTACCAACTATTTGGGTAAATGGTACATGTTTGGCTGGGCCTTTGGCGACTTGATGCGCGACCGACCTACCGTGTGCACGCCGGATGACCATGACGTGTTTCAAGGCAATTTGTGGGGAGAAGGTGGCGTTAACAATCCCATGGAGCGTTGGCAGCGGCTGCGCGATTCCAGCGGTGGTTATGTACAACCTGCGGAAATGGTGGAGGTGGTGCATAAAACGCAATGCTCGCATTTGCCCGATCCTTACGATCCGGAGCCCATGGCGCAGGGTATTAGCGTGTGGCACACCGATTTGGTGTACGGCCGGGTCAGCTTTGCTATTGTTTCGGACCGCATCTTCAAAAGCGGACCGCAAGAGGTGGCATGGTGGCCGGGGCGGGCCGACCATGTCAAGGAACCGCTGCCGAATCCCGAAGCTCTGGATATTCCAGGTTTAACGATGTTGGGCGAACGGCAAAAACAATTTCTCGAACATTGGATTCGCGACTGGCGCGGTGCGGACATGAAGGTGATGCTCAGCCAAACCATTTTTATGAATGCGGCCACACATCACGGCGGCGACAAGATGGTGCTGCATGCGGATCTCGATTCCGGCGGCTGGCCGCAAACCCCGCGCGATAAAGCGCTTGATTTGATGCGCAAGGCCTTTGTCTTTCATATCGCCGGTGACCAGCACGTTCCATCGCTCATTCAATACGGCATAAACGAGTTTCGCGACAGCGGCTGGGCCTTTTGTACGCCGGCCATTTTTGTGGGCTACGAACGCCGGTTTTTGCCCGAACAGGTTGGGATCGAAATTAAAAATCCACCTGAACATGGTCTGCCCAACACGGGAGAATTTTACGATGGCTTTAACAATCCAAATTATGTCTATGCCATCGGCAATCCGGTGGATGAGCCACGCCGCTCGCCGCGTTATGCGCATGGCCAGGACAAGTCCTCGGGCTACGGTATTGTCACCTTTGATCAAGTCGATCGCACCATTCACTGTGAAGCGTGGAGGTTCCTGGCAGATGTTAAAAATTCGCAGCCTGATGACCAGTTTCCGGGCTGGCCGCACACCATCAGCCAGTTTGATAATTATGGGCGCGAGGCAATAGCGTATTTGCCCGAATTGCAGTTTTCGGGGATTGAAAATCCAGTAGTCGAGGTGACCAACGAATCCACCGGCGAATTGGAATACATTGTGCGCGCCAAAGATAGCGTGTTCACCCCTAAAGTGTTTAGTATGGATTCCTTTTCGATCCGCATGGGCGATCCGGAAACGGATACCTGGAAAACACTGGAAGGAATAAAGCCATCGGCAGAGCCGGGGGTTTTGGAGATTCAGTTATAGCATAAATGGGACACATAGTAGGTCAAATCGGGCGGGATATCCCGTCCGATTTTCGAGTATGGGGAAATATATCTTTAAAATATCCATGTTTTGCCCAATTCAGAAAATTTATCAAAATCGCCATTAATTTCAGGTTGACATTTGTTAACTAATACATTAACATGTGATGCAAAGGAAAAACGATTCAGAAATTGTCTTTAAAGAGATTCCAATTCCGGACGAATTCGGAGTCCCTTTGATGCATATTTATATAGTGATCGAAAACGGGCGATCCATTGTATTTGAAGCGCTAAAGCAGCTTGATCAGAAAACCCGTGATCAGGTCATTGATTTGATACGAAAAATGGCAACAGTAAAAAATTTTCGTTCACCAAAAATAAAGTATAATTTGAGAAAATATAATTTTGGTGAACTACGGCCTATGCCGCATCGCTTTTTCTTTTTTCAAAAATGCGGAAATAATCTCATATTTTTTGATCATGTCATCAAAAAGAAAGATTCTTTGGGAGACAAATTTTACAAGAACCTAGCGCAAAAGAAAGAAAAATATGAACAAGAATTTTCAAACTTTATACAACGAAATTGATGACTATTTTTCTCAGCCGCAAACCAGCAGCCAAAGGGCTTGGGGCATCATTCATGAGTTTTATCATCGAATTCTAACACATATGGAAGAGAACAGCGTAAGCAAAGCTGATCTGGCCAAGCGACTGGGCAAATCCAGGGCCGCGGTTTCGCAAATGTTTAGCAAAACGCCGAATATAACCATTTTAAAAATGGTCGAAATCGCAGATGCTATTGGAGTGGATATAAAGATAGAAGTGAATTATGCTCAGAAGGAAGGAAAAGCGAATAGGTTGGAAAAAAGCGTCAATAGTTCCAACTTGTCTTCGGAAAAGAAGCGCCACTATTCTTCGATACGAATACCCCAAAAAGCATCTCATGTTGCTGAAACACCCGAAGGCGAAAAACAGAAAAAGCGAGATAACGCTAAAAATAAAAAGTAGGGCAGGCTGTAACCTACCCTACATTACTTTTAAAAGAAATAATACGCCGCCAACAACAACCGCAAATTTGCCACAAATTCCGCATCCTCAACCATTGCATCGCTCTGCATAATTCCATAGCTGGCCGCGGTGTACTCGAGTTCGCCGGCCAACCGCGTTTTGCCGGAATTCCACATGACCCGCGGCGATACGCGATAGATCATATCAATATTGGATCCGCGTCCCCAAAGCCCGGAAACATCCTCTCCGGCGCCCAAATTTTGCGTGATACCAGCAAACAAGCCAAAACCAAGCTCCTTGCCCGTCTCAATATCTGTCCAGAATGAATACAAACTTGTGGGGATGTAGGTCTCAACGCCGGTAAGCGTTTCCCGAGATTCAACTCCATAGCCGCCTATCATCAAGTGGTCGGTCAAATTTTGTCCGTATACGCCTTCCAGTTTCCACACCAATTGTGGCAGATTAAAACGCGCAAAGGCAAGCACCGACAAGCCGCTCACCTGATTGGTCGTTTTGTATTCTCCATCCACACCGCTGACTGAAAGCCGCGGCGTTATCGATTTCCAGTCACCTCCAATACCTAAAATCATACCCGGCGTATCCCATTGAAACTGCAGATGCAAATTGGGCGTGGCGCTGTTGCGCAAATAAACCGAGCTTGCGCCCATAGGACCGGTACTGGTAAAATCGCGTTGCGACATGGCCGCGGCAATAATGCGCGCATTGCCCGAATTGTACATCCAGCGAATTTGTGGATTACGGGAAAACGGTTGAAACGGCGCGCCGGTGTTAAACGACACAGTCCCGGGAAACACCGAGGTGACAAACATGGGGTGCCAAAATTGACCAATGAGCAAACTGGAATTTTGCCACACCAGTGTCAAAAACGCATGTCGCAAGCGAAAACCGTTGACATCGCCTTCATTGGTGCCAAAAAATGCCGCTTCTATCAGGCCGCCGGTTCTGGCTCCAAAGGCTTCGGGACCGGTAATCGTGCCTTTGAGGCGAGTTTGGATGGCCAGCATATTAAAATTGGGCTTGGCGTTAATATCATCGCCCTCGGCATCCAAATCTTCACCCATGGGGTATAGCAAATAGTGACCCTCGCGGGCGGCCACAACCTGGCGTGTGTCCCAAAACGCGTCGGTTTTTACAAATCCACTAAATTTTATGCCCATTTGATTATTATCCTGGGCAAACAGACCACCACTCAAACAAACCCCAATTACAACAATCGTCAGAAAATGTCGTAACATGGTCTACTCCTTTTCCCTGTTCATACGCTTTATTATTGTGTCAGACTGGACAAAATGTTGTGGATGGTAAAGTTTTGATCCACTGCGAAACTTTGATTTGAATTGCCTATGATAACCAATTGTTTTGTCAAAGGCAAGATAGATTTGAAATAATCCATATTCTTGACAACAACTCACAAAACCGCTTGTCAATTGAGAATAACTTGTTATTTTAATCCAGTTGCCTTTTTAATAAAACATTTGTTTTCGTTTTTATTTCATTAGCTATTTAAGGGAATCTAACAAAAAGTGGAGCGATCATGAAAGTTGGCTTTTTCTTAATTTGCTTGTTTCTGCTGCAAATTGTGTTTGCACAAGATTTTGATTTGCTGATCCATGAAACGTTTGAATCCGGCGCCGAGAACTGGCAACCCAACAACCCAGATCATTGGCGCATCGTAAAGCAGGACGGTCAATCGATTTACGAGTTGATGAAACCCGGTGACAACGGTCCCATTCGCAAACCCACGTCCATTTCTATTTTAAAACCCTACACCGTCGGCAGTTTTGAGCTTGAGGTCGAGGCCAAATGCTATACCAAACCCAGCAACAAGTATCGCGATCTTTGTCTGTTTTTCGGTTATCAGGATTCCGTGCATTTTTATTATGTGCATTTCTCCGGCGTTTCGGACAAGGTGCACAATGCTATTCATATCGTCAACAATGCGGATCGGGAAAAGATCAATGTCGAACCGCCCGGCCAGTCGCCGGCATTGCTAGCGGATACGTCGTGGTACACGCTTAAAGTTAAACGCGATATCGAAACCGGCTCCATTGAGGCATTTGTTGACGGCCAAAAAGTACTCAGTGCTGTTGATACCACGTTTACCTGGGGCAACATTGGGCTTGGCTCGTTTGACGACACAGGCGCGTTTCGGGAGGTCAAGCTGTGGGGCGAGATCGTGGAAACCAAAGTTGGACAATTCGATCATATGCCGTACGAGTATTGGTTGGGACAAAATTACCCAAACCCGTTTAATCCGCAAACGCGCATTGACTATACGCTGATCCGGCCCGAACATGTTGACCTGCACATTTATGATTTAAACGGCCATTTGATTTGCTCATTGGTCGGTCAACAGCAGCCGGCCGGTCGGCACAGTGTCACGTTTCAAGCTGGTGATTTAGCTTCCGGAATTTATGTCTGCCGCTTGTCCACACAATCTTTTCAAGCTATGCGTTGTATGACATTTGTGCAATAAATGCAAAAATTCGAGGATGCTAATAAAAAATCCGTCTTTTAAATAGCTGATATGATTATTTGTAGTGCTCCTTTAAGGTGTGCTACAAATCCTATCACAACCCAAAAATTCTTCTCACATTGAGAAGAATTCTCATTTTTTCTCTCCCATTCTCAATTCCGAAAATACCTTCCTATTCATTTTAGGTTTCAATTTAATTTCTAAGCTTCTGTTATTTAATAGTATAGAGGTGACGTTTCTGATGTGAGGTGTTTTTGGCACAGTCTATGATATAGTAAGGGCAGAAAGCAAAAAAAGAAAAATAGAAAAACAGGTGAGACAAACTCACCACAACATTTTGGAGGATTTATCATGAAACGCTTTACCCAATTTTTTTCAATTATTGCTGTTGCTTCTTTGGTTTTTGTCGGCCATGCTTCTGCTCAAATCAGTGCCAGTGCCACGGGCGAAGCCAATGCCCGAATCATCACCGGATTGTCGATTGAAAAAACCGCGGATCTCGAATTCAGCGAAATCATCAGCAATGGCGTTGGTGGAACGGTTACGGTTTCGACCGATGGCGATGTGTCTTACGACGGTGTGAATGCTTATCCTGGCAGCAAAGCTCCGAGCCCGGCGGTGTTCGAGGTTCGCGGCGAAGCAGGCAAGCATTTTTATACTGAACTGCCCAAGGAAATCACCATTCGTAATGAGAATGACGAAGCCATGGTGGTCAATGAGTTTAACATGAAATCTGATGAAGAATACACATTGGACAAAGATGGACAAGACGTACTGACGGTCGGCGCCACCCTGAATGTTAACGCCAATCAGGATGCCGGCTTTTACAAAGGTGAATTTAGAGTGATGGTAAATTACAACTAACCAGTTTATCAGTCGCTTCGATTCAGAAAGGCCACGCTGTCAACAGTGTGGCCTTTTGTTGTTAGTGGTCAAAAAAGCGTGCGAGCTTTTTCTGGTCGGCAATTGTAGGGAGGCGAACAACTGAATCTTTCCCAAAAAAATATTTTTAACGAAATGCCATCTTTTACATTTCTTTACTTTTTCTCTCCATCTACAGTCATTATTATAAGTTCAACCCTTAATTCTATTGCAATTTACCACTTGAATCCTACATTCAGAGTACAAAATCTTAAAACCTGTAAACACGGAGTTTGTCTATGGATCGTCGTTTGTTTTTAAAAATTGGAGCAGCTTCGGCTGCTGGCAGTCTCGTATTGAGCTCGATGCCGGTTAACCGTCTTTTCGCGGCACCGCAGCAGCCGCCGTTCAAAATCTCGTTGGCACAGTGGTCCCTAAATAAAGGCTTTTTTGGTCGAGTAAAGCCCAAACTGAATATACTGGATTTTGCCAAAATCGCCAAAAGTATGGGCATCACCGGACTGGAATACGTGAATCAGTTTTACATGGACAAAGCCAAGGATCAACAATACCTCGCTGAATTGAAACAGCGGGCCGATGATTTTGGCTGCACGTCGGTGCTGATCATGTGTGATAACGAGGGCAACCTCGGCGATCCGAATGAGAAAAAGCGCATGCAGGCGGTTGAAAATCACATCAAATGGCTGGAATGGGCAAAATATTTGGGCTGTCATTCCATTCGCGTTAACGCCTATTCCGAAGGCAGCTACGAAGAGCAGCAAAAGTTGGTCATTGACGGTCTCGGCCGTTTGTGCGAAAGAGCGCAGCCGTTTGGTCTGAATGTGATTGTAGAAAACCATGGCCGATTGACATCAGATCCGGACTGGCTGGTTGGTGTTATGGAAGGCGTCGGTTTGCCAAATGTCGGTACCTTGCCGGACTTTGGCAATTTTGGCGACCACGACCCGTATCGCGGCGTGCGGCTGCTCATGCCGTATGCCAAAGGCGTCAGCGCCAAGGCCAGCTTTAACCCGGACGGCACCTGCCGCACCGTCGATTATCCCAAAATGATGCGCATCGTGCGCGATGGCGGCTGGGACGGCTGGGTTGGCATCGAATCCGGCTCTTCAGAGGGTTTTAGCGAGATGGATGCCATCAAAATGACGCGCGACCTGTTGCTGGACATTCGCGAGCAGTGGGCCAAAACCCCGCCCATTTTGGGCGATTCTCTGGCTGGCTGGACTAAAGTTGCTGGAGGGGATTGGACGCTGGAGAATAGCGTGCTCACGGCTCGCAACGGCCAGGGCTGGTCCACCAATCCCGAAACGGCTGGTTCCTGGATCTATTATAACGAGCCGGTCAAGGATTTCCGCTTCGAATTTCAATACAAAATCAACGAGCGCGGCAACAGCGGCGTGTTTTTCCGTTCGGCCACGGAAAAGAATCCGGCGTTTACGGGATATGAAATGCAAATCACCACAAATCAAAATCCCGAGCCCAATGCCAAAGGCACGCCAGGCGCCCTGTATGATGTGGCGGCACCGAGCAAAAATGCCACACGTCCGGCAGGCGAGTGGAATACGGTCACGATCGTAGCCAAAGGTCCCAAGTTGGAGATTGAATTAAATCACGAAAACGTTCTGGAGACGCAACTGGAGCGTTCGCTGCAAGGGCATATCGGATTTCAAAATCACGATGAGCGCTCGGTGGCACAGTTTCGAAATGTCAGATTACAAACATTATAAGTATGAGTCTACTTTAAAAACCCGATTATTTTTGAAGATTTAGAAACAATTTGATG
>CAYPZM010000244.1:0-7931 GCA_964414825.1 uncultured Cytophagia bacterium | reverse complement strand
CTTCTCGAATACGCCGCTTGATTTCTAGTGCCAACTTTTCAGCAGAACCGTAAATTTTGCGGGTTGAGGTGATGTCGAGAAAGGCTTCATCAATGCTGAGCTGTTCGAGATCCGGGGAAAAATCCGCCAAAATGGACATGATCTGGTGCGAAACCTCTGCATACCGTTTGCCACGCGGAAATACATAAATGGCATGCGGGCAGCGTCGCCACGCTTCATTTATGAGCATGGCCGAGTGAATACCGTATACGCGAGCTTGGTAGCTGCAGGTTGAAACCACTCCCCGGCCCTTGCCACCTTTGGGATCAGCGCCCACAACCAGAGGCTTGCCGCGATACTCGGGAAAATCGAGCTGTTCAATAGCAGCAAAAAAGGCATCCATGTCTATATGTAGAATAACGCGAGACATTTAAAGTTATGCTTTAGATAAATTCCAAATAAATTTTGATAAAATTTGCTCCCATTCCGTATCAGATGCATACTCGAGAACGCGTAAGTTGGGATCGGGATTGCCGGTGATCATGCGCGATACAAACAATCCGGCTTGGTAAATAGCCAGTACTGGTTTTTGCAGCGATAAAGCGTAACCTATTTCATACCCAACACCAAGAGATGGGTTGGAAATTTCGGCAATCACTGCATCGGCATTTCGTAACCAATCTACATCGCGTTGATATACTTGTTCCGGCGTCAATTTTTTCTCTTGCTCCAAAACATTGGGGGCAATAATGTGCTCAGTAAGGACTATGTGATCGTTTTGCTGCAAAAATCGGACGATCTTGGTATAGGTCTCCAAATAGATTCGGCCACCGGCAATGGAACCGCAAAAATAGATATTCATATCATGTCCCTTTTATCATTTTCTTCTATTTATAAAATTTACCCAAGCCTCAAAAGCTCAAAGATTCTGAATTTCTCAGATTAATCTGATTTTTGCATGATTATAAAGGAACGAACTCCTTCTTTTACAAACAAAAGCAGGAGTTTTTCCAGAAGGGTTATTTGCGTGAACTTGTAAATGAATAGCGAAAAAGTCTGAAAAAAATCTTCATTCCATTGTGCAACCCCTTTCGATTTCAAGTATCGGTTTAGTTGCCTAATGCCTAGCAACAGAGCTGCAGGGATTTTAGCAGCATACTTTACTTGTTTCTCGAATGTACCTTTTTGAATAATTTGAAGATTTGCAGCTTGAGCAAACTCGGCCAATTCTTCGGGGCGATACGCTGTGTGAAAGTATCTTTCATCCCAAGCGCCTTTGACGCCATAGCCGACCATGGTGCCCAAATCCACCCAGGTCGGGCGTTCACCCCGGTAATTTGGTGTCGTTATCAGAGCCATTCCTCCGGGTTTGAGCACATGCGCTATGGATGCAAACACGGCTTGCGGATGAAAGCAGTGTTCGATCATTTCGCTGCACAGCACTCGATCAAAACTTTCCGGTTTGTAACAAAACAGGCGTTCGGCATCGGCAACGATATAATGTACGGGCTTTTGTTGCTGTGCTTTTTTGAGCACACTGGAGCTGATATCTACGCCGAATCGCGGCCCCGCATCGTAATACTGCAAGTACATGCCGCGGTTGGTTCCAATATCCAGCAATGAACCGGATTGCTGCTTTAACCACTTTAAAACGAACTGTTTTCGCAACATCCCGCGCAGCGTCCGATACACCTGCTCTTCTTCGGGATAACGCTCGCCCACCAAATCGTAGAATGATTTCAAGGCTCGATTTTGATTCATGCACGATCCCGGCGCGGAAAGCGCAGTATTTGCCTCAGGGTGCTGAGCTCATTTTTTTCGAAAAAACGGACGATCCACAAAAAAACGGGATAGGACAGAAAGACCAGGGCTTTTGCCAAAATACTGGACATAAAATAGTTACTGCGCCCAATAAAAAATAGTACCGAAACGACCAAAACCATTTTTATGATCCGCCCCCACTCTTCCTGTACGGGATACAGGCGTTGTCCGACAAAATAAAGCGCTGTTGCCATAATCATATACGCCACAACCCGGGCCCAAGCTGCGCCAACATAACCGAATAGCGGGATGAGGGTGACGAGGGCAATGACATTACCTAGAATCCCGGCACCCGTTATAAGAGGTAAATATTTGGTCTTTTTTTCGAGATAAATGCCAATAATAAAGTTAAGATAAGCGGCATAAAAAATATAAGCCAGAAAAATAATGGGTACGACGACAGTGCCTTCCCAATATTCTCTACCAAGCAAACTATAACTACCGATTTGCAGCCGGACAATATCGTCAATAAACAGGGAAAAGAACAAAAAGACTACACTACAAGCCAGCAGAACGTAGGTAAAGACTTTTTGAAATATTGCTTTGGCATTTTCCTGTTTGGAAGTGGCCAAAAAGAACGGATGCCAGGCAAAACGGAATGCTGTAATAAACAGAGCCATAAACATGCCGAGTTTAGCGTTGGGGCCGTACAGCCCGACAGTCTGCACGGAATCCATTTTTTCCAAGATAATTTTGTCAATGGTATCCATCAAATTAACGGACAAGGTAGACGGCAAATAGGGAATGCCAAACGCAAACAGCTCTCTAAAGGTGGGCCAGGAGAATGTAAACCGAAAATGTCTCAGCATAATAGGAAGCATTAGTAAAAAGGTCAATGAAGACGAAACGAGATTGGCAATAAAAATGCCCTCGATCCCCATGTTCAGCCAGACAATAAGCACGATGTTGCAGACAAAATTTATAACAACGTTTAGAAATTTGAAAAAGATAAAAGATAACGGTTTTTCTTCAGCGCGCAAAATAAGAAACGGCATGAGCAGTACAGAATCGAAAAACAAAATTCCTGCAGACAAGGCGACCAAAAAGGTGAGATTAATGTCCAGTTGTTGAATTTCTTGGCTAAACACATACACATTTTCAGAAATGGGCTGCCTAAACAAGTAAATGACCAACGAGAAAACCGCAGATGTAAGTATAATGCTAATAAACGCCGTGGAAAATACTTTGTTGCGGCCCTGTTGCGTGTCATCCAAAATATAAAAGCGGAAAAATGCGGTATCCAACCCATAGGAATAAATGATGGTGAGGATGGCAACGTAGGAAAACACCAGCGTATACACACCGAGGGCTGCCTGCGCAAAAATGTTTGTATAGAGGGGGATGAGCAAAAATATAATGAGCCGGTTGAGAATGTGTCCCATTCCGTAAACCGCAGAGTGCTTGAAGAGGCGTTTAACACTGACGAAAATCGACATTATTGTTTGGCTTTCGTATGGGTAAAAGCGCAGTCCTGTATTAAGCAAGAAAATAGCATTTTATAGCGGAAATTACAACGAGTTTAACGGTTAAGAGGCTGTCCGGCTTGTCCGGAGATGTGATCATAGCAAACGTCGATTCGGTGTTTGCTCTCTCAAAAAAGCATATTTGCGGCCGGTTCAGCAATAACGTCATTGATTTTTAATAAAAAGGATCGTATAGTATACGACGAAAAGTTTAACAACAATCGGAATTGAACCAGGGATTTTAAACGAATGGACTGAATCTATGAAATTTATTTTCATCACTTTTTCACTATTCTCGCTGTGCCTATTTGCACAGGAAAAGATGGTCACTAACTTGACGTTTACACAGCAGGAGGACGTTATAACCATTCAGTACGATTTTCAGGGGGATCGAGACAAACAGTACAATATGTCACTATTTCTGCACTTGGAAAGCGATTCGACGTATCAATACAAGCCGCAGTCAATTAGCGGCGATATCCGCAATGTTTCTCCTGGTCTCGGCAAGGAAATCAAATGGGCAGTTTTACAAGATTTTCCTCAAGGTCTTGAACGCAATGATCTAAATTTTGTCATAACCGCGCAACCTAAAAATAGCAACATGCTTTATTACATTCTGGGCGGTGGCGCGGCTTTGTTGGGCGGCATCACTTATATGATCACTCAAAATGGAGATAAAGCCGAGAAACCCACTGGTACCCTTACGATCGATGTACCAGGCGAGATGTAGGAGAAGGAGATGAATTTGTTTAAACAAACATTCTTGATCATTTTTGGTCTTGCGTTCTTGATGACATGCAACATGTACGAACCCGAGTTAAAGACCGGCGGCATAAGCATTCAATTTAAAAAGCAAAATGACGCAAACCTGGCCAAGGGAGTGCAAGCGACAGAGGCTTTGTCCAAAGTTCGTTGTGTGCTATCACGAAATGGGAGAACGGTTCACAATAAAGTCTATTACAAAACAGACGCATCCTTTCATATAGAAATCCATAATTTGGAGCAGGGTGAAAATTATGCCCTAATTCTGTATGGCAGCAATCCATTGGGATGCGCCATTGGTCGCGCCGAAAAAGATGGCATTCAAATTATTGCGGACCAAGTCGCATCCGTAGAATTGGCATGGGAGCAGAATCTGGAACGCAGCACTGTTACCGATATTGATGGAAATGTATATCAAAGCGTAAGAATCGGTGATTTATGGTGGATGACGGAAAATCTAAAGGTGACCCATTACCAAAATGGGGAGCCCATTCCCAACGTCACCGGCGCTCGCGAATGGGATGCGCTCGATACCGGAGCCTGGTGCGCTTATGATAACGACCCGACCAATGCCGAAACCTACGGTCTTTTATATAATTGGTACGCAGTGAACGATAATCGAAACTTGGCGCCGGAAGGCTGGCATGTCCCCACGGATGAGGAGTGGAAGCGACTCGAAATGGCGCTAGGAATGAATCCTGCCACAACCGATATGTGGGGATTTCGAGGCACCAACGAAGGCGATAAAATGAAAGCCATTGGAAATCTTCAAGACGGCAGCGGCTTTTGGGCTGAACCGAACAGCACCGCCAATAATGAAAGCTGTTTCTCGGCGCTGCCGGCGGGTTGGCGCATCTATACCGGCGTTTTTTACTCGATAAATACGGGCGCAACCTTTTGGTCTTCATCCGAACACGGCGTTCTCCGTGCCTGGAGCCGTTCTCTGGGAAATGAATCTTCCTACCTGTTCCGCAGCTACGGTTTTAAGGGACGTGGATTTTCAGTACGATGCGTCAAAGATGAGTAACCTAGTTATTGAAGAGAATAAAATTCAGGGCGGCGATCGTTAAAGAGGTCATTTCTCGAATTCAAACTCTTGTTGCGCGCGGCGTCCGGATTAATTTCGGTAGTTAACACAACCTCTTCCGATTCACTTGCCGAGACAAGAATCTCTCCGCGTGGCCCCGTAATTTGGCTTTGGCCGGTAAAATTAATTTCCGCTTGCTCACGTCGATCCGAGCCAACCCGGTTGGCGGTAATGGCAAACACACTGTTTTCCAAACAGCGCGTAACCATGGCGTTTTGGCAATACGGCATCACAAGGTTAGACGGATGACAAATAATAGTCGTGCCCAAGAGCGCCAGCGAGCGCATGGATTCCGGAAATATCCAGTCAAAACAAATCATCATTCCTATTTTTACAGTGCCCAAATCCACCAGAAAAAACGGTTTGTCACCAGGAGTAAACCACAGTTTTTCGGTATCGAACAGATGAACCTTGCGATAGATATCGACCAACCCCATTGGGCCAACAAGCATGGCCGAGTTGTAAATCGCGCTATTGTGTTTTTCAGCAAAACCGGCAACGATGTTTGCGTGTTTTTTCTGAGCCAGTCGAGTCAGGAACTGCGCGGTTTTGCTATTTGCCGGTTCAGCCAGGCGATTTATTTCCTCTTTTGACTGGAACAAATATCCAGTATTGAACAGCTCCGGCAGAACAAAAAGATCAGCATCTACGGGTTCTATTAGCGCGGCTGCATTAGCAAGATTTGTTCCAACCTCACCAAAGCGGCAATTCATTTGTACACAGGCAATTCTCATATCGTTGCAGATCCGTTTTTTAAATGCACTATAGATTAATTATGACTTTATCGCAACATAGCAAATCCAGGGCACGCTCATTGTTAATCCGTTTTGTGCAACAGAAATTTGGTTTAATCTATTCTCCAGTTGTTGAAACACGGTTTCCCGTTTATTCTTCTCAGCTACAATCTCCAACCAACTGGGCAAAAATGCCAATTTGATAAAAAAATGATCGAGCATGCTAGAGCCATCCAGAAAACGAAAGCGGAATTTGTCCAGATAACAGTTTAATATTTTAAAACCTGCATTAGACAAAAGCGCTTCTGTATAGTCTGGCGGCTTGCGTTTTCTATAAATGTGTTCAGCTAGTCGGTCAAACTCGGGCTCCATGTTGTTATCCTTGAGAACCTCGGCAAATATCTCATAAAACTCGATAAACGTACTCGGCAAATTTACCGTAATCACCAATTGTGCCCCGGGCTTGGCGACGCGCGCAATGTCGCGCATGGCCAACTCGTCATCATCCACATTGTTTATACCGTTGTTGGAAAAAATCACATCAAAACGGGCATTCGAAAACGGCAAGCGTTCGGCTACGGCCGGAAACATGAAACAGTTCGAAAGGCCCCACGACTGGCGTTTTTCATTCGCTCGCAAAATGGCTTCGAACCAGGGATCAATGCCAAAGCACTGGCAGGAACTTCCCAGTCGTTGAGAGAGATCGAGAAGCGGAAATCCCATGCCGCAACCAACATCCAAAACAGAAATGTTGGGGCGCATGCGGATCACATCGAGAAATTTTTGGCCAAAGGCGGCAGACCATAGCGGAAGATCATCAATAGCGGAAACAATTTTCGCACTATTGAGATCAAATGCAGAGGTTGGAAAGCTGTTCATAGTTGGACTGTCCTAAATTGCCGCAAATTTCCGTGCATCGCTGTACCACTCTTGTGCTGAAGCAATGGCATCGAGCACTTGGTTGGGCTGCTGCACCACAGACCACAGGGCGCTATGACGAGAATCCATAAAATTTTCATCAATAAAACGTTGGTACTGCTCGATCAACGGGTTATAAAATCCATCCAAATTGACCAGAATTATGGGTTTGAGGAACAGTCCCAATCGCTTCATTGTGAGCGTTTCAACAAGCTCTTCGAGCGTACCCGAACCACCAGGCAAAGCCACCACCGCATCAACATTCTCAATCATTTTGGCTTTGCGTTCGTGCATGGTATCGGTAATCATCAATTCGTGAATCCCCGGATGCGCCCATTCCAAATCGACCATAAATTTGGGCATCACACCAATCACGGTCCCTCCTGCCGCAAGAGCGGCATCGGCAAGACTGCCCATGGAACCTCGGGCTCCGCCTCCATACACCAAATCGATGCTATTTTCCGCCAAAAGTCTCCCCAGCTCTTGCGCGGCTATAAAATACGTTTCAGCGATTTGGCTGCTGGAAGCACAATACACACACACTTTTTCTACGTTCATCTGTCAACCACCTGCAACCGGATTGCGCAATACGCCAATGTTTTCAATCTTTGCTTGCACCAAATCCCCGGCTTGAAGCGGGCCAACACCTTCTGGCGTGCCCGTGCAAATAATGTCGCCGGGATTTAGTGTGATATAGCGCGAGATGAAAGAAATGATCTCCGGAATAGAAAATACCATATTTGCTGTGGAAGATTTTTGTTTGGTCTCGTCGTTCACCGTTAATTCGAGTGATAGATTATGAGGCTCCTCAATAACATCCGCGGGCACCAGATAAGGGCCAATGGGCAAAAATGTATCCGCACCCTTGCTGAGAGTCCAAGGGTGTCCTTTTTCCATAGCGGATTTTTGCAGCGCTCGTGCGCTAATATCATTGGCAATGGTGTAACCGGCAACCGAATCCATGGCCTCATTTTTTCCCACTTGATACGTTGTTTGGCCTATGACTACTGCCAGCTCTATCTCATGATCAACGCGGCCGATGCCATGCGGAAGCCGAATATACTCCTCGTTCGGCAACAAAGCTGACGGTAATTTTGAGAAAAACATGGGCTCTTCAGGAACATCATGCTGAAATTCTTGCGCGTGCTTTTTGTAATTGCGTCCGAG
>CAYPZM010000243.1:3009-7951 GCA_964414825.1 uncultured Cytophagia bacterium | reverse complement strand
AGAGCCGGGCTTGAATTCCCATCTCGCCACCAGGTTCGAACGAAATTCTCGAAAATTAAAATCAGGATTGTCGATCCAATAATCAGCCTCACCATTGCCATCCTCATCAATTCGATATTGATTGCTTTCAGAGTCGTAACCAATTTCATCAGTCCCAAATACGTGATAAAGATCATTGTAATCGGAGGCGCGCGGATCCGAAATTCGTTTAATTTTGTTATAGGTGCCAACCGATACATACGGATTGCCGTAATACTGCAACGTAAGTTCCGGTGTAATGGCATAGTCCAGTCGCAACGTCATGCCAAGCGTTTCGCGATTCAACTCTCCGAGAATGTAACGCTCTTCCTGTTGCACCGTTTTTGTGCTAATAAATTGCAGTGCTGTCTTGGTTTTTGAATAATCGATCTCCGTGGTGAATTGCAGCGCATTGGTCACTTTCCAGTTCAAAAATGGCGACGTGCTAAAGGTTTTGGAGATGCCATCATAATGAAGGTGACCGTGTACCATGGCGCCGCCACTCACCTTTTTAGAGCCGTCTGTGGAAATGCGATACATGTTGTGTAGCCAACCTTTTAGCAAAACCGCCGGACCACCTCGCAACAGGCGGGTATCAAGCTGATTGGTTTCGTGATAGGCATTGGCAAAAAAATTCCACTTGTTGCGAAACTCCCCATGCACCTCAACGCGGAAGCGTGACCCGATGTGCGTTCTGCCTGTATCCCAATCATTTTCAAATCCGGTTTCGATGGCATAATTGCGAAATAGCCCGCGCGGACGATTTTGAACATAAGCCACATCTCCCCGAAGTTCCAATGCGTCGGCCTGGCGCAAAAAACCGAGGTCGTTGAACTCCAGTCCTGGCGAACGCCAATTGGCGTTGATTTGCCAGCGCCAATTACCATTACCGCCTTTGCCAAATTCGATTAGCCCGCCGGCGCCGTTTAGCAGCGTTGCCAACGAATCGACCTCCACATGCTGTGCATCCGGGCGTTGAAAATAGCGCGCCGAAGCAGTTTGCAGCTCGAGGATGGCATCGCGATCGCCCGAAATCGTGCTAAACACGCCGCGCACATCCATATAATAGGTTTTGTCCTTCCAATGGTGGCGAAAATCCAATCCGCCGGTATAGGCCGAGCGATTGAGAAAGTTGAGATGAGCGTCTTGAATTTTGCGGTTTGTAGCCGTAAACATTCCACCCAAAATGGTGTTGCTGTTGTCGTAGTCTTTTTGGATGCGCGAAACAAAATAGTTAGAGAGCGGTTCCACTGTAACGTTTGAGCGTCCTGTGCCGGTAGCAATTTCGCCCTGTTCTTTGGCGGTCACACTTTCGAGTATGCCAACGGATAGCCCATTTTTCGATTTGCCTGAGACTTTAACCGCGCCCAAAATTGATGTATTATCGGGCATGCGCACATATTCCTTTTTTTTAACATCAGGGTAATAACTCGGACGATGACCGATGCGCCGCGAGTAAAAGAGCAGGTCGCTCTCAAAATTAAAATCGTAAATGTTTTTGCCTTCCAGGAAAAAGGGCCGTTTTTCATCGTAAAAAGTTTCAAACACAGAGAGATTGAGAACCGAAGGATCAGCTTCAACTTGACCAAAATCCGGGTTCACCGTAAAATCCATGGTAAAATCGCTGCTAATGCCCAGCTTGCCGTCCAGGCCAATAGCATAATCCGAATCACGACCTGTTGCGAACGGATTGCCCTCTTGCTTCGGAAACGTGTGCTGCTGGCCTCGAATATACGGCAACAGCTCGATGCGCCGATGTTTCGGTAAATTTTTTATGCCGTGCAGTTCGCCGATCGAACTCATGCGCGCCGGCGTATCGCGCGGGATGAGCGCCCACTGATCTTCTTCCATGTGTCGATTGATCCAACGCCAGGCGTGCAGTCCCCAAACCTGTTGCGGCTCATCACTATAGCGCAACTGGCTTAACGGAATGCGAAATTCCGCGGTCCATGCCGAATCTTCTTCAGCCACTTTGCCATCCCAGACCGCGTCCCAACTGGTGTCCCAGCCTTCATTTATCAACACCAAATCGATCTTGCTGCCGGCTGCAGTCAGATCAAATTCAAATCCGGTACGAAAATCGTGATAGCTGTCAAAACAGATACCGACAATATCGCCTTCAAACGAATCACGTCGGCCTGCGGTGCGGTCTATCAACGCCGGGTCGTCATGCGCGCGAATGGCGACGTAAATATTCTGATCGTCGTATGTAATGTTGAGCTCTGTTTCCACAGACGGCTCCTCACCTTCGGTGGGAATTTGCTGAGTAAAATTTCCGGACCACGTGCTCTGTTGCCAGCACGCATCATCCAAAACGCCGTCAATCACCGGCGGCTCGGTTTGCAGTTCTTGCGTATGATAAACGCGCTTGCCGTTGCTGGCTCTGTGCTTTGTCGTATCAACAAGCACGTGCGTGGTCGCCAAAAGATTTGAACCACAAAATAATAGAAATACAGACAGGGGTATCCATCGCTTCATAAGAAATCCTTTTCCCTCAAATTGGTATTGATTGGAATTTTGCGAAAGATACTAAAATTGCAGAATTAAGAGGTGTAAACAATTGTCAAAAAAGGAGGTAGACTCTCCTAAAAAGGAGAGTCCATAGCGGTTTAGACATGTTTAAACAACCGCACCGGCCCTACGAGCCCCGTTGGAACAAGGCCCTTGTTTTTCCTGCGTTCCACCCAATAGTGAACAGTCGGGTTGTTTTCTAAGGACTGGACGTAATTAAATAGCGTCGTCGTAACTTTGACTTCCAGTTGGTTGACGCCATGCTTGAGTTCATCTTTTAGGAGAAACTGCTGCTCTCCCCACCATCTGATGCCAATCGGTTTATCATTGATTTTGACCTCGGAAATATTGTACACCTCGCCCAAATCTAAAACCACATTTTCAGTTTCTTCGACCAAAAATCGCGTTTTGTACGTGGCTGTACCGCTGAACGTTTGTGTATCTTTTTCCGTGCTCAAATCGACCAAATCGACCAGCATTTTTTCAAAAGATTTTCCGCGAGCCGGTTCGAACGTTACGTGCCAAGGGCCAATGACATCTATAGATTTATCCGGATCGATGGACCATAAATTCGTTTGCGGCCCATCGGCTGAGTTTTGTATTACAAACAACTTGGATTCCAGTGGTTTGAGTTCAAACGATCGAGTTTGAGCAGTCGAACCGTAAAGACTACGGTCACCGGTTTCCGCATCCCACAACCAAATGGATTTATTTTGAATGGGAAATTCCGCGTCAAATGTTATGTCGCGCTCGCGGTCGGAGTTGCAGAAAAAATAAATCTCACGATCTTGTTTTTTGTGATAAATCATAAATAAACGCTTATCGGGATTCGAAATGCGAACTGCGGGTTCAACCCCAAACTCTGATATCCGTTTTCCGATCCATTTGGTAAGGTCGTGTCGCTCGCGCAGGCGCTCCAGCTTGACGCGCTCTTTTTGCTCGGACAAAATCGTGTTCATGGTTTCCTCAACCACCAAATCGTGCGCCTCGTGATTTTGAAGATTCAGCGATCGCGACGGCGTCGAGTTTATGAATAAAATTTTGCCGCCGTTTTCCGCAAAATTAAACAGCGCTTGCGCGGTTTCCGGGGAAATGGCTTGGAGATCGCAACAGATCAAGATATCGTACGACATGGGGCCAAAGGTGAGCTTGCCGTTATCAAACACGGAATTTTGCAAAATCGTATCATTGACAAAATCCGAGCAGTAACCATGGTGATTGAGGGACTGCCACAAATCGTGCAAATAGCCGGGCATGGTGGCCCAGGGATTGCGATCCAGGCCATGCTCGCTCCAAATGTCGGCGGTTGGGCCCATAATCGCGACTTGTGCGACGTATTGCGAATCCTGAAAAATTTGGCACAGCCGGGCTGTATAATCTGACCACAAATGCAGATACGGCC
Source organism: uncultured Cytophagia bacterium (assembly GCA_964414825.1). GTDB lineage: Bacteria > Zhuqueibacterota > Zhuqueibacteria > Residuimicrobiales > Krinioviventaceae > CAYPZM01. Next base: position 4,020 of record CAYPZM010000243.1, on the reverse strand, counting down.
ACCAGGGATTATTCTCATTAAAATAGGTGCCGAAACGAATCCAACCGGGATATTCGGCTTCGAGCGGCGAATAGTTAAATCCGTGCAACACAAAATGATTAATGCCGCCAACGATGTTGAGGTCTGTGGCCTGTTTGATATACTCAAGCGTTGCCTCGAACACACCGCGGGTATTGGTCATGGCCTCACTGCTGATGATGTTACGTCCGGCCAAATGCCCGCCGGAGGAGGCGTACTTGTTCCAAATGGCATAACGAATGTCGTTGATGCGGTGTTCTTTCACCCAGCCGGCATTGTAGAGCCATTGGTCGCCTTCGGGGATGTCCGGCACCAAATACCCATCCACCAAATCGGTGATGAGCCAGGGATAGCCGTACGCCTGGTAGCGGCTCACAACGCCGTTTTGCACACACCAATCCTGGTAGACGAGGATGAATCGTTCCATAAACAGATCGGCTAACGTTTTGCTAAACTCGTAACGTACGCGTCGCAGGGTGTCGTCAAAGTTATCCGTCGTATCGATGGTGTTGGCGAGCAGCAATGGAATGTAAGGTTCAACATCATATCCATTGCGCGCTTTGAATTCTTGCAGCAAATCGGATGTCCAATTGGCGCCCTCCAGCTCAATGCTGTCGCAAAACAAAGCGCGCAAACCGTTGCCCATAGCGCCGCCAAACAACGGATTCAATTCGCTCGCCATGCGCTGCAGGTATTTTCGCACGGCTTGTTCATTATAATGATCCAGCACCGTGCCATCGGCGCCGCGTGTGCCGAACATGACATTTCGAAATTTGTTGCGCCAGGTAACAATGTACAGATCCCATTCGCCGGTCTGAATGTCGACGCGCAGCCAGTTGTTTTCATCTACGTGATAAATGAGATCAATGCCGCGGTCCACCGTTTCGACTGTGGCGGGAAACAGTTTGACCTGCAAAATTTTGTGGTCGTCATCCAGTGGAATGTCGATTTGCTTTTCATAGGACACCGGCCCAGCCAGGCGCTCCACCTGCA
>CAYPZM010000243.1:0-2999 GCA_964414825.1 uncultured Cytophagia bacterium | reverse complement strand
TCAATTCCCTGAATGGTTTCGTTTTCGTTCAAAAACGAGCCGCCAAACGGCCAGCCGGTGCCGACGATAAGATCGGCAATCATACCGAGCTCGTTGCACTCATCGACGGCTGCCGCCAAAACCGCGTTCCATTCGCGGCTCAACCAGGCCAATTGTTCACCGGGCAAATTTTCATAATGCTCGGGCAGTGCAATAGGATTGATTTCCACGCCGCCGGCGCCCTGTTCGGCCATCAGTCGCAGCTCGCGACGCACCTCGTTTTCAGTCACACGATTGTCATTCCACCACCAGCGATAAAACGGTTTGGCCGTGGCTTTTGGATAGCGAAAATTGTCGTAAAGCGCATCGCCGGTGGATTGGATTTCCGGCGCCTCTCGCGTTTCGGTTTGACAAGTCAGGGCCAGCATTCCTAATCCGGCTGGAATGGATTTGAGAAAGGTACGACGTTTCATTTGCGACGACATAGTTTGTTCCGATTTGTTTGAATTTGAATATTTAAGAATTTTGCAGTCCATCAAAGGCGGTCACATAGTGACCGCACTCCAGAAATATCAGCGTTGACACCGTCAACTCACTCCAAACTCGAGCTCAATTTTTTCACGCGCACGGCTTTGACATCCATGGCCTGCTGACCCGGAATGCGCAAGGCCAACAATCGCAATTCTGACACGCCTGGGATTAGGTGCATTGTGCCCACGGTCAAGGGTTTCCACACTTTTTCATAGACCTCTTTACGTTCCACGCGGTCAGGACTGAGAATGTGCGGCGGATTGTGCGCCTCGATTATTTCGCCCTTGAGTTGGTTCTTTCCAATTTCAACAACAAACTCGACGCCAACATTTTGTTTATCGCAAATATAATCGAGATAAATTTCATAATCGCCTTTTTCCACCACCTCAATCGGCCAATAGGCGTACGAGGAATTCCGCGTCCAGTTGGTGATCCAATCGTTAGCCCAGCCGTTGGGACCGTTGTAGCTGATGCCCGATCCGATCTCCGGATACAAAAGCGCCTCGTGTCCGGGCAGGGTCACTTCCGGCATGGCGTCATATCCTATTGGAATGGGGATGGGATCAAAGCCGTCTTTGGTGACTTTGGCGTACCAACTGTCGTAGGCATTTTTTAAACGTTTCCACACTTCCCGTTTCTGATCTGAGATGTTGTTGGACTCGTTCGGATCAGCAATCATGTCATACAACTCGGCGCCACTCGGTTTGACCACCAGCCGGTATTGCGGCGTGCGCACGGAACCGGAGCGGCCCCAATGGCCGAAAATGGGGCGATCGGGCCAGTCGGTATTCGGATCGACCAGCAGCGGTGCCAGACTGATGCCGTCGAGCGGCAAGGTCTCCGGCTGCGGTACATTCAACAGATCTACCAATGTGGGCAACATGTCAATGTGCGCGGAAATATGCGGAATTGTGGTTCCGGCTGCTATGCCGTTGGGCCAGCGAATAAAACACGGCACGCGCGAGCCACCTTCGTGCGGACTGCCTTTGCGGCCGCGCATATTGCCGTTGTAGCGATCCGTGTTCGGGCCGTTATCGGTGATAAAAATGACGATGGTGTTATCGGCAATACTCAGCGAGTCCAGCGTTTGCAGCAAGCGACCGATATTATCATCCAAATTTTCGCACATGCCATAAACGCAGGCCAATGTATCGTCCAGTCCCTTTTCTTTGTATTTGTTGAAATAGGCATCCGGCACTTGAAAGGGACTGTGCGGCGTATTATAAGGCACATAACAGAAAAACGGCTGGTTTTGATTGGCATTTATAAAGTGTATGGCCTTGTCGGTGAGATAATCGACCATATAGCCGCTGCTGGTAATTTCGGTGCCATTGTGCTCCAGCGGCGTGTCAAAATAATTGTTCCAATGGCCGGCGCAAAAACCGAAAAATTCATCAAATCCCTGACCGTTGGGCTGATAAGGATAATGCGCGCCATTGTGCCACTTGCCGAACGCGCCGGTGGCATAGCCGTGTTGTTTAAGGATTTCCGCCAGCGTAACCTCTTTGCTGTGCATGGTTTCACGTCCGCGCGTAACGCCGTGCACGCCGGTGCGCAAGTGATAACGGCCGGTGAGCAAACTGGCACGCGTGGGGGCGCATACGGGACTGACGTAAAATCGATCAAGCCTCGCGCCTTCGGCGGCAATGCGATCCATGTTGGGCGTGCTAAGAGTTGGATTATTGTGCGATGAAATGTCGCCCCAGCCCTGATCATCGGTGAGGATGAGCAGCACATTCGGGCGCTTTTCCGATGTGCACCGAAACAGCGGCGAGAGCGACAGCGCTGCCACCGAAGCGGAGAGAGTTTTGAGAAATTGGCGTCGTTTCATAGAAAATCCTATTTTGAAAACATGTCCTGTGCTTGTTTGTACGAAATGAGCTGAATGTTGCGCTCCTCGATAACGGTTTTGACCTTTTCGGACGTGAATGCCTTGGTCACAGCATCGCGATGCAGCGCCACATGCTCGTACCCGGAGTGGCCGTGGCCGCGCATTTCCGGCGTATCGAGTCCGGGGTGCTCGACGATCATGTACAAACCGTTGTCGAGGCTGTTCAGCAAATCGATCAAGGTTTGTTCGCGCACCTCGGCGCTGGCTTTGCTGTCGGTTTCCCAGCGGGCGCGTTTGAGGCCCAAGGCTCCCAAGTCGATATCCAGTTTGTATTCTTTAGCCAAACGGTTATACAGCTCTTGCAAATTCTCATCCAGAGACGTGGTGCCCATGTGGCTGGAAAGATGAGTCACTTGCGGAATATGCTCCAGTGCCATTTCAATTTGCGCGCGCAGCTCAGCTTCCACCTCTTTCATATCCGGCTTGGCATTGTAAAAGGCGTCTGTGGCGTTTTCATTGGACCAGTCTTTTGATTTTGGGAAAAAGTAACCGTTCGAATCAACAAGCGAGGGAGCGCATGTGAGCGGACGCCATTTCACATTCGACCATTCGCTCGTTAAGGTGAGATGCACGCCGACGTCATAGCCGGGTTTTTCGC
>CAYPZM010000242.1:0-7991 GCA_964414825.1 uncultured Cytophagia bacterium | reverse complement strand
TCTTGCGCTGCTTTTGTTGTCATTTCTCCAACGATCTCTTCGCAATTGTAAAGATCGGGTAGCATTTTGGGATTAATTTTGATTCGGTCCAGCATCGTATTTTCAAAACGGCGCTCGCGCAAATCGTAAGCAACACCATAAAATGCGGCAGCGGAATAGTGGCAGGTGGCTTTGCCGGTCAATTGTTGGGTGACATAGCCGTCAATAGTCAAAATTTTGTCTATTTTCGCAAACGAGTCCGGGCGATTTTGTTGCTCCCACAACACGTTCACTAAAAGTGGATGATCTTCGAGACGATTGCCGGTGAGCTTGAAAATCGCCTCTTCTCCCACATTCTGGCGCAACCATTTTACCTGACCCACCGCTCGTTTATCGAGTAAAATATAGGAGCGATGGATGGGATTTCCATCCGCATCCACCATCACCATTGAAGGCAGCGCCGACGAAACCGCGACGCCGCGAATCTCTCTTCCTGCAAGTTGGGCGTGAGACAAGCACGTCCGAATCAATCGACACGTGACGTCCCAATAAGATCCCGCATCATGCTCAGCCCAGCCGGGATTTTCATGAATCAGCTCAAATTCTTCAAACGCATACGACAACACAGCGCCCTGGTCATTCATAATGCAGGCTTTGGCGCCGCCGGTGCCAAAATCGATTCCGAGAAAACAGTCAGGCATTGCTAATCCTTTAATAGATACTCGGCAGTGTGTTGATCGGTAACCAGGACATTCGGGATGCCGGATTTTAAGCCGGCGCGAATCACATCAAGCTTTTCGTCGCCGCCCGCCACCGAAATGACGCACGGGATGGCTTGCAACTGTGCGTAAGACAATCCAATGATCCGCGCATCCAACGAGGTATGCACGGCCTTGCCAGTGGGATCAAAAAATCTCAGAGCAATATCGCCAACCGCGTTTTGGGTAGTGAGTTCGTTGATGTCGGAATCCGTGAGCAATGCGGATGAGCGCAACGCGGCCGAACTGGTGGCGAGCAAGCCAATGCTCAAAATGGCAATGTCGGCCTGCGCGGCCAAAGACAGGGTTTCGGCGATCAATGGGTCGCTTTTGAAGACATCCGCGGCCTCCTCATCCTTGGCCACTCCGGGAGCGTGCAGCAAACGCAACTGCGCCGAAAGCTTGGCGGCCATTTGTCGCGCCAATTCAGCGGACTGCTCCAGCGTGACGATGTGCCCCAAACCGCCGTTCATTTGAACAATGGTGACATCCGGCAGAGACACCGTGGGCATCCGGTGGACGACGGAAACCATGGTTTTACCCATGGCCACGCCAATTACTTCGTTGCCTTGAATACGGCGCAGCAAACATTCAACAGCGGATGGGGCGAGCTGAGAGACAATCGAATTTTGCGTGGAGCTGTCTTCGCACATCACCACCCGGACTTCTTCCAGGTCATATTTTTTCTCAATGCCTTCTTCAAGCTCTGCAAGCAGTCCGGGAGGCGGCGTTAATGTAATCGAAACGATCTGCTCTTGTCGCGCTTGTTTTAACAAGCGTGAGACTTTGATGCGCGACAAACCGAGGCGTTTGGCGATCTCGTTTTGCGTGAGTTGGTTCTCGTAATATTCGCGAGACACTTTGTATAATAAGCGTTGTAAATCAGAGAGTGAATTCATTCAAGTCGTTCATTTGATCAGGCATGTTCAGGTGGTCAAATGATAGCATTATTTTTTTAAAGAAGCAACAAGTTTTCGACTTTTTTTAAAACTGCGATTTTCAACAAAATGGCCGCAATAAAAGAATGTTATACATTTTGTATATATTTATGATTGAATAAAAAGACCTTCTATAAACGCCGTTTCAGACAGGCTCAATATTGCACTCGCAAATACATAAAATACAACTCAATTTGCCGCATTCTCCAACGGCACCGGCAAGGGTGACCGTACATGCAAATCGCGTTGCGGATACGGAATTTCGATGTTGCGCTCGCGAAATTTGCGCACGATACCGCAGTTGATGTCGGAGCGAACATAATAGACATCCTGGGGATTTGCGATCCACGCCCGCAGCCGCATATTCCAGGACGAGTCGCCAAACTCCATCAACAGCACTTCGGGTTCGGGTGTGCTCAGCACTTTGGAATGCTCCTCGGCCACTTCGCGCAACGCGGCGAGCACGGCATCGAGATCGGACGTGTACGATACACCCACATCAATGTCAAGACGAACTTTGAGGTCCCCATGTGACCAGTTCGTAACTCGGCTTTCAACAAATTCAGAGTTGGGTACAATAATGGTGATATTGTTCAATGTACGTATGGTGGTCGAGCGAATATTGATCTCCTGCACATCACCTTCGGTGTCGCCTACGGTAATGCGGTCGCCAATAGTAATAGGCCGTTCAAACAACAAAATGAGGCCGGAAATAAAATTAGACGTGATATTTTGCAATCCAAAACCGATACCCACGGAAAGCAAACCAAAAATAACTGCCAGGCCACTCAAATCGATTCCCACGGTTTGAAACGCGATGATGGCGCCAATGACAACAAGCGAGTACTCGGTCAGACGTCTGAGGACGTAGCGCGTGCCAGGGTGCAAATTAATGCGCGCCAAACCACGCATTACCAATAGACTTGATAATACTCGGGATAAATAAATAACCAACACGAGCAGCACAAAAAAGATGAGGATGCTGCTGATGGAAACCGGCGTGTCGCCGAGTTTGAAAAAAGTGAGTGTAAAGATTTTAAAGGCACCCGAGGCTCCGGCGGTGTCGATGCGATACCATTGCACGATCGCCAACAACCCGGTAAAAACCAACAGGCCTTGCACCACGCGTTTTAATACACGCTGCCCCTTTTCTTTTAAAGGAAATAGCGGCAGAATCTTGTTCGCCACAAATTTTGCGACATAATGCGCCAAAAGAAAAACTGCAAACAATGACAGTAAAAACAACAATAATTTGCCGGCGCTGATCGATATATCGCCCAATTTGAATTGAAAGGTGACCAGATCTTTTATATCATTGTAAAACTGGTTTAAATCCATGCCGCCTCCGTCGTTAAAAAGTCCTTGATTTTTCTCAAGAAATTTGCTTAATTCCTCAGCCTTTGCGGGAGTAATTCAGTGGTAGAATGCAAGCTTCCCAAGCTTGACGTCGCGGGTTCGAGTCCCGTCTCCCGCTCCAAGCCTTCTTTTTGGAAGGCTTTTTTTAGGTTTACCATCCCCCCTCCTTTTAACTTGTCCAAGCCACATTATTTTTACAGTTTTCAACATTTTAGCAGATGTACACATTCCTGCGGGAATCGTGAGTTAAAAAATGGCAAGATTTTATTTGTGTTGTAAAATTTCTACGGTGTCGCGGGCAATAGCCAATTCTTCGTTGGTAGGTATAAGAAGTACCGACACATGGCCGCTGCTAATTTTCGTATCGTTGTTAGCGTTGGCGCGCGGATCAAGCTCGATGCCGAGTTCATGCAAGCCTTGCAGAGCAAGTTGACGGATTTTCGCAGAATGCTCACCAATGCCGGCGGTAAACACGATAACATCCACGCCGCCCATAATAAAGGTATAGGCGCCAATGTACTTTTTGATGCGATGGCAGTAAATATCCAGCGCCAGTTTATCTTTCTCACTGCCATTTTGAGCACGCTCTTCAATCACACGCATATCAGCATCACCGGTTAATGCCAACATGCCGCTTTTTTTGTTGAGCTGGTTGTCAATTTCGTTCAGGTCCAGTTTTTCGTGTTTGCCGATAAACGGGATAATCGCCGGATCAATATCACCGCTGCGCGTGCCCATGACCAATCCCTCCAGCGGCGTTAGGCCCATGCTGGTTTCAACACATGTGCCGTTTTGAAACGCGCTGACGCTGGCACCATTGCCCAAATGGCAGGTGATAACGCGCAAATTCTGCAAGGGCTTTTGCAACATATGGGCCGCTTGCCGCGCCACAAAGGTGTGCGACGTTCCATGAAAGCCATAGCGACGAATGTCATAGGTCTCGCGCCACGCTTGCGGGATGGCATAGGTGTGCGCCGCAACCGGCAGCGACGTCCCAAACGACGTGTCAAACACAGCCACTTGAGGAATGCCAGGCAAAACGGTTTCCGCAACTTCAATTCCAGTTAAATTGGGGGGATTGTGCAGCGGGCTTAGCGGAATGCAGTCACGAATGCCCTGCTTTACCTTTTCGTTTATGCGCATGGATGATTTAAATTGAGACCCGCCATGAACCACACGATGGCCAATGCCATCGATTTCGGATTTATGTTGAATGACGCCGGTTTTCGAGCCGAGCAGCAGATTGATAATTTTCGTGAGAGCCTGTTCATGATTTTCAATCGACACCTGTTCTTCCCGATCGGAATTGGAGCCCATCCGATAGGCAAATTTGGATTGAGAATGCCCGATCTCTTCCACTATCCCCTTTGCCAGAACCGATTCGTCTTGCATTTGGATGAGCTGAAATTTAACGGAAGAGCTGCCGCAATTGAGGACCAGAATGTTCATGTATTCATCTTTCGTCAAGTACTCGACAAAAAACAACAGTTTTTTGGAAAAATATACTCCAAAAGCCTCAAGCGCCCCGTCGCAGTGGCCGCAGAGGAAAAAGCTGGATTTTCTGCCTTGTTAGGTAGTGTCTGACCGAAAAGTCACTCTGACGCTGAGCGGAGTCGAAGTGTGATTGAAAAAGCAACGTTATCATTTCTTGACTATGATAAACCAGGCTCGCAGAGGAGAATTGCTGTGTCGAAACAATGACTCTGTTTTGGTATCGAGCAACGCTATTTCAAGTTCAAAATAAATAATAACATCAAAGCTTCACAGAAATCTAAAGTTTCGCGATATCAAGCCTGGCTCCAAGATGAATTGCAAAAATATATAGTTTTTCTCTGCGCATCCTCTGCGCGCTTGGCGGCTCTGCGTTATGCATCAAATTAGAATTTGGATTAACATAGTATCTCGGCGTTTGGAATAGTTTACTGGTAATTGGCCTCAGGATAGAGAAGTTTGATGGCAATTGAAAACATTACCCGAAAAATAGGACTAAAAATACGCCAGGCAATTAAAATCCCCAGCATGCTAAACATGGGATTGCGAAAAAAGTTATTGAATTTTCGCGCAGTTTCGTCCTTCATAAACAGTGTGACGACGCCACTGCCGTCCAAAGGCGGCACTGGAATGAGGTTGAGCACAGTGAGCACCAAATTCAAAATGAATATAATGCTGAGGAAAAAGGCCACACCGCTGGCAAACCCCGGTTCTGCAGCCTGGGCGATTTGCGAAAACCCAATTTGCGACGGCAGTTTAAAAGCGCCAACCAGCATACCGAGACGCACCGCGATTCCGGCAAGAATCGTAAGCAACAAGTTGGAGGCGGGACCGGCCGCGGCCATCCAGCCGGCGCGGCGCGGATAACGATCGGCCCAATAAGGATCGTACGGCGCCGAAGCAAAGCCAATGGGCCAACCGTACAACAGCAGCGATAAAATCGGCAGCACCACCATTCCAAATGGCGAGCGCCGAATGTGCGGCAGCGGATCGAGCGACACCTGGCCGCCCAAATATGCGGTTTCATCACCACCCGTTCGAGCAATAAACGCGTGCGAGGCTTCGTGCAAGGTTACGGAAAACAGAAAAACCACATACCACACAAAAGGTTCGTAAACTGTGTCCAATATCATCTCCGCGGTTTATAAAAAAGGCTGCCGTGTAGCAGCCCTTAAATATAGAATTCTTTTAAAAATCCTCAACACTTATATTTCGTCGGTATAGCCCATCATATTCTGCGCTTCTGATGTTGCGGGATAGGTCACATAAACTTGAACGGTGCGATTTAGAAAACGCCCTTCCGGAGTGGCATTATCAAATAACGGATTATTTTCGCCGTACCCTAGAAATGCCAAATCTTCTTTGGCTATCCGATCCCGCAAGAGAGCATCATATACTCCTTTGGCGCGGCGATTTGAAAGGCGCAAATTATAATCCTCCTCGCCAATGGTGTCGCAAAATCCAAAAATTTCAACGCGCGAACTGTCATGCAGCCCATAGCTGTTGGTAATTTTGGCGAGCATTTCCGTATTTTTAGTGCCAAAAGTGGAGGAATTAAAATCAAACAGAATCAGGCTGTACTTTTCCGTCACCATATTTCCTTGTAGAGTTGCCAAATTGGATTGGGAGGCAGACGTACGCACCGGGATACTCTGTTTTGTGGAGGTAAAAGATTTATCGTCCGCATCAATCACGGCAACATTGTACGCAAGATCGGAGACCTCGCTAATTTTTTTGCCGCTCTTTTCCAACCAGTTCCAGTAAAACTTGTCGCCAGGGAAATTGGTAAACGAGGTGGAATATAGGAGGTCGGCTCCATCGAACGCTCGGAATTGCCATTCGCGCAAGCCGTCTTCTGCTTCAACATGAACCTTAAACTCGCCAACCGGCGGTTCAAATTGATGTTCGACAATAATCGACTTGACTGGCCGCAAAATCTCAGGCACATCGGATAGCAGCTCAACGCGACGATTTTCCGCAGCGCCTTCCGGAGTGCGGGTACTCGACGGTTTTATCGGCAAATTTCGAAACTCCATGGTAATTCGGCTGGAATCAATTTGCCAAATGGATGTAAAATACCCACGAACGGCCAGAGCCCGCTTTTTTGACAGATCGAGATTGTTTTGTTCATCTTCTTGATTGCAATTACACCCCACCAACGTCAGATTTGCTTCTGGAGTTGCCTGCAATCTGGAGCCGATGATATTGAGAACGTGGTAGTATTTGTCCAACGTGTTATCGATTTTGGTCTCATCAAATTCAGCGGTATCATCCGGATCAGGAAACAGATGATATTTGGCGCTTAGACTATCCGAATCATAATCAAAGAAGACATAATTCAGCAACGGAGATTCATCCTGAATATATTGGGTTCGAATGTCCAGCGTATCGCCCAAAAAGGAAATGGAAGCGGCAGGTGGCGTGGGCATCTTGTAAACGACGCGGTAAAGAGTGGTGATTTCTTTGGAAATATCATCGAACAGGCTGACTAGCTCATCGGGCCGGTCGGCTTTGAACAGTTCACCTTGAGTTTGTTCAACAATAGCTTTTAAATCCAGGTGCTCGTTACGGCTCCGACTAAAATCGATGGCATATATGTTCAACGCTTTCGCCGAGGTCGCCTCAAGCACATCGTTTAGCGAGAATTTACTGGCCGTATCTTTGCCATCACTGAGGATTACAATCGATTTTTGAAATTGCGACGGTTGAGCGCTCAACAATTCCAGCGCGCAGAGAATACTGTCGTGGAGATAGGTGGATCGCGTTAAATCATGGGACGTTATGCGTCGTTGACTGTACTGTAACAACTCTTTATGTTCATTGCTAAACGGACGAACCATAACCTGCAACAATTTCCCCTGGTAGTTGATATTGTTGATTTCAACGCGATGCTTATTTTCGTCGTACAACACCAATGCCACATCGGATGCTTTTCCCAAATTCCCCAAAAAGATTTCCACACTGGCCAGAAGCTCATCAAGCGCATCGTACATTGAGCTGCTATTATCCAAAACCATGACTATTTTTTGGCTTACCTCATCAATGCGCGTCAAGGGTTCAACTTCTAGAACTTTGGCGTCTTTGCCCTCCTTTTTCAGCTTTAGCAGATCTTTGGAAATGTTCTCGACAAATTGAGCGGAATCATCGAGAACGCGCATAAACAGCGTATGTTCATCGCGCTCTTCAACAGTAACTGATTTGTCTTGGTGCCCCTCAATCTCAATTACAATGAGCATTTGTGACCACAATGGCGCCAAAATCAAAGCAAACAGCATAAACATAACGAGCTTTTTCATCGCTCCCCTCCCGATTTTGTGTGATGTTAAATTTTTGAAATGGAATTGGTTCTGATGTCGTTTCTACCCTACAACCATAGTCCCCTGAGGAATAATGTCAACCTCGTTTTCCCCACAACAAAAAAAGTATATAACCTTTCATGCAAAAAGTCAAGTTTTTGTTTTATTTGAGT
>CAYPZM010000241.1:0-7995 GCA_964414825.1 uncultured Cytophagia bacterium | reverse complement strand
CTTTGCCGGAACCAAGACAGCCGGGCTGCCGAGCGTGGCATCGTGATAGCCACAAATAGGCGGTGCCGGCCTTTTTTTGAATTCCGGAGGATTGAAATAGTTGATGAACTTTCAAGGGATTTAGCATCCTTTCACAGCGCAAATGAAGCAAGTATCAAAAAGCAAAATAGTAACCAATTCAGAAAAACAGCTATGAGATCATCAAGGAAAGGGATGTGATAATGTTTTGTCTCAGGCTGCTGGCAATCATATTTTTTATCATCTCAACCGTGGCTTTTCACTGGCCGGGTTCTGCGATTGCCGGAACAATCGGCATTTCGATTGACGCACCGGATTCGATCGATGAAGATGACTATTTCTATGTCAAAGTCACGCTGAAATATTCGGATACGACCGGTCCCAATGATAGACATTTCTACCTCGATATATCCCTACCCCAGGATCCTTCAGTATCCGTATCCAGTTATAGCTCGAAATGGGACAACGTGACGATGTATCCTAAAGGCACGAACATCTATCACAGTGGGGGCACACCCAATCCGCGACCGTCAAAATATGTGCTCGTGAGTGCCTATCGTGAGGGATGGACGGCAAACGATGACCTATATGTCAGGCTCCGGATCAAAGCCGACGATTGGGATAGCAATAGAGAACTGAAAGTTTTTTATAGGGCGACCATTCTTTACCCAAGTTCGCCAGATACGGACCCGTTTCGCATACCGCAAAGTGGCACAACAGACCAGCAGGGCTGGTATGTGAAAGTAAAAAGCATTGATGTCATTGAACCGAATTCTCCGCCTAGCAAAGCCTCCAGTCCGTCCCCTTCACACAACGCAACGAATCAGGAAAGAACGGTGGATCTGAACTGGAGCAATGTGTCTGATCCGGATCAAGATACCGTAAAATACAGGGTCTATTTTGGTAAGGACGACACCCCTGAATTCAAAAGCGAAAAGACTGGCAATAGTTATGACCCCGGAACGCTAAGCTACAACACCGACTACTATTGGCGTATCGACACTACAGATGGTACGGCTACAACCACTGGAGACGTATGGCATTTTAAAACGAAGCCCTCTCCTCCCGAACCGGATCTGACCTACCATACAATCGATAGCTCAAGCGTAACTGTCTATGAACCATTCAAGATCACGGTGAAAGGGAAAAACGTGGGTGGCAGTACCGCACCCTATGGGGGAATCGCCGTTCAGATTCGCCAGGCGTTGTATGATGGTGTTGAAGTGACAGAAACCCATGTCGCCCCGGGCGCCTCAAGCGCAGACGCCGTTTTCTGGAAAGGTGAGAGACTAGGAAGCGGTCACACTGCCCAATACTTGCATGTTGAACCTACATGGAACAACTGGACGGCCGGCAGCGAGAAGACTTCTGAGGTGACCATTACGCCAAAGAAGGCTGGTGACTACGACGTTTATTGCAAGATGTACGTATACACCGGTTCGTCTCATCAACGCGATCCTTCGGGCAGTACACCGAATCAGGACCATCAATACGAGGCTACGGTGTATTTGGGGACAGTGAAGGTCATTGAGCCGCCAAGCATACAATTGGATATTTACCGTATATCAGATACCTCAGGAACTAAAAATACATCGAATCCTGGAAATACAAAGAGCCCATTTGGAAGAGGGGAAACGGCAAGGATAACATTAAAAGCAAGTAACACTGGGGGAAGTGTCCAGGTAACAAACACCCTTAATATTAGAGACAAAAATGGTTCGATTGTATACGATAGCCACTTGTTGGGAGAGGATAACAATACAGATTCCCCTTTAGATAAAAATGAAACGGATTACTATAGTTTCGATTGGGTAATACCTTCTAATTCGGTTTTCGGGTTCTACGACGTAATGGCTGCTATAAGGGAAGGCGAGGACTGGAATGCAGTTTATGATACTTTAGGCAATGGCCCGGATGATCAGAATTTCATGTGGCAGGAAGATCTGTTCTCTATCAGCGAAGCTGATCCATCACCGCAGATAACATCAAAAGAAATCTCTAAAAATAGCATATTGCTTGGCCAAACTTTCGATGTGTCAATTACGCTGAAAAACAATGGTGGTGATGCACCAGAAGGTAGTATATCTGTTTCATTCCCGGATGCACCAAATGTTGGAGGAGTGCTTAGCAATGATAAGAAGTCTTTAAAGGGCGATGATGCAGACATTACTATTGTAAGCTCTGATACCGATTATGATGAAATTTATCCACACAACAGCATTATCAACACAGCTACAACTCAAATAAAAGCGGAATATCCTCTCATGGAGGCAGCAGATTTTGATCCCGGCATTTGGACCGCAGACGAGTCCCACTCTATAATCATTCGTGTGAAACCGAAAAAACCAGGCCCACCTCGGTCATTCAGGGTTTTGATTCGTTCAGCCATGCAGGACAATAATTCCACAACCTGGTTCAGAGACCCTGCAGGTACGACTTCATATCAGGATCAACAGGAGTTTTACTGTTATCAATTTACGGTGAATGTTACGAATCCTTACCTGACAGGTTATTCTTCCGAATCAGCAGCCGTTCCAGGCCAAATAATGACCTTTAATTATACAATTAACAATCCGACTGGCAGTAACCTGACGGTAGGTTTAGGTGCTTCTATAAGAAAGCACGGTACCTCTGAGTGGATTGACGACGAAAATCGCGATATTGAAATCACAGCTCCCCCTGGGGTATCAACTCACCAGCGTTCATTTTACATAAAGCCGGATTTGATTGAAGGGGATTATGATGTAGCCTGGGGTCTGCACAATTCCAAACCTTCAACCACCACTTATCTATACGATTTTCATGAGGAATCAAGCTATCTATCCATTCAAACAAGACCCAACATAACCATCCCCATACTCAGCTATCACAAGGTAGACAATGTTGCTCCCACTCAATACTGGGTCCGTGCCGATAGTTTCAGTCAACAGATGGAAGCTCTCAAAGCTTACGGCTATCAGTCTGTTTCGCTTAATGATGTCTACCGATACATAATACGCTCAGGCTTACTACCCAGCAAACCCATCGTCATCACCTTTGACGACGGATACCGGAACTTTTATACGCATGCCTATCCAGTATTACGGCAGCAGGGCTTCAACGCCATCAATTTTATCATTACCGGTGTCATTGGAGATTCAGCCAGGCATTCGTCCAACGAGTGGGAGCCGGACGCCACCGAACAACAACACCCTGCAAAGCATTTGCTGTGGTCCGAAATTCTGACGATGCGGGATAACGGAATGGTTTTTGGGGCGCACACCCGAACACACCCGGATCTGGCATCACTGGCGCCCAGCCTCGCACAGGATGAAATCACCGGCAGTAAATCCGTCATAGAAGCAAAGCTTGGGACAGATGTGCATTTCTTTTCTTATCCTTTTACCGCCTCAAACTCGCAGGTCGAAGCTATGGTTGTTAACGCAGGGTTCCATGGAGCAGTAACCGTAAACAATCAATTTTTCAACACGGCCACAGGCAATATGCTTCAAATAGATCGTATCTTCATCGATTGGAATGACGAGGTGAATTATACAGCTAAGAGTCCAGGCGATTTTTTCATGACTAAAGTAGATCCTAACTTCGAGTTTCCGATTCTCACGATTGGCTCAACAAAGTTTTACGACGCGGAGTCAGGTTTGGAGGTTGCTGAGTTCAACCCCTGTCAGAGTATCGTTGCCAAAGCCACTGTAATAAATAACGGCGCTCCGGGCAGTACTATCATCAGTCTGAATATCGACAACAATTCAGATCACGGAGATGGTGTCCTTTATGATTCTCACCAGATGGTGCCATCCGAGGATAAAAGTGTCTATTTCAGCAGCGGTGAACAGAAAGTAGTGGACTTCCCCTACACTGTGCCCTGCGATGCCAATGATGGGCAAAACTATTATGTCATTCTCGGTATCCATGACCAGCACTATGTTCTTGGTTACGAATATACCGACTGGATCTCGGTTCCCATCACCGGCAGTTCGTACGAATGGGAAGCGTGGAGTACGGTTTCATGGAATGGTACACAGTACTCCCTATCACTCAATAAGCACAAGACCAGTCCATCAATTACTGGGGAACCGCTCAAGTACTGGATAAACAACGGCAACGAACCAGTTCAGGGCATTAACTTCGAACCGGACGAGGGTTTAACAGCAGAGGAAAAGAATTATCTCGCACTGATGGCAGAGAACCAGCTAGTTTTAGGATGGGAACTATACTCGATGATCAGTGACCTGAATGAATGGGCCGAAAAATATGAATACCGCACCGATGAGCAATACGGCCCATGCTACCCAGACCTCAAGAACGATTTCATGCACGCTAAGGCGGCTATTGCCGAGGCAATGAAATTCAGCGCGGTCTATTACGACGGTGTGACCAGCTTCGGAGGCATAGACAATCCCAATGTACGGAACAGGGTCTACCGAGATATCCTAATCGAAATTGCCACAGAGCAAAACAAGGTTATCAATCAGCCCGAACTGGCGCAGATAGGTGCGCTCCAGAAATATCTGAAAATCGCCAAGGATATCGGGGACAATGCCGTTGTCGAAACCATTACCAATATGATCGAAGGTAAACTCGGTGATATTGAAAAGGCGCAGCTCATTACGCTGCTCGGCGACCTTATTTTGGGAGTTGAGCAGAGCAAACTGCTCTCCGATGCAGAAAAGCTGCGTCACACGCAAAATCTCAAACGGTTTAAAACTATTATTGGTGACGCCATCTTTCTCACAGAAATGGCAGGGGATGTATGCGGAGCCATACTGGCGCATCTCTCGATCAACGCTGAGTCTTTCGAACGTCTTGAACTGCTAAAAAAGATCCTTCAGGAGCTGGCAGATACGGGAACTGCGAACTACGATCCCGAACTGCTCTGTGCCATTGAAATGGCGATCACCCACCTCGAAAACATGAACGATCCGAACACCGGATATTTCCAGTGCCTTGCTGACAACATGATTGACGCCAGAGTGCAGACCGTTGATGACTTTGTCACAGCGGTGACGGACTGGTCGATCAATAAATACGGAAAAGAGTTCGGAACCAAGGCGGTTAAGAAAATATTGACCCATATCGGTCTGAAGAATCCAAAGGTCATGGCCCTGGCTGGCGGTGCCTTCTGGGGGCTGTTCAGCACCTATGAAAGTATCAAAGGCAGCATTGAGACATGCAGGTACATCTCCCTGCAGATGACCCTGGAAAAAGAGATATATAAGTGGCTGTCAGACAAAGACGTCAGTCAGATGACCAGCATGGCTGAAATTCGTGAAGTTCTGAAGGTGACAATCTTGAACCAGGAACTTGCCTGCAACATTCTGGAAAAACACAAGGTTGTTCTCGATGGTCACTGGTATTCTGTGTTCATTCTTGATCCGATGGGCGGGCTGAACGCCTTCAGGGACCTGTTCGGATATTACGATGAAGCCAAAAAATATATTGAAGATGATATTGATGAGTATAGCTCAGCACGGGAAAATCTGATCAACGCCTACTTTGCCACATCGGCTGAAGCGTATGCGCTTATCGAGCGGCTGAACTCCGGACTTCTGCCCGTCGTACCGAACAACCCGACACCACAAATCACCGTGGTCTCTGCCCCAAGCCAGATAAAGCATGGTGAAACGGCAGAAATCGTTGTTGATATTGCCAACACTGGAGGGAATGCCGGGCTCAGCTATTTTGACATTTCTTCATCTAATGACATTCACGAACTGGACATTGCGCTGACCCCATTTCTGACCAAGCACAACATTGGTGATCTCATCTGGCACAAGGATGGTCACACGTTTAATGCAACGAATAAACTGTATTCCTTCGTATATCCTGACTTCGAGGCCGGTTCATCATCGAGGTACACGCTGAGGTTCACTCCCGGTACCAGCGGTGACCATTGGCTGAAGATCCGGTTGTCCCTCGGTGAGGACACGACACATACATCATTTGACAAGTATCCGTCTAGTAGCACTCATTTCGACCAGCAGGGCTGGCCGTGCATACAGATAGACGTTCATGTCCTGGAAAATCAGGCTCCGCAAATAGCCGCATACGAGCCGGCTGATCATTCTGTCATCCTAGATTCGGTCAATACTTCCCAGACTTTCTCCCTTTCGGGAACAGATCCTGATGGGGACGATACCTTGCTGATGACAACCTGGTTCGTTGACGGTAAACCGGTCGGGAACGACTCCGCGTTCACCCTGGCCCTGGCTGATATCGAGGATGGAGATCATGTCGTCATGGGACTTCTGGATGATGGCGACCAATACGCACGCATGATCTGGGATGTTTTCGCCGAATTTAATCCAATCGAAATAGCAGTTCCGACATTTTCTCCGTTACCAGGCACCTACACCAACGCTCAGAGTGTCAGCATCTCGTGCTCAACAATGGGAGCAACTATTTACTATACAATCGACGGCCGCGAACCGACAGAAAGCTCTAATATTTATGCGTTTCCGATTAGCGTGTCTGCTACAAGCACCATTAAGGCCAAGGCGTTTAAAAGCGGATGGAACCCGAGCGGAACAGCAACAGGCATCTACACAATCACCGGCACTGTATCGACGCCGTCATTGTCGCCAGTACCCGGTATATACACAAGCGCCCAGAGTGTCAGTTTGTCATGTACCACAGATGGAGAGACAATCCGTTACACCACCAACGGCAGCGAGCCTACGGAAAGCTCGTCTATTTATTCATCGCCGATCAACGTAACCTCCACAACCACCATCAAGGCAAAGGCATTCAAGAGCGGCTGGAACCCGAGCAGCACAGCTACTGGTACCTATACCATCACCGGAACGTTAGCGACCCCGGTGCTGTCACCAGTCCCTGGAGAATACGGCAGCGCCCAGAGCATCAGTCTATTGTGCGCCACAGCAGGTGCGACAATTCGTTATACAACCGACGGAAGTGAGCCGACGGCAAGCTCGAATGTATACTCATCTCCAATAAATGTGGCTGCGACGACCACCATCAAAGCCAAGGCTTTTAAGACAGATTGGAATCCGAGCCCCACAATAAGCGGCACCTACGCAATCACTGCCCCTATCCCTGACATCCGGGTTGTGCCCTGTCCGGTCAATTTTGGATCCGTTGAGGTTGGATCTGAGAGCAGGAGAACCGTGACGGTCTACAACGATGGAACCGCCACCCTTGAAATCACTGGGGTATCCATTTCCGGCCCGGATGCCGATCAATTCGGGCCCGCTGTGCATATTCAGGTGAACCCGCTGTATACGATTCCCGCCAAGGGATCACAGGAAATCGAGATCGTTTTCAACCCAACGTCAGACGGCACCAAATCGGCCAGCGTCTGCATCACGAGCAACGATCCGGACGAAAGCCCGCTGTGCTGCCAGTTGACAGGCGCCGGCACCATTCCACCACTTGATTCAGACGGGGACGGCATCCTGGACGACGGTGATCAAAGCGGCATAGCAGGCGACAATTCCTGCACCGGCGGACAGGCCGAGAATTGTGACGACAATTGTCCTTATACCCCCAACCCGACCCAGGCCGATGAGGACGGAGACGGCATCGGGGATGTTTGTGAGCCGGTTCAAGGACCAGGTGACCTGAGCGGAAACGACAGTATCGGTATTGAAGATGCTATCATCGGCCTGAAGGTGCTTTCAGGCATTCCCACAACATTTGTCGATGCCTATAAGGACGTCGACGGCGACGAGAAGCTTTCTCTTCAGGAGGTTATCTTCATCCTTCAAGCAACGAGCAGATTGCGAACCGGGTATGTCCCGGGAGGCGGTTTGACAGAAAAAATTGTCTTTGTCTCAGACCGTGCCGGCAGCAAAGACATCTGGATGATGAATGCGGACGGTGCCCAGCAGGTTTCGCTTACAAGCAATTTCGGTGAAAACACGAATCCCTCCATCTCGCCCGACGGCCGCTACATTCTCTGGGCGTCGACCAACGACGGCCGGTATGCCATCTGGCGGATGGATGTCGACGGCGGCAACA
>CAYPZM010000240.1:0-8010 GCA_964414825.1 uncultured Cytophagia bacterium | reverse complement strand
TCGATAGAATTATAATCCTGCTCCAACCGCCGCAAGGAATCATTCAATGCGGAACGTTTTTCTTGCAAGCTATTGGTGGTGCTGTCCTGAGTTTTTAAATTTTGCCCAAGCTGTCCCACGCGTTCGACTATTTGATGTTTTTCCGATTGTTGTTGCTCGATCGATTCCCGCAGTCGCTGTTCTTCATACACCAAACGCCCCACCACAAGCCGCTTATCCGAAAGCTGACGTTCCAGTTCTTTGAGCCGCGCTGCTAATGTGGCGGTCTCTGCGCGAGCGTCTTGTTCTTCGGTTTCTTTTTGGGCAATTTGCGACTGCCGACGCTCCGACCCCTGTTCGAGCGTCTTGATTTCATTTTGCACCTGGGCCAGCTCTTCCTGTCGGCCCACAATATCGGATTGCCGCTTGCTGTGGCCGCCGCCGCGAACCAGTCCCCAGTGCCCCAGCACATCGCCAGCCAGCGATACAATATTGATCCGATGCGGCTGGACTCGGTCGAAAACACGTTTTGCGGTCTCAATATCCTGCACCACAAGATAACGCCCCAGTAAAGCATTCATGACCGGTTGATAGCGCTCCTCGCAACGCACTATGTCATTGGCCCAGCCGATCACACCCAAATCGTCGACTTGCGGATGTTCGGGGTGGGGATGATTTAACGCACCAAGGGGCAAAAACGACACAATTCCTTTACGATCCTGCTGCAGCAAGCCAATACCCGTGTAGGCGGCATTGTCGTCTTTGACGACCAGATAGGTGGCGCGCTCGCCCAGCGCTGCAGAAATAGCCGTTCGATGTTCTTGCTGCACTTTGATGATATTGGCCACGGTGCCAAAGGTGCTAAAGTGTTCGGATTTCAGGGTAGCGAGAAAACGCACACCGGCCGGATAATCCTGATAATTTTCCAAAACTTTGCGAATCATCTCCGCATTGTTTTCCAGCACTTCAATGCGGTTGCGGTCCTGCAGATCGGTTTTGTTGAGCCGTTCCAGCGCATTTTTGGCGTCTTCGGCGCGCTGCAAAGCAGCACGATGCTGCTCCTGTACGTTATCATAATCGCGCTCCAGCTCGGCTTCCTGCTGTTTTTCTTCTTTGAGTTGCTCTTTGTTTTTCTGCAAAGAGGAGCGTAACGATTGGATTTCGTCTTCGAGCTGCTGCAAGCGTTGGCTTAAATTTTCCTCGGTAGCGCGCAAGCGTTCGCCTTCATTCTGCTTTTTCGACAATTCTTCAGTGAGAAAAAGAATGTCCGTTTCAGCGGTTTTGATCTGCGCCCGCTTTTCTTCAAAATTTTTGCGAATGGTTTGATATTCGGAATTTAGTTCAGAATATTCGCTTTGTGCGGTCTCGAGATTTTTCCGCGCTTCTTTGGTCTCAAAACTGGCTTCATCCAGCGTCTGCTCCAAATCCTGCAAATGCTCAACATACCCCACGCGCTCGCTGGCGTAGCGTTCCTGCATCTCTTTCAAGCTGCGCACTCGCTCGCTATTGACCAACACGCGCTCTTCAAACTTTTGGATTTCACGCGACGCTTGATTGTACTGATTCTGAATTTCGGAGAGTTGCTTTTCAAGGTCGAGCAACAATTTGCGCAATTTCTCATACTCTGCATCGTGCTGGGCCAGGTGGGCTGCGGCTTGCTCGCGATTGTTTATCGACAGATCGAGCCGGGTTTGCAGCGGCTCCAGCTCGTTCAGAATGTGCGTAAAATCGTGCGTGGCCAGGCGAATCTCAATATCTTTGAGCTCGGTCGCCAATTCTTGATAACGCTGCGCTTTGGTGACCTGGCGTTTGAGGCTGCGCACGGTTTTTTCCACCTCGGACATGATATCTTCAACGCGAACCAAATCCTTTTCCGTAGCTTCCATTTTTCGGAACGTCAGTTTTCGGCGTTGTTTGAATTTGGTGATACCTGCGGCCTCTTCAAAAATGCGGCGGCGCTCTTCGGGCTGGCCGTTGAGAATTTTTTCAACCTGCGGAAGTTCGATAACAGAATAGGATTGACCGGTGAGGCCGGTGTCCATAAACAAATCCGCGATATCTTTTAACCGCACCACAGTGCCGTTGATGAGATATTGGCTTTCGCCTGAACGGAACAAACGGCGCGTAACTACCACGTCGGTATAATCTACCGGCAGCACATTCGCGCTGTTTTCAATTTTGAGCGATACTTCGGCCATGCCCACGGCTTTGGCGCTGGTCGAGCCGTTAAAAATGACATTGTCCATCTTTTCGCTGCGCAAGGCAGCGCTGCGTTGCTCGCCCATGACCCAGCGAATGGCATCTACAATATTACTTTTACCACAACCGTTGGGGCCGACAATGGCGGTCATGCCATCGTCAAACAGAATATTGGTCTTTTTGGCAAAGGATTTAAAGCCGACTATATTGAGTTCAGAAAGTTTCACGCCGCAAATATACCTAGTTACAGGGTTTCAAAATTATTCAAGCCGGACAAGTTACAATCGTGGCACTAAAAAAACAAGAATATTTTCGGATTGGTGCGGTTGTTCACGATCGCATCGCTGGCGCCTTGAAGTTTAATTAAAAACAAAATCACCGTAAAGAGCCTAAGACTATAAGAATCAATTAGCTAAAATTTCAACATTCTCCGAATTTTGAGAGTTTTACATGAACACAAATTATTATTTTATGTTTTTTAGCACGGTGCGCTTGAGGCAATTCGTTTTTCTCTTTAAATCAAAAACGTCCCTTGCCGCACATTGAATCCGCTCTTGGAAATAAACGCCACTTCCGGAGCTTTGCCGCGCGATTTGCGGATGGATGCGCAGCCGACCTGGCCGCGTTTATTGACAGCCACAAATTTGTCGTTAAAATCTACCTTATCCGGTCCGCCGTTAATGTCAATAATTTTTTGACACGCCGCTTCGCACGCCTCCTGGGGCGATAATCCGGCTCGCATGCGTTCCACCACAAAAAAGCTGCCACAGGTGCGAATCACTTCTTCGCCGCGACCGGTCGCTCCGGCGGCGCCGACTTGATTGTCGACATATAACCCGGCGCCTATTATGGGTGAATCGCCGACGCGGCCGGGAATTTTCCAGGCGAGTCCGCTGGTGGTAGTAATGCCAGCCAGATCGCCATTGTCATCCATGCCGAGCACATTGATGGTGCCGGTGCTGCGTTCTTCGTCGCCGTAAAGGCCATCATCCGGTGGGAACCAATCATCTTTATCGCTCAAATTCTCTTTCCACCGCAGCCATTTCAGGCGCGCGGCCTCGGTTAATAAATTTTCTTCCGCAAAACCGTGCATCAATGCAAACTGTTTGGCACCCGGGCCTACAAGATGAATGTGATCCGTTCGCTCCATCACCAAACGCGCGACCGAGCACGGCGTTTTGATATTCTCCAGGCTGGCCACCGAACCGCATTTGTGTGTGGGACCGTACATTATCGAGGCGTCCAATTGCACGACTCCGAGTTCGTTGGGCAAACCGCCGTAACCGACCGAATCGTCTTCCGGATCCAGCTCGACCACATTGGCGCCAGCCTCGACTGCATCCAAAATGCTTTTCGTCATGTTTAGCTTTTCCCAGGCCGGCTGCAATACTTTGCGGCCCCACTCTTCGCCACGACTGCACAAAATGACGGCGCCCTTTGTTTGCGCACGGCTAAAGTTGTTGAACAATGAAAACGCCGCTGTCCATCCCGCTGTTGCTTGAAAAAAACGTCTTCGGCTAAGTTGCATGCTGTCACCTCGTTTTGTTTGATTTGTTTGATAAAAAGCCGGTAATTGTTATCTTGAAAAATAGCATTCAAGCCAAGAAAACCAACATGAAAATGGAGACCATTATGAACGTGAATCGGCGTCAATTTTTGAGTTTTGCAGCGGCCTCATTGGCAACCAGCGCGTTAATGAAATGCTCCGCTCAAAAAAAGCAACCCAACGTGCTGTTTATCGCCGTGGATGATCTGCGCCCCGAACTGGGCTGCTTTGGGCACAAGATCGTCAAATCGCCCAATATCGATAAACTCGGTTCCGAAGGCACGATTTTTACCAATGCGTTTTGCAATGTGCCGGTATGCGGCGCCTCGCGCGCCAGCTTGCTGACCGGCATACGGCCGACGCGCGATCGGTTCGTTACCTATTACACGCGCATGGAAGAGGATGCGCCGGATGCCGTGACGCTGCCGAGCCATTTTAAACAGCACGGCTATTATGCCATCAGCCTCGGCAAAGTAGCACATCATCGCGAGGATAATGCGGCACATTGGAGCGAGGAGACGTGGCGACCGGATTATCCCAATAAGGGTGAACAGAAAAACTGGCGCGATTATCAGAGTGAGAAAAACAAAGACATTGCTGCCGAGCAGGATAATGGCAGAGCCTGGCCGTACGAGTGGCCCGAGGTCCCGGACAATGCGTACTATGACGGCAAAATTGCCGACCGTGCCGTTGCGGATATTCAGCGTCTATCTGAATCGGATCAACCGTTTTTCCTCGCGGTTGGATTTCTCAAGCCACACCTACCGTTTAATGCACCAAAAAAATATTGGGATTTGTATTCGGAAGAGGATATCAATCTGCCGGACAATTATTATCGCCCGGAAAACGCGCCCGATGCCGCGATTCACAATTTTGGCGAGCTGCGCAATTATTATGGCGTTCCGGAGACCGGACCGGTCTCGGATGAGATGGCGCACACGCTGATTCACGGTTATTATGCCTGCGTCAGTTATACGGATGCGCAAATTGGCCGCGTGTTGCAGGCGTTGGACGAAAGCGGTGAAGCGGATAACACGATTGTTATTTTATGGGGCGATCACGGCTGGAATTTGGGCGAGCACACGTTGTGGTGCAAACACTGCAATTTTAAAACGTCGTTACGAGCGCCGATCATTTTAAAAGCGCCGGGCAAGAGGGGCAACCAACAAAGTTCGGCGCTCACCGAGTATGTGGATATTTTTCCGACGCTGTGCGATTTGGCGGAGCTGCCCAAGCCCGAGCAGCTCGCAGGTGACAGCTTTGCGCCGCTGCTGGACAAGCCGGATCGGGCCTGGAAACCGGCAGTGTTTAGCCGCTGGTATGCCGGCGAGACTGTCAAGACTGAACGGTATGCGTACACGGAGTGGACCACAGAGGAAGGCGAGCGATATGCGAGGATGTTGTACGATCATCAAACTGATCCGAATGAGAATGTAAATATTGTCGACAAGCCGGAGAACGAGGCAGTGGTGAAGGAGTTGACGGCGATGTTGCGGAAGGGGCCGGACGATCTTTCATTCTAACTTTTTTTGGACGAATGTTCCAAAGTGTGCAAGCGGGATAAATATTCCGCTCGATCATATCTCCGGGATAAATCAGGCGGGATGACCATCCCGCCCGATCATATCTAATTTTCGTTTAAATACTCCAACCTTCGCGAGAAGGCGGATTGACCAGCGCGTTCGCCTCATCGTCGTTGGTAATACGCAGATTTTCCGCATCCCAATACAGTTTGCGATTTCGCATACGTCCTGCTAATACGCCGAGTAACGCCATTTCAGTTAGCGAACCACCGTAATCGAAATTGGCACTCGACGGTTCACCGCCTTTGCACGCTTGAATCCAATCCTGATGATGATCTTTTACACGCGGAAGAGACGGCTCCGGACGCTCATACGCCTGCATTTTTTCTTCCGGGAAAATGCGCACACCACTGGCCCCGTGCGAGCCATGAATCATTTTTCCTTTACTGCCAATGATAATTTCGCCATTGCCGCCGAGCTGACGTCCCGGTTCAAACTCTTCCGGTCGCGGCGGCAGCAATCCGCCATCAAACCAGGTGAGACGCAACGGCGGGAATCCCTCACGTGCCGGGAATTGAAAGCGAATAATGGAAGCAATCGGATATGTTTCGCGCTCTACGTCCTCTTGATAATGCGTGGTATTGGCCTCCACCCATTCCGGTGCGCCCAGTTGAAGCGCCCAAAATGAGGGGTCGATGATGTGACATCCCATATCGCCAAGCGCGCCGGTGCCAAAATCGACCCAACCGCGCCACATTCCCGGCACGTAGGCCGGATGATACGGCCGCCACTGTGCCGGGCCGAGCCACAAATCCCAATTTAATCTTTTCGGAACCTCGGGCGTATCGGTCGGTCGCGGCAGGGCCACGGGAAACGAATAGCCGCCCGTTGGCCGATCGCTCCAGGCGTGAACCTCGGTCACCTCGCCAATGGCACCGTCCCATATCCATTCGCACATCAATCGGATGTGTTCAGCAGAATGACCTTGATTTCCCATTTGCGTGGCCACACCGGCCTCGCGCGCGGTTTCAGTAATTTTCCGCACCTCGTACAGCGAATGCGCCAATGGCTTTTCACAATAGACATGCTTTTTCAACTGAAGCGCCGCCATAACCGCCGGGGCATGCGTATGATCCGGTGTGCTCACCACCACCGCGTCAATGTTATTGTATTCTTTGTCCAGCAACACACGAAAGTCCGTATAAATTGTTGCCTTGGGGTACTCTTGAAAACTTTCCGAGGCGCGTCGTTGATCGACATCGCACATGGTCACAATGTTCTCACTGCTCACACCTTCCAAATTGCGGCGGCCGCGGCCACCCACGCCGATCATCGCAATGTTCAGTTTGTCGCTCGGCGCCGTGCGGCCCGGCTTGACTAATACACTGGCCGGCACAATGGTAAACGCCGCACCAGCCGTTGCGGATTTTAAAAACGTTCTCCGGTTCATACGCTCTCCTCTCGTAGACTTTATTTGATCTCCTTGACAGCTATTTCTGCAGCATCAATCAGCGGGTGCGCCGAAATTGGGCTGCCCACAGCCTGACGCATCCAGGCATCCGGCGTCAAACGGCCAATGCGGCACATGCGTTCCATTTCTGTGCCCAAATTTTTATCCTTGAGGTAATCTTCAATCTGAAACATGATGATGTGGCCGAGGGAATAATCCGGCAAATACAATCCATACGCCACCATGTGCGAGTAGATGCCGAGAATGATGGCATCTTTGACGCCGGTAAGCGGATAATAATACTCATTCCACACCTCTTTGGCGATGCGGTTGACCGCCTCGTTCAATTCCGCTGGGGAGGCATCGGGATTCTCGTACAGCCAGTGCCACACACGCATGTCCACCAATCCGACGGCGGCAATTTCGCAGGTGGACCAATAGGTGTCGAGCGCTTTGAGATGTTCGGCATCGGTATCGGCTTGCTCAATCCCTAGCACATCCAAATCGCGCGATTGAAATACAAACGCAAACGCCTCGGTAAAGGCATTGTTGGGCACGCCATTCAACATATAGTGATCCATTTTGTTCAGCGAAAACACCTGCTCCACATTGTGCCCCAACTCGTGGATGGCAATGTTGTAGCCCTTGTATTTCATGCCGCCTTGCGGAATGCGTGTGCGCAAATGCGCATTATCTGCGCGTCGCATGGCTCCGGATGCGTGTCCTGCCCCGCGCGAGGGATCGACTGTGATTTTATTCTGCAAAAAGTTTGCGGTTTCGGTTTCAAAACTGATCGCTTGCAGAATGGTCGGCAAATCCTTTTGAAACGCCGCAACCGTCGGGTAGCGGTCGCCAACGATTTCATCCAATTCGGCTTCATTGACACCGCTGCGGGCTTTGAAGCCGTCGTACCAAATGTCAAAGGGCTGCAGTTTTCGGCCCAAGCGATTTGAGATGAGTTGTGCAATCTCTGTGGCCACGGGCGCTTTCAGCACTGATGAGATTAGCGCCTGAAACTCGGCTTTCGGAATTTCGCGATTGGCTTTGAACTGGCGATCCATTTTTGTGGGCAAATTGGGCGAGTATTTGTCAACCCGGCGCTCGGCATGAAACACGGCCAGCAATTTTTCATAGCGCACATTTGGTTCGGGCTCGACGTCTTGAGGCTTCCCATCTTTGTAGACGATATTGTCAAACGGGTCCCAATCAAACAGCTCGCTGTTGATCACCACTTGAGGGATATCCTGGCGAATAATGTGCTCCATCACCGCATAAATCATTTTTTGTTTGTTCAGGCCGTCGGCTTGAGAATA
>CAYPZM010000239.1:0-8012 GCA_964414825.1 uncultured Cytophagia bacterium | reverse complement strand
TTCCGTTCCACACCTAGCATCCGGGCTGCTTGAGTCACATTTCCCTTTGCCAAGGTTATTGCCTTTTTAATATAGTTACGTTCAAACTCATCCTTTGCTTCTCGAAGCGGTAGAAAAGTATTAGAGCTGAGAGAGGGGTGAGCAACTTCATTTTTGACCAGTGGCAAATCAATCAATCCATCATTTGCCAGCAAAAGAATACGTTTGCAAACATTCGATAACTCACGAACATTGCCCGGCCAATTGTAGTGAATAAGAAAGTTCTTTGCTGCTGGAGAGAGCGCGGCACGAAGACAGCCCGATTCTTCCGCATATTTTTCCAGAAAAAAATCCAGTAACAATTGAATATCTTCAGGACGTTCTCTTAGCGGCGGAACCGTAACTTGTATCTCAGCCAATCGATAAAACAAATCCTGGCGAAATTCACCTTGGTCTACCATCTTCGCAATATTCTTGTTGGTTGCTGCGACAACTCGAACATCGTATGTCCGAGTTTCCGATGAGCCGATTTGTTGCACTTCTCCACAATCCAAAAAGCGTAGTAATGCCGCTTGCGTTTCAGGTTTTAGATCACCGATTTCATCCAAAAATACAGTTCCCTTGTGTGCTGCGGCCAAACGCCCAACTCTAGGCATGCTGGCCCCCGTAAAGGCGCCTTTTGTGTGCCCGAATAATTCCGCTTCTTGCAGATTGCTTGGAATGGCGGCGCAATTAATATTGACCATCTTGGCATTATTTCGTCGACTTTTGTTATGAACGGCTCTCGCCACCAGCTCTTTTCCAACTCCGTTTTCTCCCAAAATAAGAATAGATGCATCGGAGGCGGCGACGCGTTCGATCGTACCGCAAACCTGCAAAATCTGTTTCGATTGGCCGATCATTTTATATTCGTCACGCAGGCGTTCCTGCAATGTTTTAATTTTTTTGCGGCTTTCCTCCCACTTCAGCGCATTTCGCAGCGTCATTAACAACCGCTCACTAGGAAATGGTTTTTCCAGATAGTCATAAACTCCACTTTTAACCGCTGTGATAGCATCGTCCATACTCGAATGTTCGGTCATTAATATCACCGGAATATCGGGTGACTTGGCCATCATTTTCAAGCTTACTTGAATGCCGTTTATATCCGTTAGAAAGATATCTAAAAGCACAGCATCCACCGAGTAGTGGTCAAAAAATGCCAATGCTTGTGTTCCATCAATGGCCTCAAGTATATTGTATCCTGTTAGTTTTAAAGTTTTAGAGAGGCGCTGGAGTAAATCTGTATTGTCATCGACAACAAGGATAGTCGATTTCATAAAAGTCCCTTCATCTCAATTTTCGATTATTCTTGCAAAATGGACATTAGCAGTAAGTGTGCCAATATTTATCCACTTTCCATAGAACTAGTTGGTTACCGGTTCTAAATGCGAGCAACATATTTTACCCGATTGTTTTTTAAGCTCGAGTGCAGTCTCAAGGGGCTTGCGGAACAAAAAGCGAAACCGTGGTTCCCATACCTTCACTGCTGGTTATATCAAATTTACCATTCATCATGTCCATATTTTTTTGAACGATAGCAAGTCCGAGACCGCTGCCACTGCTTTTGGTGGACACATACGGTTTGGTAATATTTTCGAGATATCGAGCAGGAATGCCACAGCCAGTGTCGTGAATACTCAATTGAATAAAAAACGATTTGCCCCAGCAATCCGAACTGTACAACTCTACTTGCTGCGTCATAATTTTAATATGACCGTTTCCCTGCAAGCTTTCCAGAGCATTCATAAAAATATGGTGGCACGCCTCTTTTAAATACCGTTCATCTGCGACAATCAACGGGAGATTCTCCTGTAAATCGAAATGTACCTTGATCTTTGCATTTTTCGGCCTCCATTCTTCTGCCCACAGATGAATGAATGAGTCAATCTCTAGCTGTCTTAATTCAGGTCGTTCAAATTTTGCAAACCGCATAAAATCGTTACATAGTTGCTCAATCTTGGAAATCTGTTTGGAGATTTCGTGAATGTCATCGGCTTTGCCATTTATTTCATTTTTGCTGGATAGGATAGATTTTTTTATATCAGATAATGTCAAACTCACAGTTGTTAGTGGACTCTTTATACTGTGTCCCAGACGCTGCGCCGTTGGCGCCCAAAGTTTTAGATGTTTGACATACCATTCTTCATTTTTGTCATGTAGAAAGAATAATAGTTCTCGGTCCGATTTCCCGGTTAATCTTTCGATTCTAAAACTTTGAATAGCATTATTTTGGTTAAAGGTAACATTTAATTCCGACTGTTTGCCCGCCAATAATCGCTTAACCTGTACCGGGTCAGCACTTAAACAAGCGCAATGAAAAATTGACTTTAGCGGTTCTTCTCCTTGCTGCAAAAGTGGTTTCCAGGCAGAACCGGCATTCAGAATTCTACCTTTTGGGGTTAACGATAAAGAATTAGCCTTTATTCTTGGTAAGCCCAGTATTCGGTCAATGAGGTTGGTATATTTTCTTTTTTGCAAGAAAAAGATAATCATTAGAGCCAGACAAAGAGCAGCAGTTACCAAAAGTATCGTTTCCTCAATATTCTGTGTGGAGGTTGCAAAAACGATATTTGTTTTTTTGAGTTCCATTAGGGCATCAAGCTTGTTCTCATTTTCGTTATAGCTGAGCAAAATATGATTTGTATGGCCGGTTCGACAAATAGAAACCGTACGAAGGCGAACCGATGATAGGTCATGCTCACAAAGC
This sequence comes from uncultured Cytophagia bacterium, assembly GCA_964414825.1. Classification (GTDB taxonomy): domain Bacteria; phylum Zhuqueibacterota; class Zhuqueibacteria; order Residuimicrobiales; family Krinioviventaceae; genus CAYPZM01. The sequence goes on along the minus strand of CAYPZM010000239.1, from coordinate 5,284 downwards.
ACCTCAAACTCGTTAGAGAGAATGACCAACTTTTTTCCTTCAACATAAACCGCTAGCTCCAATAGGCCATCCCCATCAAAATCGGCTACCGCCTCAACCGTTACAGGAGCACCAAAGTACTGTGAACTGGCAATTTCATCCAGCAAATAATTATACATCTTGACACAGCCATTTTTCATGCCGATTACCACCTCATCTACGCCATCCCCATTAAAATCAGAAGCAACTTGGGCATGTGAAATTCGGTTTAACCCTGTAATATGGCTCGTTTTCGTCTCATTCAGAATTTGTCCGCTGCGCGAATCCAGAAGCCACAGCGCATCCTGCACCAAATTAGGATTCTTCGCCCCCCCATGTCGATGAACAAATAACTGCTGATTGCCCCCGGGCGCTGTAAAAAAATCGATATTGCACGCCGTAAAAAATGGACCTGCAGCAAATTTCCAGTTTAATTTCCCATTTGCATCAACACAAATGACATAGGCATTGCTATCGGGGATATCATTAAAACAGATGCCGTTAAATGGTGCAGAGGTTGCGATAAAAATTTCGTCAGCACCCTCTCTATTTGCATCTTTGATGATCCATTTGTCGGCTCTTGGACCGAATAGAAATGTCCATTCCAATGCAAACGTTCTCAGATCAAATGCTGCCAAACCCCGAATGCCTTGTCGATCGTAAGAGGTATGCATTCGGAAAAGCGCCAAAGTATCATCGTCTGCGTCACGAAATGTAGAAAAATAGCTTAAAGTTTGCCGGGAAAAGTCAACCGCTTCAGTGTCGGGATGACGATGAAACGTCATTATATCTGTATCCAGGTCAAAGTGTTGCTCTTTCGCCGAACCACACAACATCGCATGATATACAATCGAATCCCCATGTGCCGTATGATAATACAAGTAAGCAGAGTTTTGATAATAGCCGGGCACAACTCCCACAAATGTTTGTGGAGGCGCGGGTACAAACGTGCTGATTAGAAACGTGGAAAAGCGCCAATCCAGAACATCCAATTCTCGCTGCCACGGATGGGAGGCAATTTCATCCACACCATCACCATGTATATCTATAACTCGGACATTTTTGCCTTGCGTTTTCCATACCTCCTGCAGATAATAGTTGAACTCGTTGGAATAGGATATGGTGCTAATCAGCAGGAGTGTTATGCAAACAAGTTTTTTTCGCATAGGCGGATACCGATTAAAAACAACAGATATGAATTTATAGATCGTGCATTAATTGTGAGAGACCTGGCGTAGACTGGATATTAGATTATAAAGATGTTCCCACAAATAGCATCTTGGCTTTTTTATAGCTGGAACACGTTATTATATAGTTTGTTATGCAATTGATTTGAGGCGCCAAGCATTTCCTGGCGGCACCCCAAATCCTTGCATTTTTATGGCATACTCGGAGAGAGTTTTAATTTCCTCATTTCTTTTTCAGAGGGCTCATCAATTGATAAAAGGAACAACTGGTCTCCACTTTTTATAGTATAATCTCCCGGATAATCGTACTCCTGGGGATTAATAACCAATCTTTCTTTTAAACATTCTTTTGGTTTTCCGTGCTTATCAAACATAGGCTGACCTTCAGCATCCAAGCAAGGAACTGATATTTTTGTTTCAACCGCTATCACGGTCATGTGAGCATCGTGCAATGATTTAGCAACCTCCCGAAACTTTGCTCCAACTAACGCATTAGGAACCAACTTTTTGTAGAATTCACTTCCCGAAGAAAATTCGAGCAGTTCGCCGAGGATGCCGGATAGTCCATGATTTAGAGCCGAAGCCACTAATAAATTGCCACTCAAACGGTCTAGGCAAATATACTCATCAACATTGGCCCGCTCCAGGTGCTTTTTGTACTCGGAGTTTAAGAGTTGAACACATGTATAAACATCCGGACGCAATGTTTCTATGGCGAGAGTAATGAGCACGGCTTTGGCATCCGGATTTATATCGAGTTTGTCATTCTGCCACATTTCGGTCAGCACGATTGCCGTATCTGCTTTCATAATCCCTGCTCGTTTTAAATCTTCTTCTTTTGTAGGATCACCGGAAATAAAATCTACTCTCTCATCTTCCAAAGGTCTTTTTTCCATTTGAGCGAGAATCACAATAGGACGTTTTTCAGCAATATCCGGCGAAAGCAGTTGTTTAATAATATTCTTACCCTGCATATTCCAGCCGCATATGATAATGTGATTTTTATGGTTGACCTTTTGCACAATTCTACCTCCTCGAAGAGATAAATTTACGAACCATGTCACAATCCGTGCACCAAGAATAGCAATAAATGCAACGCCAGCCACTAGACCACCGAGACCTGTTAACCTGCTTAACGGAGTCGCTAATTCAATATCGCTAAACTCGCCTAAAAATAACGGAAAGACTTTATAAAAGGCTTCAAGCATGGGGATTTTCAATTCGAAAGACAAAACTAGTGATGAAGCAGCAATCATGGAAATACTGAGAAGCAAGGCAATTCGAATCGGATATTTGTACAGCTTATTTAGCAGATATTTTGACAGTCTATCCAATTTATTTCCCCAACGAGCGATACGAATTTGCAGCACGTCCAGAAATCCCCAAAACACATTTTGGGGGGACTGGATTACAGGATTGTGGATATATTAAAGGATTATTTAAAATATAGTGAGAAAAAGTCGCCTGATATTAATTACAAAGAAATATCATTAATTTCAAGAAAATTAAAGAGCTCCCCAAAAATAAAAAGCGATGCTCTGCAATAGAACATCGCTTTATTAATGCCATTGGAAAATTTCTTACGAAGGCAACGCCGTCATCGCAAACACCATGACGAACAGGGCGACGGTTTCGATAACACCGACGACCATAATATAGTTACCAAAGCCTTTTCCGGTTTCGGCAAGCGCGTCCGACGCTTTGGCGCCTGCTTTGCCTTGCATATAGGCGGACATACCCATGGCGATACCCGCGACAGCGCCGAGCAGCACCTGCCAGCCGTAGGTTTCCGGCGGCATAGCGGCGCCTTGAATGGCGTTCCGCAAAATCATGCCGTAAATGGTTTGTGACAGCGGAGCACCGACAAAGGCCACAAGGATAAAGGGTGCTGCTTTATTGGCAGCAAATGCTTTTTTCCATGCGCCGATGGCTGCCATACCGGCAACACCGGTACCCAATGCCGAACCGATGGCCGCCAGAGCCAACGACATATTCATGTCACCCAATCCTTCGATCATGATACATTCCTTTCAATTATTCGGTTATTACAAAATTTGTCTATACTGTTTCGTGTTATAATTTCATTGCATGTTTCTCGGACGAATGTCCGAATGCAGTTCCCGTGCGTGATAAATATCACGCACGATCTCGTAAGACGATCTTTTAATTTATTCTTTAAACGGCTTGTATTCTTTGCCGGACCATTCTTGTCCCAAATGTCCGGAGAATTCCAGCATATTCAAACGCACGCCATGCACCAGAACGGACATCATCGCCAGAATGATATTCAATCCGTGTCCCAGCACCAAAATAAACGGCGCCATAATCCCGCTCGCCATTTCATTAAAACTGTAGGCCACGGTTACCGTAGCGATACCGACGGCAAACAAGCGAATATAAGATACAATATCGCTAAAACTGCTGATGATATCCAACGGCAAGTTGCCAATGCTGAGCAAAAATCCTTTAAGAATATTTTTTTGGAAATTGGCAAAAACTCCGACCAATAACGTACCGGCAATCAACAGATAGACCGCGAATCCGGGCATTTCCTTACCGAGCACCAGTTGGTTGGCGACAAAAAATACACACCACAAAATCAAAATCCAGCCAAAATCGGCAATACCGGTAGGTGACGGCAATTTTTTCAATCCAGCCATAAGCCGCGCCACGCTGAGGTGCAGAATGCCGATAATGAACGTCAACTGCATCATAAAATTTTGCGCTTCGTCGGTGCCGGCAAAACTGTAAATTTCGTCAATGATAAACATGTTCAGCACCGGCCATTCGCTGATAGCTTGCGAGCCAAACCAGGTGCCAGTTATGAGGCCCCAGATAATGGTGGTGATGCTGAGTACAAAAAACAGAATAAACGGCTCGCTAGGGGCTTTTTTATATTTCATGCGCGCCCAAATCGTGCCGCACAAAAAGATCAAACCGTAGCCGGCGTCACCCACAATCATGGCGTAAAACACGCTAAAGAACAGCAGAAAAACAAAACTGATATCCATCTCGTGATAGCCGGGAAAAGTACCCATAAAATCGAATAGCGGCTGCACAATACGAATGGGCTTTTTGTTGCGTAGCAGGGTCGGTACTTCCGAGGGGTCATCCGGATCGTCAATGATGTAACCCCAGCCGTTGGCGTCCGAGGTGCGTTTGACCTCGTCTACCAAATCAAAAGGACAAAAGCCCTGCAAATAAGCAAACTGTTCTTCTTCGCCCATGCCGTACAACACCTGGTTCATTTCGAGCTGTTTTTGTAATTTGGCTTTGTGAGGCGCAAGCACAGGTCGATAATTCCGCAGCTCTGCGATTTCCTCTTTTAGATTTTGCAGCTCGGATTCGATTTCTGCCAAACGCGCATCCAGCTCACTTACTTCAACCGCGGGCATGCGCATTTCGTTCACGTCCAGCTTGTCGTCTTCGGACTCTGCAAAATAGGCAAAACGTACGCCCTCTTTGCTCTCTTGTACGATAAAGATATCTTTGTCCGGCGGAACGGTTTTAAATCCATCCTTGTCCGTTGAATAAAAACGCACAAACAGACCGGCCTCCCGCAACGCCTGAATGGAGGCATGCGAAATATCACCCCACTGGTCAAACCACTTGCGGGTTTCGCGTTTCTCATTCCATTCGTTTTGTCGCGTTTCTTTTTTTTGCGCCAGCTCCAGGGCTTTGGTCACCAGCTCCGAAGCCTCCATATCTTCTTTGGGGGATTCGACTTCCCCTTCCAAAATTATGGCAGCCTTTTCCGTATCGGCAATTTCGGCCTGCAAGCGATAAATATCTTCGGAGGATGGACTTTTGATATGGCTAATATGCAACACGCCCAACTGGCGCAACTGCTGCAACGCCTTGAGGCGCTCGAGCTCGCTGACCAGGAGGGTTATTTTTTTCATTTTGACTATCATACCTGGCTCGCCTCTTGCATTTTCTTGCGTTCAATTTTCTTTTTGGCGATTTTGCCTCGCACCACTTCGGCAGTCATTTGATCACCCAGGAAAATTTGAATGCGGCGAATGTTTTCTTTGGCTTCGGGAATCTTGACCTCTTCAAACAGTTTGATGCGCTGAATT
>CAYPZM010000238.1:0-8030 GCA_964414825.1 uncultured Cytophagia bacterium | reverse complement strand
AAACGGCTATTTTTATACGCGCGATGGCAATCCAACCTCAGACCTGTTTGCGCACTTGGTTGCCCTGTTGGAAGAAGCCGAAGCAGGAATTGCCGCGGCCTCTGGCATGGCCGCAATCAGCAGCGCTTTTTTATCGCTAATCAAACCGGGCGATGAAATCATCTCCTCCACCCACATTTACGGCGGCACCAAAGGCTGGTTTAATTCACAGTTGTCTGAAATTGGTGTAAACACGCGTTATGTGGATATCACAGAATTTGAGGAAATCGAGAAAAACCTCAACGATTCAACCAAAATATTGTACACCGAGGTGCTGGGCAGCCCCAATTTGGTGGTTGCCGATCTGCGTCGGCTTGCCGATTTTGCGCATTCCAACAATCTTATTTTTATTGTGGATAGTACATTTTCACCACCGCCCATCGTTCAACCGCTAAAATTGGATGCGGATATCGTGGTGCACAGTGCCACAAAATATATGAACGGTCACGGTGATGCCATTGGTGGTGTCATCGTCAGCAATGCGGGAACGATTCAAAATATCCATAAAGTGCTCAAACTCTATGGCGGCATCATCAGCCCGTTTAATGCCTGGCTGGCGATTCGTGGATTAAAAACATTGGACATCCGATTGCAACGCCACTGCAACAATGCCCTGGCTCTGGCCGAGTTTCTACAAGCGCATGAAAAAGTTAAAGAGGTGTTTTATCCCGGCTTGCCCACACATCCGCAACACGAACTCGCCAAAACGCAATTGAACAGCTTTGGCGGCATGCTGGCGTTTGAAGTGCACGGCGGATTGAAAGCCGGTAAAACCGTAATGAACGCGGTGCAAGTTTGTAATTTCACTACCAGTCTTGGAGAGATTGACACGCTCATCATGCATCCCGCATCCACCTCGCATGTCAGTTTGTCCAAAGAGGAGCGACACGCGATCGGCATTAGCGATGGCCTCATTCGGTTGTCCGTGGGCATCGAAAATATCAATGATTTACTATCCGATCTGCAACAGGCATTGAATAAAATTTAAAATATTTGTAAATTCAACGTTTAAAGATTTGCGAGGAGTTTGGATAAATCGTTGATACGAAATGCCTGAATGATGCCACGGCTTGTGCAGAGAAAAGCAGTTTTAATCCTCTGCAGGAAATGGCCCTGATCTTGCATCACTAGCCTCATTTGTGTACCACCTGCGATCTTTCCCGCAAATTTTAAAAGTGAATTTTGAATACTAACATGGTCTGTTTATGAATTCTGCTGAAATTCGACAATCCTTTTTGGATTTTTTTAAAAACAAAGAGCACCATCTCGTACCCAGCGCTCCGGTTATTCCGCAAGACGATCCGACGCTGCTGTTTATTAATGCAGGAATGAATCCGTTCAAGGATATTTTCCTCGGCTCGCGCAAGCCACAGTATCCGCGCGTGGCAGATTCGCAAAAATGCATCCGCGTTTCCGGCAAACACAACGATTTGGAGGAGGTGGGGCGCGATACCTATCACCACACATTTTTTGAAATGCTGGGAAACTGGTCGTTTGGCGATTATTTCAAACCCCAAGCCGTTGCATGGGCCTGGGAATTGTTAACCGACGTATGGAACCTTCCAAAAGAGCGCCTGTATGCCACTATTTTTGAAGGAGATGCTGCCGACAATGTGCCGCGCGATGATGAAGCGGGCGACGAGTGGCGCCGGCAAACCGATATTAATCCCGACCACATTTTGGCGTTTGGCAAAAAAGATAATTTTTGGGAAATGGGTGATACCGGGCCGTGCGGACCGTGCTCGGAAATTCACATCGACCGCGGTGCTGGCTATTGTGACAAACAGGATGACCCCGACCACGTGTGCCAGGTGAATGGCGATTGCGCCCGATTTATCGAGCTGTGGAATTTGGTGTTTATTCAATACAATCGCGATGAAACCGGAACTCTGCACCCGTTGCCGGCCAGGCACGTGGACACCGGTGCCGGTTTTGAGCGCCTGGTGGCCGTAATGCAGAAAAAAGCGTCAAATTATGATACCGATATTTTCACACCGCTCATCAAGCACATTGGGGAATTGACCGGCAAACCGTATTCGGATGGCGAGGCCGGTGTGGCCTTTCGCGTCATTTCCGATCACGTACGTGCCGTGTCATTTGCCATTGCCGATGGCGCCATTCCCGGAAACGAAGGCCGCGGTTATGTGCTACGCCGATTGTTGCGCCGCGCGGCTCGTTTTGGACGCGTGTTGGACAAGCACGAACCTTTTATCTACAAAGTGCTTGATACACTGGTTGATGTGATGGGCGATGCCTATCCCGAAATAAAAGAACGAAAAGAATACATTCAGCGCGTCATCAAAGCGGAAGAAGAGAGTTTTGGCCGTACCCTGGACCGCGGTATCGAAATTTTTGAGCAAAAAGCCGCGCAAGTTTTGGCCGATAAGAAATCCGTGTTCCCCGGCAAAGATGCATTTGTTTTGCACGACACCTATGGCTTTCCTCTCGATTTGACGCAGTTGATGGCGGAAGAAAAACAGCTTGCTGTGGATGTTGCCGAATTTAAATCGGAAATGGAAAAACAGCGCCAGCGCTCCTCCCAGTCTCGAGAGGCCGAATATTCGAGTATGGTTATTGAAGGCGCGGCTGCAACAGAGTTTGTCGGCTATAGTACCGATCAAATTGAAGCCCAAGTCGTCAAATTTGAAAACGGCAAGCTGGTGTTGAACAAAACTCCATTCTATGCCGAATCCGGTGGACAAGTTGGGGATACCGGCACGATCAAAAACGAGTCGTTCGAATTTCGAGTGCATGATACCAAAAATGTCGGCGAACACATCGTGCATTTTGGCGAGCTGGTTTTGGGAGATGCCCCGCGTCCGGGTGAGCAGGTTGTTGCCCAAGTCGATACACCAAGACGCCGCGCAACGGAACGTAATCATACGGTCACTCATCTTGTGCATAAAGCCTTGCGTACTGTGTTGGGAGATCATGTGCATCAAGCCGGCTCGCTCGTGCATCCGGATCATATGCGCTTTGATTTCACTCATTTTGAGCGAGTGAGCCCCGAAGATCTGCGGAAAATAGAACGGATGGTCAACGAACAGATTTTGGCAAATCGCAAAACCGAATGGAAAGTGTTGTCGTTGGAAGACGCCAAAGCCCAGGGCGCCACGGCCCTGTTTGGCGAAAAATATGGGGATACAGTGCGCATGGTGGAAATTGAAAACTATTCGCGTGAATTGTGCGGTGGCACGCATGTCCGCGCCACCGGCGAAATTGGCGAATTTGTAATTGTCAGTGAGACCTCTGTAGCTGCCGGTGTGCGCCGCATCGAATGCCTCACCGGATTAAAAGCGCATGATTATCTGCGCAGCCGAAATGACACACTTGAACAGGCCGCGTCTCTGTTAGGTTGCGCTCCGGATGAAACCCGGCAGCGCCTTCAGGCCATCCTGGAAGAACGCAAAGCTGTGGAGCAAGAGCTCAAACAACTGCGCCAGGCCAGCTCTAAAGACGTCATTCAAGATGTGCTGAAACAAACTGAAAGCGTGGATAGCGTAAACCTGATTGCCGCCAAAATTACGGCAAGTTCCGTGGATGAGCTGCGCCAACAGGGCGACTTGTTGCGCGATGGCCTGGGCTCTGGCGTTGGAATTTTGGGCGCCGTTATTCAGGATAAACTCTCTTTTGTTTGTATTGTAACACAGGATTTAATAAAGAGCAAAAATTTAAAAGCGGGGGATATCGTTAAAAAGGTCGCATCCTTGGCAGGCGGTGGCGGTGGCGGTAGTCCGCACATGGCATTAGCCGGTGCAAAAGATGTGGGCAAATTGGAGACCGCTCTTTCGCAGGCGAAAGAGATCGTCGCCGAAATGATTAAACAATAAAGTGTTGAATATAATCCGAAAGGAACGATTCTCCTGTGAAGGTCTTTGAAAAGCTGTTAGCGGTTAAAGAAAAACGAGGAGCCGGCTATTTCGTTCTCATCGACCCCGATAAACAGGAAGTTTCCCGCGCCGTAGATTTGGCAAAAACCTGTGAAGCAGCCGGCGTTGATGGTCTGCTTGTCGGTGGCAGCTTGTTGCTGGCCAATATTTTTGACGAAACCGTCAAAGCGATAAAAGAAGCCTGTTCGCTGCCACTCATTTTGTTTCCCGGAAGTACCAAACAGATCTCAGCCTATGCGGACGCCATCTTGTTTTTATCGCTCATCAGTGGCCGTAATCCCGAATCGTTGATCGGCGGCCAAGTCGTTGCTGCGCCGATCATCAAGTCAATTAATTTGGAAACAATTTCGACTGGTTATATGTTTATAGAATCTGGTTCGGTCACCTCTGCTCTTTTTATGAGCGACACCCGACCCATTCCGCGCGAAAAACCGGATATTGCCGCTGCCCATGCCCTTGCTGCTCAATATATTGGCATGCAATGTGTGTACCTGGAGGCCGGAAGCGGTGCCAAACATGCCGTCCCCAATAAAGTAGTGGGCGCTGTACACAAATATGCAAACATTCCCATTATTTGTGGCGGTGGCATCCGTACGCCGGATGAAGCTCGTGATAAGGTTTTATGCGGTGCCAGTTTTATAGTTACTGGCACAATTATTGAAAAAGACTCGAATCCCGCGCTAATTAAAGCCTTTGCTGATGCCATTCATGTAAATGAATAGAGGAACACAGGCGGCCGGGAATCGAGTTTACTGTAAAAACGATATTAACAATGTGGTATATATGCAACTTATAGACACTCATAATCATGTGATCCCCTATATCGATGACGGTGCCGAGGATTGGAATACAAGTTTACAGATGCTCAAAGAGGCAGAAAGCGACGGCATTACCGAATTGATTTGTACGCCTCACGTGCTCTCCAATAAAGATTTGGAACGAGAACAAAAATTTCTCGATAAATTTGAAGAATTGAAACACAGAGCCGGCGAGGCGAACATTGCAATTACCCTGCATGTTGGCTCGGAAATGTATGTACAGCCGGATTATAAATTTCATCACAAACTGGCCACACTGGCGCAAAACGGTCGCTATTTTCTCATTGAATTTCCCATGAGTATGATTCCACCATTTGTGGCCGAACGGTTTTTTGATCTGTTTTCCGATCAACTGGTGCCCATTATCGCGCATCCCGAGCGCAATGGCGGTATTTTACGTGATATTTCTTACGCTTACAATTTTGTTGAAAAAGGCACGTTGCTGCAAGTAACGGCTGGCAGTCTGTTGGGCGTGTTTGGAAGCGAAGTACGAACGGTGGCACATCAATTGATGGATGCCAATTTGGTGCACATCATTGCTACGGACGCGCATGATTTAACCCGGCGAAAATTAAAATTGCGTCGTGCATACGATTATGTGAGTGAAAAATGGGGCCCCGAACGCGCGGAATTGCTGTTTACAACCAATCCGAAAAAAGTGATACGCGGCGACACGATTGAGGCAGGCAGTCCATTACCTTTGGCTATGGCAGAAACGACTCAGGAATCGTTTGCCGACAAGTTGCGCTCTTTTTTCCGCAGATAATATGGACGAACGAATTTCTTACATCAAACAGCAGTTCAAAGAAAGCGCCCGCATCAAGCTGCAGTTTGCCGATGCTTACGCCGAGTCGATTTTGTTTACGGCGGATTTGATGATTAATTGCCTGGATCACGGCGGCAAGCTTCTCCTGTGTGGCAACGGCGGCAGTGCGGCGGATGCGCAACACTTTGCCGCGGAAATGATCGGCAAGTTAACTCGCCATCGCGATCCTATTCCGGCCATCGCCTTGACCACGGATACGTCGATCATCACAGCCGTGGCCAACGATTATTCGATAAACGACATTTTCTGGCGCCAGGTGCACGCGCTTGGCCAGCCCGGCGATGTGCTGGTGGCGCTTTCCACCAGCGGAAATTCCAAAAATGTCGTCAAAGCGGTCAACACTGCCAAAGAAAAGCAGATGCAAACTATCGCTTTGTTGGGCAAAGGCGGCGGCGAGCTGGCATCCATGGTGGATGTGGCGCTGGTGGTGCCGTCACAAATTTCACAACGAATCCAGGAAGCTCACATCGCGGTCATTCATACGTGGTGCGAGCTCATTGAAGATGTCCTCCATCCAAAACAAGAGTAACATTCAGTCTTGAGCTTTTTAAATCCGGTCATATTATTCGGGCTCCTTGCGGCCTCTCTTCCTATTCTCATTCACTTGTTCACCCGAACAAAGTCGAGAACTATTCCGTTCAGTACGCTTACCTTTCTCAAAGAGCTGCAAAATCAACAAATTCGCAAAATCAAATTGCGACAAATTTTGCTGCTGTTGTTGCGTACGCTCATCATCATTTTTATTATTTTAGCGTTTGCACGGCCCAGTTTAAAGGGATCGCTTTCAGGCGTTTCCGCTCCCAATGCCAAAACCAGCATGGCGATCATTGTGGACAATTCCGTGAGCATGGCGCGCGACAACAAGGGCGCTACTTTATTTGAACAAGCCAAAGAGCAGGCTTTGAATTTAGCGGATATGCTTAATTCCGGTGATGCTGTTTTTTTGATTACCACAACCGACACCACACAAGCTCTGTCACGCCGATCCTTTCTCGATCCGGATATCTTACGAAACGAGATCAAAACATTGCAGCTCGATTATCAAACTACGAATATTTTGGCTGCCCTCAACTTGGCGTATCGCTTGCTCAACACCTCCACCAACATCAACAAAGAAATTTATTTACTCTCTGATACGCAACAAAGCGGCTTCCCGGACTCTCTGCAAACCAAAACTCCGGGGGTGCGACTGTTTGTGATGCCTTTTGAAACCGAGTCTTTGTTTAATTTGTCTATTACATCCTCTCAACTCACGTCTACCATTTTGGAGCCCGGAAAATTGGCCGAAGCTTTGGTGACGGTGAAAAATAGCGGTGACCGGGCTGCAAACAATGCCATGGCGCAGTTGTTTGTGGATGGCAAACGCGTGGCGCAATCGTCGTTGCAACTGGAGCCCCGTTCGAGTACAACCGAAACGTTCAAATTCAATCTCGATCGCAGCGGCTATTCCACAGCGTATGTGGAATTGGAAGATGATGAACTGTTGCACGACAATCGGCGTGATTTTGCATTTTTTGTGCCCGAGCAACTCAATGTGGGCCTTGCCGGTCTCCGGCCCAAAGACACCATTTACATCAACTTGGTGCTACAGTCGGATGCGGAAGATTCATTTTTTAACATCGAGCAGATTCCGCTGACCCATTTGGCAATGACGAATCTCGACAGTCTGGATGTTCTGTTCTTATCCAATGTGCCCAATTTTAATCCCTCTTTTGTGCAGAAATTGCAAGAATTTGTCGAAAACGGCGGCGGTCTGGTTTTGACGCTTGGTGAGAGCGTCGATTTGCGTTCGTACAACGCCGAGTTGGGTAGCCAACTCGGATTACCAACGTTCATAGATCGTATTGGTTCTCTCGGAGGTGAGCAGCAATTTTCCCTGGGCACCACGGATTTGCAGCACCCGCTGTTTTCCGGCGTGTTTTTGGAGCCGGAATCCGAGTTTTCTAAACCGACATTTAATTTTGCCATCAAGGTTCAAGAAACCACCGATATGATTCCCATCATGTCCTACAGCAATGGCGATCCGTTTTTGTTTGAGCAGCGTCTGGGCCAAGGCAGCATTTTGGTGGTCACCACCGGATTCGATGTGCAACTTTCCGATATCACACACCGTACCATTTTCGCACCGTTGGTTACGCGAATGGTTGGTTATGCCGGCGCCGCCGGAAGTCGAGCTCCGCAAGTCCATACAATTGGTCAGGAGCTGCGCTTTAAACTATCGCCACAAGATGTGCAAAAAGCGCTGGAAATGAAGCGTCCGGATGACAAATTTGACCGCCTTAAACCCGAAATGACGCCCAATGGTGCCTGGATCTATTATTCGCAGACCGATGTCCCCGGAGTTTATGAACTTTATGCCGATGGCCGCGTTTTATATCAGTGGGCCGTGCAACTCGATGCTGCGGAAACCGAGCTCGCTCCAATCGCACTTGAGACGCTGCAAAACCGCTTTCAAGC
>CAYPZM010000237.1:0-8040 GCA_964414825.1 uncultured Cytophagia bacterium | reverse complement strand
CGGCCGGGTGTGCTAACGGCGACGTTTATAACACGTAAATGCAGCAACGGCAATAAACAAGGCAAAACCAATTCCGAGAAAAAGAACTCGATGGTTTTTGGGGCGGGCCAAACCCGGGCTGCCGTACATGCAAAACGTTGCCCAAAAAAACGGGTGTTTGTAGTTAAATTCGCTAGAGTGGATATTGGTCAGGATTTGTCGTTTTGCCAATGCCAGCGCTTCGGCTTTGGTGTAAGGGTGTTGTAGATAAAATTCATAAAAGGTCGGCATAAGATGAGTTGGGAAGGGATCGTGCACCTTCCACAAGGACATGAGTACAGAACGAGCCCCGGCGCGCAAAAAGAGCCGGGGAAGTCCAAGAACACCTTCTCCGGCAACAAACTGGCCGGCGCCGGATTCACAGGCGCTTAAAACAATCAGGTCATTTTTCAGCGACACATCCAGTAGCTCGTAGCCCATTAACAAACCATCGTCAGTTGCATCGGCGGTGGCCAAGGCCAGGCCTGAATATGCATCAAACACCGAGTCGGCAAAAGCGTGCGTAGCAATGTGCACAATGTTATATTTTTTCATAGCCTTGAGAACCGCTCCTTTTGTGACGTTTTCGCCCTTTACCTGAACGGCATGTGTGGTCTCAGCAATACGTTGCGCTTCTTTGTCTGCATTCGGAAGCTGCATAAAAATGGAGCGCAACACAGATCGCAACTCACCCAACGACGCCAACACTTCCGAGCTATAAAATATTGGATTGGAAAACACAATGATAGATTTTGCCTTTTTCTTTTTGGATTTCAAAAGCGGGGCCAAAATCGGCGAGTACGTAAACGTGTATTTATGTTGCAGAAAAAGCGGCGCATAATCTGCGCTATCCCTCGGCGTATAGGTTTTGCTTTGGGGACTGTCGGTAAGCAACATCTCAAATGGCAAATTCAGCAAATCCATACTTGGGACCACAACAAGATTTTCCGAGAGAGAGATTTGTTCTGTTATGGGTTGAAAAATTGTCGCATACAGATCATGAGCCACATTGGCATGAAATTGTACCGAATCCAACCCTTCAGCCGTCACATCATGCAAAGGGGCCATGAGATTATAAATTTGGGTATTGAGCAAATCACGCTGAATATCGAGAGGAATGAGCGCTAACGTATCAGCTTGAATGACGAGAGCAAAGGATATCGAGTCCGAAACATGGTACAACAAAACGTTCAAATTATTAACGCCACAAATGTCTTGCAGCTCGTTTGCGGACATCTCTTTTGGCTTTGAACGAGACATCTGATCCAACATAAGTCCGCGTTGATTAAGCAACGCATGGCGGGCGACATTATGTTGAGCATGCAGCTCATTTGTGATCGGCGACTCATTTTTCCACACACTATCCCGAAGCCGGCGCTGCAAATGCTGGAGACTATCGACGGCATTGATGTATTCTTGCGGATACGCTGTCTGCTTTTTCTGCGGCGCCAGGTCCTGCAAAGAACGTCCGGAACATTTTTGTAATACTGTGAAAATCTGATCAAGATCGGAAGGATTCTGGCGCTCGCGATAGCGTTTATACAAGCTCACAACCAGCTTTTGATATACCTCACTGGTCTGACCATAATAGCCGATACGAAAATGTTCGACACCTATTTTTTCATGATGATTTTCCACAAAGGACGCTGCTGTGGCATAGCTATCCACAGCGCCGTCAACATCTTTTTGGCGAAAGCGTAAATAGCCGAGGCTCGAATAAAAATCTATCTTCATCGCGATTCGGCGCTGCATCTCTTTTTGAATAATGGGTTCTGCAAGCAACGAATCGGCCTTGTGATAATTTCCAAATTGGGTCTCGATATTCGCGCGCTGCGGTAGCGCCAAAGCTTTAAAATAGTGAAGGGATTCTTGCTGAAAATGAGTATCGACAAGTTCACAAACCTTCTCATAGGTTGTTAGCGCCATTTTAAAATCTTTTTCCACTTCGTAACAGGTCGCCAAATGAAAATAGGCGTAAACCAAATGCGGTATCGACAAATGACCGGAATCGATCGCAAGAGTCAGCAGCTTTCGACTTGCATCAAAATTGTGCGTTTCATAAAGCTGGGCCGCCCAGTCGACGAGGGTAATGTTATAGCCGATTGGGTACGCACTGCTATCCGCCAACTGAATGGCTTGAGTAAATTCGTGATTGGCAAGATCAAATAAATTAAGTTCCATGTACAAATCGCCCTTGGCGCGCAGGGCCGAAATTTTGGAATTGATATCGTTGGTCTTGCTCGAGTAAATAATACTTTGTTCGAAATGTTCAAGAGCTTTGGCATAGTTGGTTAAATGTGTCTGTATGTGTCCCAATAGCAAGTACAACCGGGCGAGCGATCGCTGATGCAGTTGTTTTGATGCTATTTCTATAGCGTTTTGAGTATGCTCCAGGGCGATATCAAGATCGAGACTCTTTATAAAAATTCTGGCGCTCATCTCATGGGCTGAAATCATCCGGTCCACGTCATGAATAGCTTCTGCGCGGTTTAAAGCATCCTGACAATGCTGAATTGCCAAATCAGGGTACGTTTCTAAAAGCACACCAGTGAGAGAAATGAGAAATTGGATATAAAATTGCTCGTCACCCAATCTTTTTGCTTCAGCGAGACCTTTTTGCAGCAAAAGTTGCGCTTGCGTTTGTTTGCCGTGTGCTTGCTGAACAAAAGCGTTCATGTGCAAAACGTACAATTTAAATTCATCGCTTTGGGGAATCCGATTTAAATAGCGGTCACACTCTGCATAGTCACCAATATTGCTGTAGTAAAAAGCCAACGCAATATAGCGATTATGGGGGGAGAGCTGCATCTCATTCAACACCTCTTTAAAGGAGGCGTTTAAATCCAGAATACTAAAATAGTCGGTAAATTCCATCAACAAATAGGGAGTGGGTTGTCTCTCTTGTAAGATACTTTTTAAAAGAGAAAAGGCGACCTCGTTGCTGTCGCGAACTGCAGCCAAAGTGGACAACGCCCAGGTGCAATTTCTGGTTTGTTCCGGGTGATCAGCACAATCTCGAAAATAGCGTTCAGCTTCATTTACCTGATTTTGTTCAAAATAAAGCGTTAAAAGTTGATGGTAAGGACGTTCAAATCCAGGCTGGGCTTGAATATAAGATTTGAGATGTTCAATTTGGGAATCAGCTGGCAAGACAGCGATGCGCTTGAGAAATGAATAATAGTCTCCAAAAATCTCTTGATTTCCGGAGACTAGAGCCGACTGGGCAGCCAGACAAGAGGTAAAAAGAATGGAAAAGGCAAGAGAAAAAAAAGTAATGTTCAGTACTACCTTCCGCATAGCATAACTTTTCCTCTGCCTTGACGGCTGCAAGGCAATCCTGGTTCGTTATTCCACCGGATAAATCTCCGGGTGGGCATTTATAAAGTCTACGCCGAACTGCTTTATACAAGTCCAATATGCTGCTATTTCAGTAATTGCCGCAATCTCGGTGTAATTTGGTGGGTCTAGAGGACCTTCAGCGACAACAGACTTTAACAGTGTAACTCCGGCAAGAAATTCGTTTTTGCGGTCGTTAAACCAGTTATTCCAACACGTTACAGAATTAACCTTTGGTGGATTCTCAACGAGCGGCTCCTCCACCGTCGTTGCTTTGGATACGAGATTGATACCTTGTTGCCAATTCGCGATAGCCTCATCACGAGTCATCATATAGCCCTCCCTATAATGTAAGAATTGAAATGGATTTATAAAAGGTGTTTGCGAAATTAATTGAAATTCATTCGCGCATTTATTGAGGAGATTATAGATTCCAAATTTTGATTTGGTGTGATATCCGATTGGCTCGAGACCGATAGCTGTTGAGCATTGGAAAAATACTCTTTCGCTTCAATCAGCAAGGTATAGTCCGTATCACCAAGTCCCATTTTCAAAGTCAGCCATTCAAAATAGCCGGGTTGCTGTAGTTGCCAAAGCCCAACTTTGCTGGCGCCAAGATAAAGTTGTATGGTGTACTGCCACTCCAATTGTTCCTCTTCTGCCAGATTCAAAGTCTGGAGCTGTGCTTGCACGTTTTGAAATATGGATAGCGCCTTGTCATAATCATCATTCACAAAAGACGATATAGCGCTGGAGAATAAATAATTAAGCTGTTGTCTATCATCGACCGCAATATCGGCGTTCCCTCGCACTCCTTGAAAAAAGCTTTCAGAGAAATTGAATTCAAATGTGGTTTTTACATCGGAATGATAGTACATGTACGAATACGAAAATGTCGCTACTAACGCTAAAACGAGCAAAAGAGGCGCGAGAACTAATCTGGGCAACTGAAAATGTCGGCGCCTTTCAAAAACGTCCCTCACCCGAGCCATCCAGCTATCGCGAGCGTACTGCGGAGCAAAAGCGCCTTCGCCTTTGGTTCTAATGAGAAGTATAGCTCTGTCCAGGAGCTGTGCCTGATTAAAGCAGTCGTCACATTCCAAAAGATGCGCTTCAAATTCAGTTTGTTCGGTTTCATTCATATCGCCAGCAATATATTCGGCGATTCGTGTATATCGATTTTGTAGTTTACAACTCATCACGTCGTCCCCGGTTAATGCCACATAAATATTTGCAACAAGAGACTAAAAATCGAAAAATAATCATCATTTTTGCATTTTTTTATGAATGTTTTGAGCGCATAGTGCGTAAGATCGATGACTTTTTTATGTTTAAATCCCAGCAATTTGCTGATGGCGCTCACGGATTTATCATTATAAAAGCGTAGAATGAGCACTTTTTTATGCAGGAATTTAAGAGTCGAGAGTTTTCTAATCAACTTTTCTTTCACTTCGTCATCGATCATTCTATCCAAAGAAGAGGGGTGATCATCCTCAACTTCTGGCATTTCTTCTTGGGTATATTCTCTGTTGCGTTTCAAGCCGCGAAGATAGAGAGCCACCTGTTTGTGAGCAATACCGGCGGTATAGGTTGGCAATGAGATTTTTCGGGATTCATCATAGTAGCCCTTGCGAAGCGCTTCCAAAAGGGATATGGTAACATCATGGACAATATCCTGCATGTCAGGATAGGCCGTATTTTTGGGAAGGCGCGAACGTACAATCAATTCAATACGAGGTGAGAATTTTTGAAAAAGAACTTGTTCCGCTTCTTTGTCGCCGTTTTCGATTTTTGCTGCAAGTTGTTCAAGCGTGATCGGTTCCATTTACTCTCTCCACTTCCAAGATTAGCAAGAACTTACAAAAAATAAGAATATTAAAAAAACTTTTTCGATATTTTTTAGCTTATTGCAAATATAAATACGCGCGGGTCGTGGGGGCGACGATCTGCATAAAAGAGGGAAGAGGTGAGGGTATATATACGTATATACCCTCACTTTTAAAGCGAGTTCTGGGGGGAGCAAAAAATCAACGGGGGGTCCGGGGGTCAGCGCACGGCGGCTAAACAAAGCCGCCTTTTTTATTTCTACCGCACAAGTCCATTACCGATATTTAGCTTGCAATTTAGGAATTTTTTTCTAAATTATCCGAACTTTAAAAAGCGAATAGGATTCAAATAAACGTGAATGCACACACCAAAAAATTTCAAATTACTTCTATGGCACACCTGCCCGCTAATGGTGTCGTGCGCATAAACAATCCTCTAGTCGACCTACATGTACTAGGTATCGTCATTATTTCCCTCTTGCTCCGTTAACACAGCGTGGTGCAAGAGGCGAACCAGACACAACATTCTCCAACTTAAAATCGTTACCCAAAAAAAATCTCCTCTCGCACCACACCGAGCAAGTGTGTGTATAGCAAATGTGTACAGATGTAAACCAGATAAGGAAAAGTGTTATGAAACAAACGAGAACCGGCGCTGAAATGATTCTCCACGCATTAAAACAGGAAAATGTCGGCGCCGTGTTTGGCTATCCCGGTGGCGCCGTTTTGGATATTTTTGACAAGCTTTACAACGAAGACATTCCTTTTTTTCTGACACGCCACGAACAGGGCGCTGTGCATGCTGCAGATGGCTTTGCTCGTGCGTCGGGTCAGGTTGGCGTCTGTATGGCCACATCGGGGCCAGGGGCGACGAATTTGGTGACCGGATTGGCCACCGCATATATGGATTCTGTCCCGCTGGTTGCGATTACCGGTCAGGTGCACACCCATCTCATCGGCAACGATGCGTTCCAGGAAGCGGATGTCGTCGGCATTACCCGGCCCGTGACCAAACACAATTATCTGGTGAAATCCGTTGACGAGCTGCCGAAAATTTTAAAATCCGCATTTTATCTGGCGCGTACCGGACGACCCGGTCCGGTTGTCGTCGATGTCCCCAAAGATATCCAACAACAAAAAACGTCAATGCCTTACCCCGAAAGCGTGGAAATTCGCAGTTATCGCCCCACAATCAAGGGGCACAGTCAACAACTCAAAAAAGCGGCGCAGATGATCGCCGCGGCCAAATGTCCGGTCTTGTACGCCGGTGGAGGTGTGGTCGCCAGTAACGCCAGCCAAGAATTGCAAAAGCTGGCTTTTACTGCCGACATTCCGGTAACCACCACGTTAATGGGACTTGGCGTGTTCCCGGAAACCGACCCCAAAGCGCTGAAAATGTTGGGAATGCACGGCACCGCATATGCCAATTATGCCATTCAGGAATGCGATCTGCTCATTGCCGTGGGCGCGCGATTTGACGATCGCGTTACCGGCAAGGTGGACAAATTTGCGCCGAAAGCCAAAATCATTCATATTGATATTGATCCGACCACGATTCGCAAAAATGTTCAGGTAGATTTGCCGGTTGTTGGCGATATCAAGCATGTGTTGACCGAGCTCAATACTTTGGTTGAAACCAAACGGCATCCCGAGTGGATTGCGAGAATTCAAACCTGGAAAAAAGAGAATCCATTGCAGTACCGCGAAAATGGCCGCATTCAGCCACAATTTGTGATTGAACAGGTTGCTCGGCTTGCAAATCATGATGCGATCATTACCACCGAGGTGGGACAAAACCAAATGTGGGCGGCACAATTTTACAATTATGTTCGGCCGCGCACGTTTATATCCTCCGGTGGATTAGGAACTATGGGTTATGGGTTTCCAGCGGCCATTGGTGCGCAAGTGGCGCATCCGGACAAGCTGGTGATCGATATTGCTGGCGACGGCAGTATTCAAATGAACATCCAGGAATTGGCGACTGCTGTGCTGTATCAAATTCCGGTGAAAATCATCATTCTGAATAACCAGTCGCTGGGTATGGTGCGCCAATGGCAGGGTATTTTTTACGATCGCCGGTTTTCCAGCACCTGTTTGCGGCGTAACCTCTCTTGTCCTCCACATTGTGATGGTTCAGGCGATATGTGCCCGCTGGAATACGTACCCAATTTTGTCAAACTGGCGGAAGCGTATGGCGCTGCCGG
Source organism: uncultured Cytophagia bacterium (assembly GCA_964414825.1). Taxonomy (GTDB): domain Bacteria; phylum Zhuqueibacterota; class Zhuqueibacteria; order Residuimicrobiales; family Krinioviventaceae; genus CAYPZM01. The sequence goes on along the minus strand of CAYPZM010000237.1, from coordinate 656 downwards.
ATTTTATGCAAAAACTACAAAAGACGTCGTGCCAACTCTGGAAAAGGCGTTTGCCACGCCGGGTCCGGTCATCGTCGAGTTTTCCATCAGTGAGGAAGAAAATGTATATCCCATGGTGCCGGCTGGCGCCCCAATCGATAAAATGATAAGAGGAATGGCTTAATGAGACATATTATAAATCTGGAAGTTGAAAACCACTCGGGCGTCTTGGCTCGCATTTCCGGGCTGTTTAGCGCTCGTGGCTTTAATATTGAAAGTTTATCCGTTGCACACTCTGAAGATGAAGAAATTTCACGCATGACGCTTTCGGTACGCGGCGATGATGCGATTATCGAACAAATCAACAAGCAGTTGAACAAGCTGATTGATGTGATTCGAGTTATTGATATCACAGCCAATTATTATGTTGATCGTGAACTGGTGTTGGTGCGCGTCAATTGCCCGCCCAACAAACGTGGCGATATTCAGCAGGTGAATGAAATCTTTGCCGCCAAAGTGGTCGATATCAGCGCAAAATCCATGACCATGGAAATGGTCGGTTCGGAAGCCAAAGTCGATGCCTTCATGGAAACCATGCGGCCGCTTGGCATCAAGGAAGTGGCGCGTACCGGTCCCATTGCCATGCTGCGCGAATTTAAAAAGAAAGTCTAACGAAC
>CAYPZM010000236.1:0-8049 GCA_964414825.1 uncultured Cytophagia bacterium | reverse complement strand
GCTTTTGCAAGTTATGCCCGTTTTGTCCACCTCGTTGTGGCGTGGCGCTGCGGTTTATGTTGAAAGTGCCATTCCGCTTTACAATGACGTCAATTATCAATTTTTTCAATTCAAAAACGAGATTCAACTTTCCAAAGCGGGCGTAAATCAAATGGTGCTGTTGCCCGGTTCTGTGCTGGGCTCGGTCAGTTTTGGTGTATTTAATCCGAATCGATGGGGTTTTGGCGCCGAAGTTTTTAAATTGTTTTTGGATCGGCATCTGGCAATCGGCTATAATATTGAGCAAACCGGCTTTTTGCTGTATTATGAGGGCGTGTGGAACTATTCGCCCATGAATTTGACCACCAGCAAGCTATATGCAATCTATTACCACGACGCCTTGAACATGCAATTCGGCATCAGCCACAACCGTTATGTGATGCAGGATTCGGGATGGCTGTTTGAGATGTCGCGAAATTTTCACGAAAGCAGCGTTGGCCTTTTCGCCGGCTATACAGAATTTAACAAGTTTGGCGGATTATCAATCAGTTTTCCGCTATCGCGAAAAAAGCAACCTGCACCCAGGGTTTTTAGAGCTGTGCTGCCGCGATATTACGAGTACAGCTACCGAGCAACCAATGTTGTTTACACCCAGCACGCACCCATCCAGACAGGCATCTCCATATACACCGGCACAAAATTGAGTTATGTATACCGCCATTTGACGCCAAATTATGTGAGGAATAATCCGAACGTGTGGCGACAAGCGTTCGAGGCGGTCAAAGGGGCACAAAAAAATGAGCAGCAAATCGAGTATTTGCTGCACGACTGGTTTCGAAAATAATAATTAATTCTGACAGGCATCCAATTCCGGAGGGGCTTCCTTACATTAAACTTTTGGGAGGATCTGATGAAAGATTCAAACCGCTATCGTGTACCTGTTGCTTTGCTTCTTTTCACGATAACGCTGGTATGGTTAACGTGCTCGACCAACAAAGTCGATGACCCGCTGGGTATTAACAATTTTAGCGCAGCGGAACTCACTGCACTCACCAATTCCGAGGGCTTGGAAAAGGATACGTTCTATACTTATGAGACCATCTTTTTGTCCATGGATGGTTTGATTCCTTTGGAGCAAACCAATATCGAGGTGATCAAAGGCTGCGCTTCGTGTCAAGAATCAATTAAACGCGCCGTTGTGGTGACCGATCGGGATGGCAAAATCACCAACCTGCCGATCTGGTATCACGTGGGCGTGCTGCCGTACGGTCTTCAGGCGGACATGTCTGGGGAGTACACCGTACTGGTCACGCAACCGCCCAAGCACGATCCCTGGACGCGTTACGAGATGTGTTTTGAAATTGTCAACGATATCTCGCCCGATCCCCAAATTCATGCGGTTGCGCAGAATGGTTCGTTTAAGGGACAAGCGTCGCTGGTCGGCAATGATGTTTATGCCATGGGTTTTCATGTGAATGCCGATAGCGTTAAACTGTGGATTGTTGACGATGACGAACAGTATGAAATTGGCGACAGTTTTGTCGATCTTTCTGGTGGTGTTGAAGTTGTGGAACCCGCCGGTGATGGCTCCATTCCGCCCACATTAATTTGGCCGGGTGCGGCGGTTACGGGCAGCTACAATCTTGTTGCCGATGTGAAACCGTTTGGCGAATTCAACGACGGTGATGTCATCTCTTTTACCAAAATGGCGGGTCTGGTCGTCCAGGAAGCACCGGGTAGTGCTGATATCATAACGGATATTGCGTGCGACATTACCGGTATGCCGCAAAATACGTTTGATGACCTGGCGCCGATTTTTGCGCATGTGGAACCGCAGGTGCGACCGGCAGACGTGGTGTCCTGGATGCTGCCGTTACCGCATTTTGTGCCGGTATTTGTAACGCCGCACAAAGACACATGGCATCAAGATGACAAACTGGTGACCATCCGCACCAGCGGTACACATCAAATGCCGGTTTATGTGCAGATGAACGAGTATTCCGGCGCTATCGATCTGTTTCGCTTGCGAGGCGAGAATAAATCCGGATATTATCTCCCGCTTCGTCTCTGGCCCGGTGATTACGATGTGGTGGTCGATGTGAATCGCAATTTCATGTACGATCCCGGTATCGATTTGCTGGATGGCGGACCACAGGTTGGATTTACTGTCACTTCAGAAGAAGAAATGCCCGAAATGCGCTTGATCAATACGGCCAGCGAAGATATTTTGGGACGCGCCTCCCGCGATCCGTTCCTGTTTGCACACTTGGTTCGTGAGGACAATTCACCCATTCCGGGCGTTATGGTAAAGTTTAAAGTGGTCCTTGGCCCCGGCACCGTTCGTCCGGCCGTCGGAATTACCAATGCCGAAGGAATTGCTGCCACTCGCGTGCTCGGTCTCCAGGTGGGCGAAATGACCCGCGTACGAACCGAGGCTGTTGTGGATGATTCGTTGCATTACGATGTTGTTTCGTTTTTCAAAACCTTGCCGTGTACGCACGATCAAGGGCATGGCCATGGCAATTTTCACGGATTTGTAAGCGGTCCGTAACCGACTATTCATACAATTCCCCAGGGGCAATTCGTTTTGCGGATTGCCCTTTTTTCAAAGGTAAAAGCTGATTATCTCTCGATCGTCCGGGATTTTTATCCCGGACGGGCAATTGAATGGGACATTTGTCCCAGTGAAGCCCGAGGTAACTGGAACCATGCCGTCACTGTCGTAAACCGTTCAATCCATTACACAATTGAATAGATCATCAGAGAATTGTTGAAAACACTCGTCATATCCTTTTTATTCGTTCATCTCGCCGCTCTGGCGCAAACCAGCAACACCATGCTCGGCTACAGTGGGCTGCTGCTCATCCCCACTGCCGATATTCGTCAAGATGGCGAATTCACCTTTGGCGCCAGCCGCATCCCCATACTGTATGCCAAAAACTATCACGGCGGCTCATACGAAAGAACCGTAATGTTTGCCTCCATGGGCTTTTTGCCATTTATAGAAGGCACGTTTGCGATTGTGCGGCCCGACAATATGCAGGGCGGCGTTGGCGACCGCAGCATGTCGGCTCGGTTGCGGCTTTGCCGTGAACATGAATGGAGACCTGCCATTTCTATTGGAGTACAAGATTTTTTTGCTATAAAGGAGCTTCATCTCGAACCCGTAAGTTCGCAGCATTTTGCTGCTACCTATGTTGTTGCCTCAAATTCTGCTTTCTTCTCCCTTCCGTTTTTTCACAGTGCTACGTTTCATCTCGGATATGGTGTGGATTGGCTGCCGGCGAACGACCGGCATTTGCACGGAATATTCGCAGGTGTAGAATTTACCCTAATCCCGCAAATTCAAGTGCTGTGTGAATACGACTCCCAATCCATCAATTCCGGCGTTCGTTTTATCCTGTTTTCGCGCGTTCATTACACGGTGGCGCTGTGGCAGTTGCGTCACGTGATGCAACATCTCACGTTTTCTATTTCCCTGTAAAAAATTTATGCGAAAGCCTCTGTTTGTGTTTATGTTAGTTATATTTGAGTGAATCATGAATGAGGGTAGCACTGTCCTATAGCACGACCAAAATCATGTCCAGCTTGCCCCGAATTCCGGTGCGCGCGACCATCGATTTGACCTATCGTTGTAATAACAATTGCCGGCATTGCTGGGTGCGTTTGGCTCCTGGCGCTGAAGAAAAGCGAAACGAGCTGGCGACGCAGGAGATAATCGCCATTGTCGACCAAGCACGGCAATTGGGCACACGCGAATGGTCGGTCTCCGGCGGCGAGCCCATGCTGCGGCCCGATTTCTACGAAATTTTTGACTATATCACTGCGCACAGCAAAACCTATTCGTTGAACACAAACGGCACCTTGATCACACCAAAAATTGCCAGGCTTTTGCGCGAGCGCAAAGGCAATAAAATGATTGCCCTCTATGGCGCCACAAAGAAAACATACGAAACCGTTTCGCGAGTCCCAGGTTCGTACGAAGCGGCCATGCGCGGTTTTCAGCGTTTGCAAGAGGCGGGTGCCGGATTTGTGGTGCAAATTATACCGATGAAATCCAATTACCACGAATATGAGCAAATGGTCGAACTGGCCAAATCGCTCAGTCCGCATTGGCGCATTGGCGCGCCGTGGCTCTATTTGTCCGCTTGCGGCAATCAGCAAAAAAATCGAGACATCGATAGCGAGCGTTTGCCCCCGCACATCGCCGTTGAGCTCGATACACCGGACATGGCGCAAGACAATGGATCTGCGGGCTTTACCTGCGGGATGGTCAAAAACGACAATATGTTTGAATCCTGCATAAACACCCGCCGTGATTTTTATATCGATCCCTATGGCCGTATGACTTTTTGCTCCTACCTACGCGAACCCGCGTTAATGTACGATTTGCGCCAGGGAAGCGTTGCCGAAGGCTGGGAGCGATTTATTCCATCGCTTAAGAATTTTGTAAAAGGTGGCCCTGAATATGCGGAGCATTGCGGGTCGTGTTCGTCCCGCGCCGATTGCCGCTGGTGCGGCGTGTACGGCTATTTGGAACATCGCCGGTTTTCCGCGCCGGTGGAGTATTTATGCCAGGTGGCGCAAGAAACCGGAAACTATAAACAAGAGTGGCGCATGAACCATGTTCGATATTACAGTGTAGCCGGATTGACGCTCAAAGTCGAGAGCGATCTGCCGTTCACCGATTCCACGTTCCATCCCAAATTTGACGCCTTTCGCGTAAACGAACCTGGCGACGATGTCATCTCCATTTTTCACCATTTTGAGCTGCCACCGCTATCGGATTTGCAGCTCAGCAAATTGCATTATCGCAAACCGCCGTGGGCGATTTATAAAAACGGCACGTCCTGGGTGTATATGGGGATATCGCCGATTGAAAGTGATGATAGCATTCATCGCCTGGTGGTGTTTAACGAGCACCACAGCAGAGGCCGATTTTACAATCGCGATTCCGAAATATTTGAGCGCGGCGATCTGCACTCGTTGACCCTGACGGCCAGCGACCAGTTGATGTTGGCGCCGGTGTTGGCAAACCGGCAAGCGTGTTATTTCCATTCCAGCGGCCTCAAATACAACGAGGCCGGATTTGTTTTTCTCGGCCATTCCGATGCCGGCAAATCCACCATGGTGAAGTTAATGCATGATTATGCGCAAGTGTTGTGCGACGAGCGCATCATTGTGCGGAAATGGCCGGATGGATTTTACATTCATGGCAACTGGAGTCATGGCGAAATCCCGCTGGTGTCGCCGGAAAGCGCGCCGTTGCGGGCGTTGTTCTTTTTACAGCAATCCCCGGAAAATCGCATTGAACCGATCGGTAAAGCGGATGCCATCAAACGCATGATTGCCTGTTTGATCAAACCGTTTGAAACCAAAGAGTGGTGGGAAAAAGAGTTGTCTCTGCTGCAAGATATTGCCGACAGTGTTCCGACCTACATTTTGCATTTTAATAAATCCGGTGGCGTGAGAAAAATTCTTGATTCGTTGGTGTAGCTGTGGCGTTTGAATCCAAATATGTGCGCACTGTGAGCTCGAACAAAGCCGAGTTGTGGCGCAAGCTGAATTCCAGGCTCACACATCTCGATATGGAGCTCACCGAGCGCTGCAACAACAATTGTCTGCATTGCCTCATCAATTTGCCCGAACACGATGCCAAGGCCCAGGCCGCTGAATTGACCACCGCGGAAATTAAAGATATTCTCAAACAGGCCGCAGCACTCGGCTGTTTCAAAGTTCGTTTTACCGGCGGCGAACCGCTGCTGCGTCCCGATTTTCCGGATATCTATCTGTATGCCAAGCGTCTCGGGCTCAAGGTGTTGATTTTTACCAATGCCACATTGATCAAAAATCCATTGATTCAATTATGGTTGAAATATCCGCCGGGCGAAAAAATTGAAGTTACGGTTTATGGCATGACGCAGGAATCTTATGAGGCCGTCAGCCGTGCTCCGGGTTCATTCCATGCAGCGTTTCAGGGCATGGACTTGTTGCTGCAAAACAACATCCCGTTTGTCGTCAAAAGCGCGTTCTTGCCGCAAAATCGCCGGGATGTCGATGCATTTGAAGCCTGGGCCAAATCCATCCCCTGGATGGACAAACCGCCGCGCTATGCCATGTTTTTGGATTTACGCAATCGGCATGATTCCGACTCGCGCAACGAGCGTATCAAAAACCTGCGTGTGTCGCCGCAAGACGGCCTGGACCTGCTAACCCGCGATGCCAACGCTTATAAACAAGGCATGCGCGACTTTTGTGAAAAATTTACCAAACCGCCTGGCGATAAACTGTTTGCCTGCGGTGCCGGACACAAAAGCGGTACGGTCGATGCCTATGGCCGTTTTCAAATGTGCATGTTATTGCGGCACCCGGATTTCACATACGATTTGCGTTCCGGAAGCCTGGAAGATGCCCTGGACAATGTCTTCCCCAAGCTCTTGCAGACTCGAGCGCAAAATGCCGAATATTTACAAAAATGCGCCAAATGCTTTTTAAAAGGCGTGTGCGAGCAATGCCCGGCAAAATCCTGGTCCGAGCACGGCACCCTGGATACGCCGGTGAGCTACTTGTGCGAGGTGACACACGCACAAACGCGCTATTTGGGATTGTTGGACGAAAATGAATTTGCCTGGCAGGTGGAAAACTGGCAGCAACGGCTGGAAACATTTATTCGATCGGATAATTAATTTTCAACAAACGATCGGTTTTTCAGCAAACGATCGTCCGGAATATTCATCCCGGACAGGCCATGACACAACCGATCGTCCGGGATATTTATCCCGAACGGGCAATGTCGTGGGACATTCGTCCCAATGCACCTATACTGAAAAGATCCATTACGATCACAAGAATGATTCAAACGAAAAACACAGCAGCAGCGAAAGGAACAGTAGATGCATACGCAAGTTGCAATCCAGTTGGAACACATTTATGCGCCGTCCGAAGATGTGGTGGCGCGCGAAATAGAGGGCGAATTTATCATCATCCCCATTGCCACCGGTGTCGGCGATATGGAGGATGAACTGTACAGCCTCAACGAATCCGGCAAAGCGATTTGGGATAAACTGGACGGCAAACGATCGCTTGCCCATATCAAGGCCGAATTGATCGACGAGTACGAGGTGGCCGAGGAGGAGATCGAGATTGATATTAAAAGTTTTGTCAAAGAATTGGCGGTAAGGAATATCATTGTCGCGGTTTGATCCATCCTTAAACACACTCCGTCATCAGGAGGAGCGCTTGCTGCCCAGCACCGGGTTTGTCGAGCTCATCCGCGCTGTGCTGGATAAAGGCGCGGATTTTCGGCTACGGGCTGCGGGCAGAAGCATGTACCCGTTTCTGTTAGATGGAGATATTCTCACGCTTCGGCGTGTCCCCGCAACACAACTCAAAATTGGCGATATTGTCGCCATTCCGCATCCGTTGCGGGGCAATTTGATCATTCACCGCATCGTGGCAGCGCGCAACGGATCGGTGAAAACCAAAGGCGATTTTAATCTTGCCAGTGACGGCTGGGTGCTACGATCTGATGTGCTGGGCCGGGTAATCCGCGTCGAGCGCTCTCTCGCACACGTGCAGCCGGCAAATCCCTTGATGCGTTATGCCATTGCGCGAATGTCATTGCTCTCAAAACGGTTCCGGTACCGTACCGCCATTTTTAAATGTTTGTTACGTTTTGGAGATTTTTATTGATGAACGGCTCGCACAGTCGACAACTGCCTTTGCGCGATTTTGATATTTGGGCCAAATACGAACAGCCCAACAAACTCTATTCGTTCGATCTGGAATTGACGGCGCGCTGCAATTTGAATTGCCGTCACTGTTATATTAATCTTCCGGCGGGCGATAAACAGAGCGCGGCGCAGGAATTGTCCGTGGATGACATTTCCCGAATTGCTGATGAGGCCGTGTCCATGGGCGCCATTTGGTGTTTGCTGAGTGGGGGAGAGCCGTTGCTGCGCTCGGATTTTGCCGATATTTACCTGTTGCTGAAGAAAAAGGGTTTGCTGCTTTCGGTGTTTACCAACGCGACGCTGATCAACGACGAATTGATCCAGCTCTTTCAAAAAT
>CAYPZM010000235.1:0-8060 GCA_964414825.1 uncultured Cytophagia bacterium | reverse complement strand
GCTATGCAAATAATTCAGTTGAAACTTTTGAAAACCGGCATTTTTCAGCGTCGTCGAAAAGTCGATTTCTGGTGCGGCCGCAGTGCCGTTTAATTGCAAATTGAGGGAGAGCATGCCTTTTAGCTCATAATCTTTGGTTAGGAATTCATCAAATGTTGAAATATCCCAATCGGCAAGTTCGAGCTCAAAATTTTGTTCGCCCCGTTGGCGTACGGTGCCGTCAATAGCGATGCGCGGCCGTGTGGTATCAGTAACGGTTTTTTCCATCAAAAAATCGGAAATCGCAATTTCCTCTTTGCCCAAGGCAACGCGCGCATCTCTGGTTTGGGTTCTCCACTCGTTATCCCGGATGACCAGATTTATTTCAGGTATCAAAATTATTGCCGGGTCGCCGGATAAATAGCTGGCGCGGACATCGGCTTGAAAAATGTCTCCCTGAACAATGCCCAGTTCCACATTCGCCGAATCCGGATTGTATTGCGCCTGCACATCAACCTTCTCGATGGAAAAGTTGGCAACGTTGATGTTTTCAAGCTGAACCTTGCCTTCGGTCTGCAGGGTATTGTGAACCCAGCGGCCTTGAACGAGCGCGTCAAGTTGTTCCACGGAATTGGTATTGTACAATAGGGAATCCGCTTGCGCGTCAATTTCGAACAAAAGCGAGTCCAGTCGGCCTGATACATGGGCTACGAGAATCAAATCGGCGTGCAATGTGTCTGCCGGGATAAAATGTTTGAGGCTGTCCAGGTTTTTGGTTTGAACTCTGAGCAGCACATTGCTATTTTTTTCCAAAGAGAAACGGCCGGAAGCCTCGGCATTAAGCGCGGCATTTTGCAATAATAATGTATCGACAAAAAACGTCTTGTTGTCAATTTGCAATTCCGTTGCCAATGTGTCCAGAGCAATGCCATACATTTGTGAGGCCGAGGCATGCAATTGCACATCGGCTTGTAGCGTTTCCCATTTAAAACTATTGCCATTTGCTTGCAAGCGAAAATTCAAGTTAGAGGCCAGCGAGTCATTGTCCCAAATATGGCGCAAATTGATCTGGTTGGCGATCAAGGACACATCATATTGTTGACGGCTGAGAATATCCTGCACAAAAGCATCAAGTTGGACATCTCCCATTGGACTCACTATCGCCAAATTGGCGCGCACTGAACCTTTATGGTAATCGGCATTTAGATTGAGGGTGTCCACTGTTTTGCCGGCTAAATAGGTGTTGAACAATCTTACATCGGCTTTGCTTGTTGCTTGCTCAAGATCGATGCCTTGTCCTGAAATTTGAATCGAACCGTTCAAGCGCCAATCCTGTTCGAACGATTGAGTCCACTGCGAAATGATAATGTTTCGAAGGGTCGATTCAAGATTGTATTTGGGTAGATTGTGCTGTGAAGAATCAAACAGTGCGGCAAAATTTTCCACATATCCTTTTAATTTGAACATGTGATTTTCATCGGCAATGCTGATTGTGGTTTTGAGGCGGTCATTTTCTATCTCAGCATCGAGATCGAGCTCCGGTTGGCCTTGAATGCGGATGGCCGGTAGCACAAAGTAAAACTCGGACAAGGTGATGGGCGCAGTTTGAGCCGTCACTTGCGCGTTGGTCAATTCCGGTGAATTAACAAACGCTTCGGCCTGCAAGGCATTTTTTGCGGTGTGCAGGCGAAAATTGTCCAGCTCGATACCGCTTTTGCCTTGTTGCAATTGAAAGGCGAGCTGTTGCAATTGGAAATCCGGTTGTTTGGTTTGGAATTGCAATTGCTCCAGATTTACGTGCAATGACTCGGCTTGATAAAACACATCGGACAGATCGAGCCCAAAAGCGTTTACCGCAGAAGGAATATTGGGCTCGAACGCCGAAATGGAGGCATCGGCATCGCGTATGTTCAACTGCTCTACATGGATGGTCCATGCAAAATCGCCCTCTGCCTTGGTTTCTTTCTTGGTTTCGGATTCAGGTTTCTGATCGGATTTTGGTAGCTGTTGAAACACCCAGGTGCTGTCCTGGTTTTGAAAAGCCCTAAAATAGGGGTCTTGCACAACCACAGAACGCACTTGAATCCGCTTTTGTAGCAGGGGCCATAAATTATACTCCAATCGGATGCTCGGAATAGCGGCCAAAGTATCGCTTTTAAAAGTCAAAGAAACATCAGATACATAAAGCCGGCTGAAAAAATTGCCGTCAATTCGCCCGATATGTAATTGCCCATTCAGGGATCCGCTTACAGTGTCTTCGACAAATTGCGCCAGCCAGTTCTTGAACGGCCGCGTTTGGATCACAAACGGAACAGCCGCCAGCAAAAGCAACAGCACGGCCAGGAAAATAAAAATAATGTTACGAACTTTATTGATAACAACTCCTAAAACGCTTGTCCAATGGTCAAATGCCAACGATAATGCGTTTTCTCATCATATACCGGCCGGGCCACATCCAGCCGCACTGGCCCGATTGGTGTCTCAAAACGTAATCCAAGACCAAGTGCATGCCGGATTTCATCCCATTGATATATAGGTTCGTTTTGCCAAACATTACCAAAGTCCCAAAATAATGCGCTTCTAAAGGAACCAAATAGCGGAATACGGAATTCCAAATTGCACTCTAGTAAACTATTGCCGCCGCTGGGATTACCTTGAGCATCTTGTGGGCCAAGCTCGTGGCGCAACCATCCGCGGTTGGAGGTGGCGCCTCCGGAGAAAAAACGGTCCTCGACCGGAATGAATCCACCCGCTCTCAGTGGCGAAATGCTGCCAAATTTGATGCGTGTCGCGACAACCATATTTTGCACGAAATGATAGTGCCGAATATCGGCCAGCCATTTAATGTAAAGATATTCACCTAGAAAACCGCTGTATTTGAGTATGAGGGAGTTATTGAACCCGCGTTGCGGGAAAAACATGTCATCGGTCGTGTTTTGAGTGCCGCTTAATAAAATACTGGACTTGTTGTACAAATCGGTGAGTCTCGGATCCAATTCAAGTCTGGCTACGCTTGTTGTATCCAAGTTGACACGCTCAAAATTGTATGTTATGCCCACGCTGTAAACCTGGCCGATGGGACGCTGCATATACAGATTAAAACCTCGGCGTCGCAGCTCATAACCGGGCTCGTCCTGCTTGCGAATATAGGGATTGATTCCCAAACTGGTATTTGGATTCAGGAACGCGGGCTGGGTTGCTCGAATATTGACATTATAGGGTTCCAAGGCAGAGTGTTTTACATCGATATTGAGACGCCGCGCGCCGCCCAAAAAGTGCAGCCACCGAAAATCGATAAAGGTGCGAAATTTGTCCTCCGTACCCCAGCCAACGCCAAATTTTGTTGTGTATTGCGATGCTTCGCGTACATTCACCTGCACGGGAATGGACGTGGTTTGCTCTTTTTTCGGAATTTGCGCGCGTACCGTGACTATCTGAAACACACCCAACTCATAAACTTGCTCTTGCGATTTATCCACCAGGCGCTTGCGAAAGGTCTCGCCGCGATCAAACGCCACTTGTTTGCGAATCAGCCGGTCCGAAACGTGCGAGTTCCCGGAAACAGAAACCGCACCAAACTCGCATAACGGCCCGGCATTCACTTTTAATTTTATATGTACGGTGTTCTCGGACTGCTTGACTTGAAGCTGATAGTTGATCTCCTCATAAGGATAGCCATTGTTGATTAACCGTGTTTGCAGTTGGTTGATATCCTCTTTCAAGACCGCATCCCGAAAACGTTGGCCCTCTTTTGTGTTGAGCTCGGATTTGTATTCCGACATCAGTTGCTCTACTCTTGTGCGTAACGTATCATCAACAAACTGGAATGAAATTTCCGAAACAATGATCGGCTCGCCTTCGTTGATGTTGATATTTATTTTTACGGTTTCCTTTTCGTCGTTGGTTTTTAATTGGCCTAATTTTGCCTCGGCATTTAAAAACCCGCGACGTTGATAATAATCCTTAATGATGGTCAAATCACTGTTCAGGAGCTCACGACTGTATCTCACTTTGGTACCTTGACCGAGTAGACGGTTGAACCAACCTCTTGGCCGCAGAGATATCAGTTGTTTCAATTCGCCCGCCGATAGGCTCTCGTTTCCAGAAAATTTTACGTTCTTTACAATGTAATTGTCCTGAGAATAACCAACGGAGAAAAAGCAAAAAATGAATAGCAGAAAAATGATGATGAATCGTGTCAACACTGGCTCGAACACCGGAACCTCAAATCGTTAGTACGGTTAAATGACTGTGTAATGTAAATATATGCATTTCCGTCAAAAGTAAACAACGTAAATCGTCGGAGCGCTAATCCCTTATTTTGCATGACCCAGAACACGTGCGCCGGAGCAAAAGTTTTATCTTGATTTTACACGCCGAGTTCAATATGTTAGTATTCACAGTAACAAAACAATATGCGGACATGATTCGATACCTCCTTTTACTTTTGCTCATTCTTACGGCGCCGATATTTTCCCGCACCATTGTGATAAATGAGGTGATGTCGGATAATCAATCGACGATAACGGATGAGAACGGTGATTCGGTAGACTGGATTGAATTGTTCAACACTTCGAGCAGCGCGATCTCCCTGCAAGGCTATGGATTAACCGACAATATCCAGGAGCCTTTCAAGTGGACCTTCCCGAACATTCTTCTCGGCCCCAGCCAACATCTGCTTGTATTTGCCTCAGATAAAGACCGGCGACACCTGTTAAACTGGAAAACCGTGGTTCGACAAGGCGATACCTGGCGTTATCATGTCGGCCATTCTAATCCAACTGTAAATTGGAGCCGATTTGAATTTGACGATTCTGGCTGGCCACTGGGACAAAGCGGTTTTGGTTATGGCGATAATGATGATAATACCATTTTGCAGCCGACGATCTCGGTATTTATTCGAACTGTTTTTGAGCTCGAATCTCCCGAGCAGGTTTTGCGCATGCTGCTGCACATGGATTATGACGATGGCTTTGTGGCCTATTTAAATGGGGAAGAAATTGCCCGAAATAATATTGGCACTCCGGGGCGGCCGCCTCGTTATAATGCCACCGCTGATGCCAATCACGAAGCTCTGATGTTTCAGGGCCTGGAACCCGAACAATACGATATCTCCGAGTTTGTCGATATTTTGCGCGTTGGTAAAAATGTGCTGGCTGTGCAGGGGCATAATGTAAGCAGCGGCTCTTCGGATTTATCATTAATTCCTTTTCTCACCTTGGGCAGCGAAACGGTTTGGTCTGAACCGCTGCACCCGCCTCAAGAATTACATTTGCCCGACCAAAACTTGCACCTCAATTTTAAAATAAAAAGTGGCGGAGAACGTCTCGCGCTTGTGGACTCTTTCGGCATTTTTATCGATACCTTGTTTACGCCCAAGCTCGCTTCGGATATTTCCTATGGTCGTTTTCCCGATGGCAGCGCGAGCTGGATACAAATGGCCACTCCTACTCCTGGAGCCGATAATCGCGATTCCATTTATGTCGGATTACAGCCGCAGCCACTGGCCTCCATACCCGGCGGATTATATGAGCAACCCGTAACCGTCGAGTTGAGCGATACGGCCGGCGGCACTATTTATTATACGTTGGACGGTTCGGAGCCGGATCAAGCGTCGCTTGCCTATTCGGCTCCACTTACCATCCGGAATTCAACCGTACTGCGGGCTCGGTCTTTTCGCTCATCGCTTTTGCCCAGTCGAATTTTGACGCGAACGTATGTGATGAATGAGGACACGGAAATCCCCGTGGTGTGCCTGACCTCGGATCCCTATAATTTGTTTGATAACGACTATGGCATTTTTGCTACGGGTCCGAACGCCGAAAGTCAAATGCCGCATTTTGGCGCCAATTATTGGCAAGATTGGGAGCGGCCCGTACACGTAGAATTTTACGAACCAAACGGCACCCTCGGCTTTTTATTGGATGCGGGAATGAAAGTGTTTGGCGGCTGGAGCCGCGCTCGGCCGCAAAAATCGGTGGCCATTTTTCAGCGCGGCCAGTACGATTCACGAAAAATCGAGCATCAAATTTTTCCGGACAAGGAGATTTACGAGTTTGAAGCGTTTTTGCTGCGCAACGGCGGCAACGATTGGGATGGCACTGTTTTTCGCGACGGCTTTATGCAGTATTTGTGCAAGGATGCCATGGATTTGGACATTATGGCGTTTCGGCCCGCGCACGTTTATTTGAATGGTGAATATTGGGGCATTTTGAATCTGCGCGAAAAAATAAACGAGCACTTTTTAGAGAGCAATCGCGGCATAAATCCGGATCGGGTGGACATTTTAGATGGCTCGGGCATGCAAGAGTGGCAGGCAATGGCCGGTTCCAACGATGCCTATCGTGAGTTTTGGCAATTTATGGAAACGCACGACATGGCAGACCCGCAGGATTATGCGGTGGCCGATTCGTTCATCGATATCAACAATTTCATCGATTATCAGATCGCGGAAATTTTTATTGGCAACACGGATTGGCCGGGCAACAATATAAAATATTACCGGCCGCAGCGGGAGGGAGGTAAATGGCGCTGGCTCATTTACGATACTGATTTTGGCTTTCATTTGTATAATGATAGTTATACCAGAAACACTTTGGCGTTTGCCACCGAACCTAATGGGCCGGGTTGGCCGAATCCGCCATGGTCCACTTTTTTGCTGCGTTCGTTATTGGAGAATGATTATTTCCGCCATCTGTTTATCAACCGCTTTGCCGACCATTTGAACACCACATTTGTTCCCAACCGCATGCACGCTATTTTGGATGAGTTTGAAGACCTGTTTGATCCGATTATTGATCGGCAGCAAGACCGCTGGCCCGGAGGAGCTTCACAATACTCCAGTCGTTTACGCCGCATGCGCGATTTTGCCGATCGGCGCGTGCCCTATGTGCAGAACCATATTCGATATCAGTTTGATATTGATGGGATGATCAATGTGACTCTGCGCGTGGATAAAAAGTTGGGCAACATTAAAATCAATTCCAAAACCATTGAGCATTTTCCATGGGTGGGCAAATATTTTCAGAATATTCCAATTTCTCTCACTGCCATCCCCAAGCCGGGCTACCGATTTATCGGTTGGAAACCGGCATCGCTTGGAGATTCCATGTCCGTGATTTATAATAGCACATCCGATCTCGATGCTACGGCGCTGTTTGAACGTGCAGAATCCGAAACCGTGGTGTTGAATGAGATCAACTACAACAGCAGTAGCGAATTTCCGACCGGCGATTGGGTGGAGCTGCACAATCCCACGGATGTGTCGATCAGTTTGGCCGGCTGGAGTTTTCGCGACGCGATGGAGGAGCATCGATTCTATTTTCCGGAAACAGCCTTTATTCCGGCCAACGGCTATGCGGCGTTGACCGGTGATACCCTGCAGCTCAAGGCAGCTCATCCGCGACTCGAAGGCGTGTATGGCAATATGGACTTTGATGTAAGCAATGCCGGCGAATACATCGCGCTGCTTAATCCCTGGGGCGTGATTAAAGATTCACTAACGTTTGACGATACCGAACCCTGGCCAGTCGAAGCCGATGGCGACGGTTTTACTCTGGAGTTGCAAAATCCTGAGCGTGATAATGCTTTGCCCGATTCGTGGTTAGCGAGCAGCGTGTATGGCGGCACTCCGGGTCGGTCCAATTCGCGCGTTACAAAAGTTGATGAGAAAACCATCTCACGGCCGATACAATTTGCGCTGTTTACCAATTATCCCAATCCATTTAATCCGTCAACCACCATCCGTTACCAATTGCCACGTGATGGCTTTGTCAGACTGACAATTTACGATGTGCTCGGTCGACGTGTAGCGCAATTGGTTGGGCAACAGCAGCTATCCGGCACCTATCAAGTCAAATGGCCTGCTGATGTGGCAAGCGGTGTTTATTTTTATCGTTTGGATGTAGAGTCCGGGAACGTATCTTTTTCGGATGTGCGCAAGATGATGCTGTTGCGATGAGATTTTTCTCTGATAAACTACTCGAATTGGATGGCAGAAAGGTTATTTTAACGCGGCGAGGATGCAAAAATACCTTGCGTACCTCTGCGCTTCAGCATTTACCAGTCCCGCTTATTCCTCC
>CAYPZM010000234.1:0-8067 GCA_964414825.1 uncultured Cytophagia bacterium | reverse complement strand
TTTTCCCGGCGCGACGCGCTTCCCGTCTCGAAGTTGTCGAGTGCTTACGATACTAATCCGTGTAACTCTTTGCACAGGAAAAAATAATGCAAATCTTTATGCTGCTAAAAGAATTTATTCAGGATATTAAAAAGCAAAAATTGCGCGCATTTTTGACCACTATCGCCATTACGTGGGGTACGTTAGCCATAATTTTGCTCATGGCTTTTGGCACCGGATTGGGATTTCGGATGAAAGAGAGCTTTCTCAATGCTGGCGATAAAATCATTCGTTTGTACAGCGGACAAACCTCGCGCGAATTTAACGGCCTTCCTACCGGGCGCCGCATTCGATTACAAGAGGAGGACGCCTGGTTATTAAAAAAGAGCATTCCCGATATAGATATTATCCATCCCGGATTTGACCGCGGTGTGCACTTGCGCCATGGCGATAATGCAGCCTGGACGCATATGGAAGGTGTATTTCCACAATTTGAAACGTTGCGTCGTATGCCTCCGGCGCCAGGCGGCCGCTTTATCAATGATATCGATTTGGATCTGCGCCGACGCGTTGTCTTTTTAGGTGGTGAAATTGCTCAAGAACT
The DNA here is from genome assembly GCA_964414825.1 of uncultured Cytophagia bacterium. Classification (GTDB taxonomy): domain Bacteria; phylum Zhuqueibacterota; class Zhuqueibacteria; order Residuimicrobiales; family Krinioviventaceae; genus CAYPZM01. Next base: position 7,484 of record CAYPZM010000234.1, on the reverse strand, counting down.
CTTTGGCAATCCCAATCCAATTGGAGAAGTTATTCAGCTCGATGGCATTCCTTTTACCATTATTGGCACTATGCCGAAAAAGCTGCAAACGGCCATGAATAACGGTCCGGATGATCGTCGCGCCATTATACCGTTCACTACGTTTCGTGCTTTGCACGGATACCGCTATGTAAATGAAATTATGATTCATATTCGTAATCCCAATGAAACCAAACGCGTTATAAAAGACATTCGCCAGGTTTTAGGTGGGAAATATCAATTTGATCCTGAAGACGAACGCGCTGTTTCTATTTGGGATATGATCGAGGCGGAAAAAGTGACTTCCAAAGTGTTTACCGGTTTGAATATTTTTTTAGGTGTGATTGGCGGCATGACTTTGTTCATTGCCGGAATTGGCGTCGCTAACATCATGTACGTTGTCGCCAAAGAGCGTACGCGCGAAATTGGCATCAAGCGGGCGATTGGCGCCAAGCGCCGACACATTATTTTGCAGTTTGTGTTTGAATCGTTATTGATCGCCTTTATCGGCGGCGGCGCGGGATTGTTGGTTTCGCTGGTCATTGTAAAAGCAGTTTGGATGATCCCCATATCACAGGACGGCGCTATGCAGTTTTTGGGTCGACCGTTGCTTTCGACAGCCGTCATCATCACATCAATCACCATTTTAACGTTAATTGGATTACTCGCCGGCTTGTTTCCGGCTCGCAAAGCGGCCAATGTGGATCCGGTTGAGGCGTTGCGGTATGAATAGTAGTTATCGAATCCTGTCTCAAGTTTCAGAAAAACCAAGCAAGTCAAGTCACCCGGAATCGCGCTTCCCAGCGGTGTCCGGGGTCTATTTTTTTCCAGCTCGCAAAGCCGCCGGCGTTGATCCGGTGGATGCGTTGCGATATGAATAAGCCCTCTGCTTTTTGCGCTTTTGAAAAACAAAATGCCTGCCAGGTGAAACGAAAACAGAACGTTGCCGAAACGGGACTCTTTTTACTCCTTTTCCAGTACCAACACCGCCATCTCGCCTTGCCACGGTGATTTGAATTCATGCCAATTTCGAATCTCTGAGACACCTTGCTCTACAAATTCGCCCGTCAGGGGCCGGAACCAGGTGGCGTTCATGGGACTATCAACTTGAGAGGGAAGCGTCACATGAATAGCATAATTTTCCGCTGGAATGTAATAGAGAAACAGATCATGATTGTCTGACAAACACAAGCCGCTGGAGGATCGGCCAGGAGTCGGTTCGAGTTGGGCAAAGTTGTAGCGATTGAACAACGTCCGAATATGTTGGTAATACTCAAAATGCGGTTGTTGATTTTGAGGCAAATTGAACGGATCCGGAATGACCACATTCCACGAGGTGCCCTGCCAATAATAGGTAGAGTAGCAACCGGCAAAAATGATTTCATAATTGCGCGCAAGACACGTGACCGGATCGGTATAATCACCGGGAAATACCACATACGGGCTCTCCTCGTAGCCACCGTGTTCGATGTTAAAAATGGGCTGATTTGGATAAAGTTCTCGAATGTCTTTCATCTGCGCGTACAGCGGCGTGGTCCAGGATTGGATGGAAATAAAATCGACCTGTTCGGGATGCGTGGAACAATAGTGGTAGTCGTGCACGGTGATTAAGCGATTGTACGCATCGAGCTTGCGGATGCGCGAAATACGGTCGGTGATATAATCGATATCATCGTGGCCGTAACCCAGCGCTTCTTTTGAGACATCCCAAATGAGGTTTGGATAGGCTTGATAGCGCGCGATCACGTAATCAAAATAGCGGTTATCCGCCTCACTGTTGGCCGGCGCCCAGTTTACCAGTTTGTTCCATACGTAAATCATTAAATGCGAGGCAATGCCATTGGCATTCAGCTCATCCATCACCCGGTCGAAATGTTGGAAAAAATCAACGTCTAGTGTGGAATACTCGGGATTTTCGTTACTGCCGCCAAACGGAAACACGGCGGGGCTGCCAAATTCGTGCTCGGGTGCTAAATTTGGGTCTTTTCCCCACGACACATCAAAAGCGTATACATTCATCACCGCTTGGTTAAAACCATACTCGGCCAGGGTGGAAACAATCGATTCCGTTTTAGGGATGCCATCCGGGTTTTGAGCATCCAACGCAAACAGCCAATCAATTTCAAACGCCAGAACAAAATAGGGTGTGCCATCCGCATAATAAAAATGCTGTGGATTGTCTTTATTCAACACAATTGGGCCACGCTCGGTAGGATTGCTATTTTGAGTTGCTCGAATAGTTCCGCTTTTGCCGGCCAGCTTTGGCAAGCTCGAGTATGTGGTAAACGCCCACTCTCCGACCAAAGGCGGCGAAACGCGCAACGTCCAGGAATGATTGCCATCATAAAAACCGGGTACACGCAAGGACTCTCCATTGGGACCGCTAAATACGGCACCAAATTCAATGGCGAACGGATCGGCAACGGCTTTTTCAGCAAAGCTGATATCCAGAATGTCCCACTGGGAGCAGGTATACTTTTTATTGTTTGAATAGGAAACGGTTGTTCGGGAGGCAAAAGCGGTAGCGACAAAACAGCTTATGAATACAATTGAGCATAAAAGACGCAATCCTCGATTCATAATTCACTCCTTTATAAATTGATGCTTCCTCGTAATTTGAGTGACAGTTGGTTTTTCTGCAACGTCAAATCTTCAATGTACAACCGGGTTGAGAGGTCGTAATTTTGCAAAACATCATTGATTTGAATCCGGATAGAATCGTGGTGCGCATCCAGTTGCGCGAATGGTGCAAACTCGATAATTTTTTTCAAAATTTTGGTTTTAAATTGCGCCGCAATAGCGCTCATCGGTTGAATTTTTATCAACTGGGCGACAATTTCTGTGGCGGTATGCGTTACTCGAAACGAGGCTTCAAAATCCACAGACAGCAATAGCGTAATGCGGCCATTAAACACCAGATGATCGTTCAAAAGTGCAGCTCGAATGTTGCCTATTTTGCGGTTTGCTGGAACGTGTCGTCCGATGACGTTATTGAGATCGTCGTCATTCACCGTGAGATCAAGACATTGAATGTTCATCGATTACTCCCTCGCTTTAGTGAAACGTTTTATCCAAACAATATATCAATGTCATTCCGAGTAAGGGATTTAAAAAAGCTGCTATCCGTGGAAATGAGATCGGAAACCAATTTTCGTTTTTGCGCCTGCAATTCCAGCATTTTTTCCTCAACGCTGCCTTTGGTGATAAGGCGGTAGACGAACACCTTTTTATCTTGCCCGATCCGATGCGCGCGATCCGTGGCCTGCACCTCGACCGCCGGATTCCACCAGGGATCGTAATGGATCACATAATCTGCAGCCGTCAAATTGAGTCCCACACCACCGGCTTTGAGGCTGATGAGAAAAATTTTGACGTTTTCATCCGTTTGAAAACGATCCACCCGCTCTTTACGATTGGTCGTATGGCCGTCCAAATATTCGTATTCGATATGGTTCTCGTCCAAATAGTGGCGGATGAGTTTTAACATTTTGACAAATTGCGAGAAAATCAACACTTTGTGATCTTCCGCCAAAATTTCTTCCACCAATTCTTTAAGCGACTCAAACTTGCCGGAATCCTCCGCGACATCGGAATTGACCAGATATGGATGACAAGAAATTTGCCGCAGCTTGACCAGGCCAGCCAAAATATTCATGCGCGAGCGGTCGATGCCGAGTTGATCGATTTTGTCCAAAATCATGGCCCTGTAATAATCACGCCAATAGGAATAGAGTTTTTCCTGCTCCGGATTCATGGCGCAGAAAAAGGTCTGCTCGATTTTGGGGGGCAGCTCTTGCGCCACGCCCTCTTTTGTGCGCCGCAAAATAAACGGATAAATCATCTGCCTTAAAAACACTGCGGCCGATTCTTCCTTGTACTTTTCAATGGGCAACGTAAACGAACGTTTGAAATATTGCAGCGAACCCAACAATCCGGGATTCAAAAACGCAAATTGCGACCACAGCTCTATGGTGTTGTTTTCCACAGGAGTGCCGGTCAACACCAGGCGGTGCTTGGACTTGAGCAGTCTCGCAGCCTTGGCGGTTTGTGATGCCGGATTTTTGATTTTTTGGGATTCATCCAAAATGACATAATGAAAATTATAATCTCTAAGCAAAACAATATCGCGCCGCATAATGCCATAGCTGGTCAAAATGATATCATGGCCGGCAAACGATTGCACGTCCCGTGTACGATTCAAACCGGTATGTAGATAAACCTGCAATTCCGGAACAAATTTTTGTACCTCTTTTTCCCAGTTAAACACAACAGATGTGGGGCAGGCGATGAGCGATGGAGTTGTGTTGCCCTTTTGTTTTTCGTTGAGCAACATTGCCAGCGTTTGAATGGTCTTTCCCAATCCCATATCATCGGCCAAACAGCCGCCAAAACTGTATTCCTGCAAAAAGTAAAGCCAATCGTAACCCGCTTTTTGATAGTTACGCAGCACGCCTTGCAGCGACTTGGGCAGCGTTTGCGGTTTGATGTTCTCAAAATTTTTCAGTCGCTCTACGCTGGCGCGAAACTGCTCATCGGTTTCAAACGTCTCGGCCTCCTGAAACAGCGTATCGACCAGCGTCACGTGCATTTGCGCAACTTTGACATTGTCTTGCTCAACATCGGTGAAATTGAACAGATGCTGAAATCTTTCAAACCACTCTTCTGGCAATTGGGCAATACTTTTGTCGGTCAGCTTGACGTAGCGACTTTTTTGCCGGATCGATTTTCGCAACTCTTTGAGCGACAGTAAGATACCTTCTATATCAATCTCGATATTCAAGTCGAACCAGTCGATATTCGAGCTTACTGCCACGCGTACATTCGGCGTGCCGGTTCTTACTTTGTATTTTTTCAACTGTTCGCGGCCGTAAAACTCAAAACCTTGGGCAGTCAATTTGGGTAAATAATTGAATAGCCATTGCAGCGCTTTCGAGTCGATGATACGCAAGCCGCCTTTGGGGTCTTCTTTGAGGCCGGTTGCCAAAAGCGATTCCCAAATGTCGGACTCGGCTTGGGTATCGCGATTAACCTGGGTGATGTTATTCCCATCCTGCTTGAAAAATGTAGTTTGGCGATCCAGTGCATCCACCTCGACCGGGCCGTACTGAAACATAACGGAGAGAAATAAATGGCGCTCGCCTTCTTGCAGATAAATTTTTGGTTCAGAAATTTTGTCAACTGTTTCAATCGACATATGATTAGGAAGGGGCACGGGCGCGCTTTGGCTGAGATGCGGATACACGCTCTCCAAAAATGCCGGAAATTCCGTTTCCGGAATGGTTAGAGAAATGTCGTTTTTTGTAAAGGGTACCAGCAAATTAGCTTTGTCCATATTGGCTACTTTGTACAACATATTGTTTTTTAACAGCCAAATCGGTTCTTCGGTTAGTGTTTTGTAGGTTTTGTTAAAGCGCTCTTGATGTTTGTTTACCGTGACCAACGGCACCAGGTGATAACTGCCATTGTTTTTTTCAAATTCAAAATCAATATGCACCAGCTCTGGTGAAAATTTAATCGGCGCCACTTGCTCTTCGTAGGGGTTCAAGTAAATCAGGCTGTCGTGGAGCAAATCGAACAGCGGGCCCAAGCGACTGCCATATTTGTAGTGATACACCTGCATATCGCTGTAACGCGCCCGACCAAAATACCGGGTGTTGTAAAAGGAGTGATGTTGCTGCTCGGTTTTTTGAATATGCGACACGACAATAGGGTCGTTTGGCGCATAAATCAAGTCCTTGTTGTTGAGATCGAATTCGCCAATGTTGGAAAATCGCCCCAACAAGCCATTCTTTTTGATGTATGCTTTTTGCGGCATAATCGACCACGATTCCGCATTCAGATCCAGCAAATAAACAACCCGCCACAATTGCGGCTGCTTTTTTAAAGCCTCTGTCTCGACCGGAATGACTTTGTCAAAAAACCTTTTCCAGGACGGGTGCTTTTGCGCTTCTTGCAGCTCGCCATTGTGTTCTTCGTACCAATCCTTGGCTTCCAATAAAGCGGCCACGACATGCTTGCAGGTAGTCCAATAGGGACAGGTACAACTGGAATAGAGATTCTCGCCAATTTCCTGTACCGTAACTTGATAATGGATTTTACCCTCGACCTCGGCTTCAATTTTGTCGAGCTCGATACGAATCAGTTTGACGCGCTTTTTATGATAATAGCGTTCGCCGCGACGAAAAATATCGCTGCCCGCTTCTTGTTTTATGCGATCTGTTGAAAGTTTCATCCGCTTTGTTTCATAGGGTTATAAATCAAGCCTTCATATTAGGGTTCGAGACATTAAAAATCAAGGTTTATTTTTGGGGAAAGAGGTAAGGCAAATGGGGATGCTTGGATTAAGCGTGTGCTAGTAATTTTCCAATTCAAATAAATCGATGGCCAGTTGCGAGTATTTGTGAACAATTTCATAGTTTCCATTGGCCAGGGACGACCGAATGCGTTGTTCGATGGTTTCGGCGGCGCGGATTATATATTCATCTCCTTTTTGCTGCTTGGCTTTGGAGATTTTTGACAACAACTCGTTGAACTTGCGCTCTGCCATGTCACGATTTACATCAGCGTTCGAATCTTCTATTGCTGATAAAAACTGATTTCCGGTCAGTACCGATTGGACTGCCGGGTCCAAGTCGTCTTGCTCCAAAAACATTTTGGCGTCTTCAAGGCTCCATTCGGCTGCTTGAATGAACGACCGTTGCCGCGGCGATGTTTCCAATTTTTTGGCCTTTTTGATAGCCTGCTGCAACCGTTGAATTTCTTGCTCAATACGTTGGTTGCGATCATCCGGCTCATCATTCAACAAATGACCGAGAATATTACGCGCTTGAAATGAGAGTTTCAACGACTGCGCATAATCTTTATTAGCTAACGCCAGCTTGGCCTGTTCCATCAATCGCATAGCGCGGCGCAGGCGAATGCGCTGGCGTACTGGCGCTTGGCGCAAATCACTGCGCTGCACAGAGTCTACAAGCTCTTCCAACAAGCGCACCTGTTGTTCGGCACGTTGAGCGGGAGATGCTGCAGTACCCTCGCACAAATTGAGGGCACGAAGCAAGAGACGCGTGGATTGATAATATAGCTGCAGCGCTGCGTCGGGTTTCTCGTCCAGCAGGAGCCGATTGATGTCAACCTGTCGATTGAGCGCCTGCTCAAAAAGGTCATGCGCATCGGAATTGTTGCATTCGGACAGGATCAATTCAACACGATTGAGTAGTTTGGAAAAGCGCTGCTGCTCCGAGTCGAGCTTGTCTTCTGCGGTTTCGTTTGGATAATGAGTCAATTGCAAGCTACGTTTCGCCTGTGCCTCGGCGGTGCGAAATGCTTCAAATGCGGGGCGCAACCGATTTTCTTCAAAATGCTGCTGCGCCTGTTGGAGATTGCTTTTCGCCTCGCTTAAAAGTCGTTTCGCTTCCGGTTTGTCCGAATTGTGCACTGGAGTTTGCGCCTGGTTTATTAACTGCGAG
>CAYPZM010000233.1:0-8090 GCA_964414825.1 uncultured Cytophagia bacterium | reverse complement strand
TGATTAAATCTTGCATTTTGTAGCCGAGCGGCGCGTCACCTTGCCAATCATATTTCGAGGTCTCCAAAATCAGGGTTTTGCCGCGGTGCAAGTATTCGTTTCGCGTGGCTACCGCTTTGGAGTAGGGATCGGCGACGAGTTTTTCCGGATCAAACTGTTCGCCGGGGCCGTGCGGGCCATCCACCGAATAGGCATAATATTTTCCAAAGGCATGGCCATCCAGGGCAAACTCCCATACACCACTTGGGTCGCGCTGCATATCAAAAGATTGCCCACTGTTATCGTCAACCGAATCGAACAGCATCAATTTGACCAATGTGGCGCGTGGCGCAAACACGCGAAAAAAAGTTTGGTTGTCATTCCAGGAGCATCCCAACGTTTTATCGGAATAAAAGGAATCGAGAACCGCATCGGTAGACACGGGGATTTGTTCCGCGCCATACTCGATACGATAGGTTTGCGAAAAATCGATCTTTTCCGTGATCAGCTCCAACGTGTGATCCACCGATTTTAACGACACGATATTTAATTCCGGTGAAACGCGTACCGAATCCAGTTGCGCCTGTTTTATATGTTTGTTCAGCTTGACTTTAATAGTTTGCAGATCGCAAATCTGCGCCGATTTCAGATAATTTTCATTCATAGCGTTTATCGTTCCTGCCGCCAAAAAGAGTACCCATACGAGCGAATTCGTCCAGTTACGAATGAATTGTTGTTTAAATTTGCTATTCATTCCGGTTTCCCCAAACCATTTTAATTTTTGCAAATGTAATAAAAATTGGTTTTAGAATCAATGTCGTTTATCGTTCCGCATAGGAGCTTAGGCAGCGATTTTTATAGCTGTTAAAACGCTGCAAAATTGCTGACTGCTCCAGGTTTTGTTGCTGCAAAAAACCCCGCAACAAAGTCTCCGCATATTGCCAGGCTTGCATTTCCAACTGCTGCTTTTCTTTTAGGTTGGGACTATTCAGATTTGAATAAAATTGAACTGTATTTTTGCGCTGTTGAAACTCTTGCCATTGTTTTACATGTCCGCATTCGTGAAACAGCAAAAATAAGGGTTCAGCAAAATCTGTTGCGGATTGGAGATAAAAGACAACAATGTTGTGGTTCGGATTTTGTGGTGGATAATAAAACGCAACCGCAGTTTCCAGAGGAATCAACTGCACGGAAAGATGCGAAAAGACATCCCAGCACACATAAGCCTTGGCGTCAAAAAGCAGGGTTTTCGAAACGAACTCGACCATCTCCTTACCAGTTTGCCTGTCGCATCGAACTAATCAGCGCGGACTTTGACCGCGCTAATAACCGCGATATTGAGAAAACGCCATGGCACTTCAATGCGTTGAAACCCGGCATCTGCCAGCCACTGCCGCTTTTCATCCACGGTGCATACGTGGTGTTTTTGGCGCAAAATAGAGGATTGCGACAGTTGGTCAATTTGCTCTTTGCTGACCTGCCCCTGTTGCAGCGCATTTTGAATAAAGGTCATTTCGAGATCGTGGAACACACGATTGACTCTTGGATCGTCGGAGCGAAAAAATTCGCATGACACCCAGCGCCCGGATTTATGCAGCAGGCCATAAGACTCTTTAATGATTTCCTTGTGGCGTGCTTTCGGCACGAAATCGAGGGCGAACGAAGAGACTACAGCATTCAAATGCTCAATTTCGTGCATCCAGGCATTGCTATTTAAATCTCGTTCAAACAGAACCAATTGGTCGGAAAACTCTTTAAATTTTTCTCTCAAGCGCTGCAAAATGCGCGGCTGATTGTCCACAGCAAACACCACACCCACCGGGAATGTTTCCATGACGCGCTGGGTCAGTTCGCCAAATCCGCAACCCAAATCGGCTGCGCGAATTTCTTGATTGCGCTCAAAATCGAGCATGGAGACCACAATGTCGTGCGCTTCTTTGTATTTGGGAATGATATATTGAAACAGGTCTTCGATTAATTGAATCTCGTCAAACGGGGTAGAATTCATTTTGTCAACTCAAAATTTATTTTCCGGGATACTGTGTCTTCAGCGGTTGGCACGGAAGCGACAACTTCCAGCTCGTAAATGCCGGGGACATATTTATGCATGTCGAGCGCAATGTATTCATACGACGTGCGTTGTGACGATGAACGCTCAAATTTATTAGAGGTGGACGGCTGCGGATTTTTAAAAATACGTCCAATTTTCTGAAAGATGCTGGTGTTTTTTTCTTCCAACAAACGGACATTGTATTCGACAAAAAATGACGCCGGGCTGGTGCGATTTACCGGCAAGTTGTACAATTCAAAATAAATATTGACCGGTCGTTTGCGATCGAACAATTTTGTTGGATTGGGTACCACAACCAGATCATTTTTTACAAACTCAGTCTGATCGGCTTTCGCAGCAATCGATTCGGCGAGAATCAGACCACTCATTTTGACATTCTCACCGCCATAATCGGACATGTTGAATTTGAATTTATAGCCGCCAATGGCTTCATCATTAGGCGTACTTACATCTAAAGCCACTTGGAATGGGCCGGGAGAATGAACAAACTCGAGCTGGTCCGGCCAATAGCCGATGCTGTCCGTAGATTCCAGAATTTCTTTAATCGGTACCTGTTTATTCCGTTTCGAGTAGAGATTATAATCCAAATCGTAAACCGCAAAATTAACGGTGACGCTATCATCCTCATTCACTTGAGATTTTTTATGCAGAATATCTTGGGAATTTAGCGAATAGTACAATTCACTGCGACTCGTATTATAGGATTGCTGAAACGTGGCCATAAAAAAGGGGAAAAAGATGGTACGGACTTTTATGTTCCACGTGTGTTGATCGCTATTGAGTCCAAGTTGGGCATACTCACGAGAATTGATGATCATTTCGTGCTCATAAGCAATCGCTTCAACAGCCGATCCCATAAGAATTCGGCTGTAAATCGGATCCCAACTGATGATATTTTCATACATATAGCGATACGGCAACGACGCCACCAAACGCCAATTATTGCCGGTTTGCGTTTCGCCCTGTAAAAAATGAAAAATCAATTTTTGCTGCATTTGTCCGCGCGGATAATAAAGCCAGGACTCGTTGATCGGCGTACTAATGCCGCCTCGCACGTTAAACGAGCGGTCATCGGGCTCTCCGTGACGAATAAACACCAGTCCCTTGTCGTTAAACTTGTCATTGAGACCAAATACACGCGGAAAAACAAGCTGATTTAGCCGATCGGGGTTGCTAAATTGCGTACGAAAACCGTCGTAATAATAATCGCGTTCGGCAGTTACAAAACGGCGCAAGTGCTCGATGAGACGGTAATTCACCTCCGAGGCCGGCATGGGATCACGAGATTTCCACACCCGCCCAAAAAAGTTGTAAAAACTCGCGACCTCTGTCAGCCGATTGTATTCGTCCAATTCTTCGTTGTCGAGAATGTATTTCACATTTTCAAACATCAACACCACATCCCGACGATCGCTGACGCTACGCATAGCTCGCTCGTAATAGGATTGTGCTTCCCTGTCTTTACCCTGCTCAACTTGAGATTTTGCCAGCTCCAGGTAAATGGGAACACGCGAGATCGTTAGCAAAGAATCGTCTAACAATCCTAAAAATAGCGAATCCGCCCGAGTAAATTGTTTATCCAAACGATAACTGACGCCTATGTACAGCGTATTCAAATCGCCACGGCGCGAGCTCGCCCAGTCACGGAATTTTTTTGTATTTTCATTAAACACGAACGCTTCATAAAAGCGATGTGCACCCGTGAACGCCTCAAATGTCGGGGCCAACTGCAATTGGGTTTCAACGCGCTCCACAGCACGGTTGTAGCGCTCGCGGTATTTTTCCAAAATGGCGTATTGGTAATGAATATCCTCATACACCTCTACGCTATCGAGCACCGATATAAAATATTCATCGGCCTTGTTCCACTCGCGTGTTCGCAAGACAAAGGCCTTGTATTTGCCCTCCTCACGATGAATGATCGCCAGGTGGTATTGGGCCGCCAGATCCCGAGGCTGCAATTCCAAAACGTTTTCAAACCATTCTCTCGCATCACTCCACTGTTCTTGCTTGAAACTAATGTGACCCAGGTAACGCACCACCTGTGTATCCTCCGGAGACTCTTTGTGAAGTATTTTGAAAACACGCGCCGCATCGGCATAGCGCTCCGACTCGTAAAGCCGCATGGCTTCCTGGAACTGCACCTGCTCAATAGACTGGGAAAATAGCGGCGTAAGAACAAGCGCGAGCAGCAAAACAAGCGAGGGGAGAATGTATTCAGATTCAAGTAACGACATTTAGAGCCTCTCAGATAGTGCGGCACAGATCGTATTTTCATAATAAGTAAATTAGTATTGAAACACAAGATACATTATTTTTTATGCCGCAATAAAAAAACAACGCTTCCGGAATTTATGTTCCTGAATTTGAATTGTAGATATGAATGTTGTAGGGTGTGTTTTTAAAGCGTTTAAACGGCTGAAATCAATTTGTAAACAGGAGGATTTTTACTATGGAGCTAAAAGCCGCTATTGAGCAGCGTTATAGCGTACGAAAATTCAAACCGGATGCCGTGCCGGTAGAAACATTAAAAGAGCTGATAAGTCGTGCCGGTCTTGCGCCAAGCGTGAACAATTCACAACCGTGGAAATTTTGGGTGGTGACCAACAAGGCAAAAATTAACGAAATGGCAAACCTGGTGCACCAAAAAGTGCAAGCCGAATTTTCGGACACGGATCGAGAAAATGTGCTAAAAACCGTAGATTATTTTTCAACCATATTTGAACACGCCCCTGCGGTTATTTTAATCGGCATGAAACCCTACAAAGCCATTGCCGATGATCTGCAAAGTGAGCATGCCGCGCACGAACGCGTCAACGAAATGCGCCATTACCCCGATATCCAGAGTATAGGGGCGGCTGTTGAGCACATGCTGTTATCGGCAGTAGATTTGGGATTGGGAGGCTGCTGGCTCTCCGGTCTTATGGTGGCGCAAACCGAGTTGGAAAAGTTTCTAAACATCGCCGCGCCGTGGGAGCTGGTGACGGCTATTGCTGTGGGCACACCATCGGAGCCAGGCCGACAGCGCGAGAAAAAATCGGTGGATGAGATTTTTGAGCTCATCGAATAAGTACTGAGGGCTGTCTCAGCCCTCCTTTCCAACTTTTCGAACCTGATCGAGCATTTCCACGGCATAACGAACGTGCGGGATGGCGATCGAGCCGCCAACCACCAACGCTACAGAAAATGTTTCGAAAAATTCTTCATCCGTCACCCCCTCTTTGGCGCATTGAATAATATGATAAGCTATACAATCATTGCAGCGCAACACGGTCGACGCCACCAGTCCCAGCAACTCTTTGGTTTTTGAATCCAAGGCGCCGGAGCAATATACCGCGGAGTCGAGATTAAAAAAACGTTTGATCTCCAAATTGTCCGCGGCTAATATTTTGTTATTCATACGCTGACGATACTGTTGAAATTCATCCAAAGTTTTTCCCATTTCATTTTCCTTTCTTTAGCGAAATATAGACCAAAAGTGGTTTATGATCCGAGTAAGCGACGGGTAACACACGAGCGCGGTGAACATTGAAATGTGACGAACAAAATACATGATCAATACGAAACACATCAAACAAAAGAGGACGCAGTTTGGGGAACATGTGACGCAAACTGTATTCACCATAGGTGGTGCCTAATCCCCAGCCTTTTTCTGCATAGGCATTATATAATGTTTTGACGAATACATTATACACCCAGCTATTGGGCGTGTCGTTCATATCGCCAGCCAAAATCAACGGTTCTTGAATGCCATCCAGCCACTCCTTTATCTGCTTGGCTTCTTCAATATGGCGCAGAAAACCGATTCTTGCCGAATCGAGCGAGGTTTCCAACGACTGTTTTCCGCGCATGCCGAGCAAAATGTCGTGCCCGCCGTGCGAGAGATGGCAATTTATCAGGTGAACGGAATGATCCGCAATGCGTAGCGTGGCATAGTTTACATTAGCCCGGCTTTTGTATTGTGAAAACAGCTTTATCGTCTTTTCTTGCTGAAATGGTATTTTTGAAAGAATTGCGCCACCAAGATAGTTGGTCGTGTGGCTCGACCAGGTCTGGTATGGATACGTTTGCTTTAATGCCTCTTGAAAATACTCTTTTTGAACTCGGCGAAATTCTTGTAGAAAAATAATATCAGGCTCTTCTTGAAGAATTCGCAAAATGAGTTGCATGTGTTGCTCTTTGGGCATACTCAAGCCAATGTTGATGGAAAATAGTTTCAAAGAGGCGCGAGCCGGCGGATTCGTTTCAAAAACATTCGGAAACAATTGCGAATTGTAATTAAACACCAGGGACAAAAGCAGGACGGCGAACATCAAGGTATCCGCGCTTAATCTCTTCCGTTTGAGGAGACGCCAAAAAAACAGCCCAAAAAAGATGGCTATTGGCACGATTAAAAACCGAAAGTAATCTGGCATGTGGAGTAAAATAAAGAGCAGGCAAATGAGGCAAGAGAATAGAAAGACAATCAATCGCCCCGAAAAATGTGCGAGCTGGCAGGCGAGGACAGCAACATACGTTACGAGCGCCAGGCCCACAGGAATCCAAATCACATCATTCAAACTGCTCAGCGCGAGCTCGATAACAGGTTGCTCACCCACGAGCCAATAGCGAAGCGGTTGGTTCCAGACCAGAAACAAGCCCGCCCAAAAAACGAGCCAAAATAGTGTCAATACAAATCGAAAAACTTTCATAACTACTCGTAAGCGGGAATAAATTATTATAGTAACTACAGAACGTTCTAGAAAATTGCGTTCCGTAACTTTTAGATAGTAGAAAAGCCAAGCTCATCTTGGGTAAATGTCATATAATGTAATTTTTTGATTAAATTTTTCTTGACAAAGAACGAGTATATGATTATAGTCTTGTAGCTACTTTCACTTCACCTTTATTTACTCATTTATAACGGCGTAAATCGCAAGTTTATCTAGAAAACCACCTTTATTTCTTTTTCTTCAAATTTTAGTTTGCGAGTCAGGAGGTGATGCATCCAGGCAAACCGTGATCTATAATTCATCCTTTCAGTAAATGAAAGGCAAATAGCGTTCGGATAAAAGCCTCCTTCTTACGGGTACATCAAGACTATCACATGGCTTTTGTCAACAAAGAAACGGGAGTAATTTTATGAAAAATTTGACAATCGTTTTAACTTTGTTGTGCTTGCTCGGTAGTGCATTAGCGTTGGATATTGTCATCGACGCAGAAAAAGATGATTTTTACAACACGCTGAGTGGTCCAGAAGATGGCTATATTTTTATGTCTTCACTAGCTTACAATGACAATGGCATGCCAGAAGGAGACTGGGATTTATCAGCTCTGTTTTGGTGCGCGTGGGATACCTCGTATTTTTACTTTTATGAAGAAGTTACTGATGATTGGGTTTTGTGCAACAATGCAACCGTTTATCAAAATGACTGCCTGGAACTCAAATTCGATCCCGATCCCTATTCGTCCACCACAGAAACGACAGGCGTTTTTGCGGTTCGCTTGACCGCACTGGACAGTGCTGATGCCGAAGAGGTTGCCGGCGTTGACAATATGGCTCCAGAAAACAATACGTTTGCCACTACTAATGATCCAAGCAACTATGCAAGAAAAGAGTCCGACGTTGGTTACATTCTTGAAGGACGCATATTGTGGGAAGACGTTATGCATGAATCCCAGGGACGCGGGCCGGTTGCAGTCGCCATTGGAGAAATATTCGGCTTGGCGGTTATGAACCACGATAACGATGACGCCGGGCGCGAGGCCTCTATCATGTGGGCGTCGCACATGGCGGATGCAGTGTGGAACAATCCGGATATGCATGGGACTGTTACGTTTCTCGAGGGTAATAAGCTTAGATTATCTACGGAAAACTTCATCACCCTTACGGACACGAACATGGTCGACTATACACCACCCAGTGTCAGTGTAGAAAGCGATATAGTCCAAGCACCCATCGAATATAAATTGGCGCAAAACTTTCCGAATCCGTTTAATCCCTTGACGACAATCGAATTCTCTCTGCCGGATCAAGCCCTGGTGACTCTAAAAGTGTATG
>CAYPZM010000232.1:0-8183 GCA_964414825.1 uncultured Cytophagia bacterium | reverse complement strand
TTTAATCCAAACGGAATGATGAGCAAGTAAGCAAACGCACCGCCCAACGCAAAACAAAATACGGTGAAAAACACAATGGGCGGAACCAGCTTGCGCTCCTTTTCCAGCAGGCCGGGTACCACAAATCTCCAAAATTCGAACGAGACATAAGGCAGCGCCACAACCAAGCCGGAAAACAAGGCCACTTTGATGTAAATCATAAAACCTTCAGTCGGCGATAGATAGATCAGCTTTAAATCTTCCGGACCAGGCCAGCGCAAAAAGTCGACAATTTGTTTTGAAAAAATAAAACAGATGACAGCGGCAAGGAAAATCGACACCAAACTTCGCAGCAGCGTCCAACGTAGTTCTTCGAGGTGTTCGAGAAAAGGCATTTTTTTCTCGTCGGGATCTTTTTTCTTCTCTTTATCATTATCACGTTTTCCGGCCTCGGATGTTGTGCCGGCAGCTTCGTCTTCTTCGGTTGGAGATTCTGTTGAATCGACATTTTCCGGGTCGCTCGGTGTGTAACCGTATTCGTGCGAATAACCGTCGTAATACTCTTCTCCCTTGCCTTCCTCTTCCGATTCAGGAGGCTCAGACTCGTCCTGAGATTCAATAGAATCCGCAGAGGTCTCCTGGGGCTTTTTCTCCGACGGTTCTTCTTTTGAAGACTCTTTATCCTCAGGCTCTTTAGGAGTTTCCTTTGCTCCTTCGGCTTCCTCTTGCTCAGGTTTATCTTTTTTATCGTCGGGATTTATATGTTCAGAGTCGCCGTTTTCCTCTTCAGGGCGGGCATCCTGGTCTTTGTCTTTATCATTCATGGTGATGTGAAAATCCTTTCATAATAAAAATGCTTTTATACAAAACAGCCTCTTCCTTTACAACAAAAGAAGAGGCAAGTTATCAAACGATTAAACGAAAATCAAGATTTAAAATTGAGCTAACTTTTAATTTGCATATTGTTTATTGTCCGTAAAAATAAATAAGAAAACCCCAAATTCACTCGAACATAATTAATGGTAAAATGATTTGTCAATTTTTATATTATTTCTTCAACTCGATGAATCAATTGCCCAACTTTAGTCCGGAAAAGCCCAGGAACGCAATAGCCATCAATCCCGCCATAATAAAAGCAATGGGGATGCCCTGCATGGATTTGGGCACATCCGCCATTTCAAGCTTTTCGCGAATTCCGGCCATAAGCACCAGCGCCAGAGTAAAGCCGAGTCCCGCAGCAAACCCGTGAATGATGCTTTCGATAAAGGTATAATTTTCATCAATATTAAGCAGCGCGGCTCCGAGAATGGCGCAGTTGGTGGTGATGAGCGGCAAATAGATGCCCAATGATTTATACAAAGCGGGACTGGTTTTCTGAATGACCATTTCAACAAATTGCACCAGGGAAGCAATCACCAAAATAAAGGCGATGGTTTTGAGAAATGTTAAATCTGGCGGAGTCTGTAGAGAAAACAGTTTGGTAAACACATTTAGCTCAGTGGGCTGCAACAGGTACGAAAAAATGAGCCAGGTGGCTGTGGAGGCCAGCGTCATCACAAATGTTACAGCAGCGCCCATGCCGATGGCCGAATCCAGTTGTTTGGAAACGCCGATATAGGGGCAAATGCCTAGAAAGCGCGCAAACACAAAATTGTTGACAAATATGGCGCCAACTCCAATGACCATTAATTGCTGAAAATCCATAATATCCTCAAAAATCGGTTATTCTTTAGCCCGGCGATTCTCGAGCCAGTTGAAAAATCCCATAACAAAACCAATGGTTAAAAACGCACCCGGCGGCAAAATCATGATCAATACGGGTTCGAACGAGGAGCCAATCACCGGAATGTTGAGAAAACTGCCGTTGCCGAGCAGCTCGCGAATGGTGCCCAAAATGACCAGCGCAAAGGTAAAACCGAGTCCCATGCCCAAACCATCCACCAAGGATTTGCCGACATTGTTTTTTCCGGCAAACGCTTCGGCGCGGCCGAGAATGATACAGTTAACCACGATCAGCGGCACAAAAATACCCAAACTTTTGTGCAGCGACGGAAGGAAACCGGCCATGGCCAAATCGACAATGGTTACAAACGTTGCGATGACCACAATATAAATAGGGATACGAATTTTTGGCGGGACCACTTTGCGGATCATGGAGATGATGACATTGGAACAGATGAGCACAAACGTTGCCGCCATGCCCATACCCAGGCCGCTAGAGACCGAGTTACTAACGGCAAGCACCGGACAAAGCCCAAGCGCTTGCTTGAAAACCGGATTTTGTCGATAAAATCCTTTGGTAAATTCTTGAAAAACCGCCATGGAGTGCCTCTATTAATTTTCGCGTTTTTCTTGTAAAAATTCTTCATAGCCGGATACAATAGATTTGGTCACCGCACGCGAGGAAATGGTGGCGCCGGTGATGCTTTGGATGTCACCGCCATCTTTATCCACAGCTACTTTGTCGGCTTGTTTGTCAATAAATTGTTGTTGAAACCAGGGTTCGGTTTCGCCATATTTTACTTCTTCGATGCGGGTGCCCAGGCCAGGGGTTTCCTTTTGATCCAAAACTTTCAAACCGATGATCTCACCGGTCGTATCCACACCCACCATGGTCTCGATGACGCTCGAATAGGCCGGCTCTTTGGCCACAAACGCATATCCCACCAGATCGGTCGTATCCGTGCTTTCGTAACCTCTGTAATAGAGCACCTCGCCGGTTTGATCATCTTGAACCGGAAAAATGGCATCTTTATCGGCTTGTGGAAGCGCAATGGTCAGAGCGTTTTCCAGCGCGATTTGTTTTTGCAAATCGATGCGCGGTTTGGTGATGCCGTAAATGCCGGCCAGTGCCGTGGCAGCAATGGCGGTAATCAACATCAGCAATCCGCCCAGTTTTACTATATCTTTCATGCCGTCTTTTTCCTTCCAAACACTTTCGGACGTGTCGCGCGATCCAGAATCGGCGTTAACAAGTTCATCAACAAAATAGAATAGGATACTCCCTCAGGATAGCCTCCGACTTGGCGGATGACCACGGTAATGATGCCGCAGCCCACCCCAAAATAGATACGCCCCCAAAAAGTCACGGGCGAGGTAACCATGTCAGTGGCCATATAAAATGCGCCAAGAATCAAACCGCCGGAAACGACGTGGAATACCGGATTGCCGGTGAACAGGCCATCAACGCCGCCAAACATCCAGCTTAGAAAGGCCACGGTGCCAACGTAGGTAAACGGGATTTTCCAGCCGATGTAGCGTTTGTACATCAAAAAGGCGGCGCCAATAAGCAGCAGGATAACCGACGTTTCGCCCAAACAGCCGCCTATTCGGCCAACAACCAGATTGTCCAGCGAGTCGTACAATTTTCCGATTGCTTCGGTGGCCTGGGCCGCTTGCTGCGCGGTGTATTCTTGCGGATTGGCAAGAATGTTTTGTGATGTTTTGAGCACATTCAAAGGCGTTGCCGAGGTCATCATATCGATTCCGGAAACTGTACCTCCGCGGGGAACCGCATCGGTAAAAATGGTCATGTGCGTGGGCCACGAGGCGAGCAAAAAGGCACGGCCCAAAAGCGCCGGGTTCATGGGATTGTAACCCAAACCGCCAAACACCATTTTTCCCACGGCAATGGCGAAAAACGAGCCCACGGCAGGCATCCACAGCGGCACCTGGGCGGAAACATTGTAGGCCAAAAGTAAACCGGTCAAAACCGCGCTGCCATCGCTAATGTTTATCGGCTTTTTTAGCAGCTTTTGCATGGCCGCTTCGGTGAGAACTGCAGAAATAACGCCAATGGCAATGATCCACAGCGCGCGCAATCCAAAAAAATAGACCGCGCCAATGCCGGCAGGAACCAGCGTCAGAACCACGGTCCACATAATTTTAGGGATAGAATCTTTGGCAAAAATGTGCGGGGAACTCGAGACGTAAAATTTCTTATCCATGTATCGGCTTTATAGTTAGTAATTCAAGAGCTATCTCGTTTAACTGGCTTTTTTCTGTTTTTGAATAACCTGAAGCTTGCCGTACTTTATAAGGTGCACAAGATTTATATTGGAGGGACAGACAAACGAGCAGGAACCGCACTCGATGCAGTCCAGCACATTGTAAGCTTGCGCTTGGTCAATGCGTCCGTGACGCACAAATTGGCCCAGCACTTTGGGTACAAGTCCCATGGGACACGCTTCCACACAATGCGCGCACGAAATGCACGGGCGTTCTTCTTTGAGCTTGCTTTCGCGCTCGTTCAGTACCAGCAAGCCAGAGGTGCCTTTGATCACCGGCGCGTCGATGGTGTACTGTGCCAGGCCCATCATAGGGCCGCCCATAATGACTTTGCCGGCGTCTTCTTTGAGGCCACCGCATTGTTCAAACACAAAAGAAAATGGCGTGCCAATGGGCACATCAAGATTTTTCGGCTCGGTAATTCCGGAACCAGTTACCGTTACAATGCGGCGTGTGAGGGGCTTTTTGAAGGCAACAGCATCGTACACCGCTGCAGCGGTTCCGACATTTTGTACCACACAGCCGACATCCATGGGTAACCCGCCAGCCGGAACGCGACGATTTGTGATGGCTTTAATTAGTTGCTTTTCCGCCCCTTGCGGATATTTGACGTTCAAAGAATAAACCTTGTACGGCAAGTTTAATTCCGCAGCTTTTTTCTGCAGAGCTTTGACGGCATCGGGTTTGTTGTTTTCGATGCCAATGGCGCCAACTTTGGCTCCCAATATTTTTATGATAAGCTCCATGCCGCGAAGGATTTTTTCCGGCTCTTCGAGCATGAGGCGATGATCCGAAGTCAGGTACGGTTCGCACTCGGCACCATTCAAAATCAGCGTATCAATCTTTTTGTCCGGCGGCGGACTCAATTTGACGTGCGTCGGAAACGTTGCGCCGCCCATTCCCGCGAGGCCAGCGGCTTGAATGCGGTTGATGATTTCTTTTTTATCCAGCTTCGCATAACCGGAATCCAGCTCATATTGCGGCTCGGGTTCATCCGATTCTTCATTGCGTTCCACCACAACCGATAGCACCTTTGCGCCATTGGGATGCGGCCGTTCTTCAACCGCAGCTACGGTTCCGGAAATAGACGTATGCGCGGGAACCGAAACAAATCCTTTGCTTTCCGAAATCGGATCACCGGCACGCACCGTGTCGCCTTTTTCAACAATAGGTTGAGAAGGCGCGCCAATATGCTGCTGCACCGGAATGACAACAAATGGCGGCAGCGGGCACTTTTCGATCGCTTTGTGTTCAGTCCATTTTTTTTCGGGCGGATGGATTCCACCGGAAAACGTGTTGCCAAATAATCCCACAATGTACTCCGTATGGTTCATTAAACTCGCACCAAAAGGTGCTGGTCAAGTATCAATTCAGGATGTTGTAAATGCAGGAGAAAATTACAGTTGTTTCAACTCAGTAAGAAATTCTTCTTTGGCTTGAAAATTTCTATACACTGAAGCAAAACGAACGTAGGCGATTTCATCCAATTCTTTGAGCTCGTTCATCACCATTTCGCCGATTTCTTCTGACGGTACTTCTTCGGCGCCTTTATCTCGCATCGCATATTCGATTTTTGAAGCCAGTTGTTCAATAGCAGCGGCCGAAACGGGCCGTTTTGTGCAGGCAAACTGAATGCCGCGAATGAGTTTTTGTCGGTCAAATTCTTCGCGTGTGCCATCTTGTTTGATGATCCACAGCGGGATTTCATCCACGGTTTCGCGCGTCGTAAAACGCCGGCGGCATTTTATGCATTCTCGTCGCCTTCGGATGGACCGTCCTCCATCCCGAGTGCGGGAGTCGATTACTTTGGTGTCATGATAACTGCAAAACGGGCATCTCATACCGATACCACTTTACTGGTTTAATATAAGGGAAATTTTTTGCACAATTCTTTAACTGTGTTGCGAATATCCGCATGTACCTTTTCATCGGAAATGTTGAACAAGACTTTGTCGATAAGCTCGGCAATGCGTTTCATTTCATCTTCTTTCATGCCGCGCGTGGTGAGTGCAGGAGTACCGAGACGAATACCACTTGTGATGAATGGACTTTGGTCATCAAACGGAACCATGTTCTTGTTGACGGTAATGCCGGCCTGTTCCAGAGCTTTTTCGGATTCTTTGCCGGTCAAGCCGTGCGTTCGTAAATCCACCAGCATAAGGTGTGTGTCCGTACCGCCGGAAATGATTTTATAGCCGCGATCTATTAGCGCCTGGGCCAAAGTTTGGGCGTTGACAATGACCTGCTTTTGATAATCAATAAATTCTTGTTGCAGTGCCTCCTGAAATGCTACGGCTTTGGCAGCTATGACATGCATTAAAGGGCCGCCTTGAAATCCGGGAAACACATTAAAATCCACCAGCTCGCCATAGGTTTTCAAGCGTCCTTTGGGCGTTTTGACGCCCATATCATTTTCTGCATTTTGGCCGATAATGGTCATGCCGCCACGAGGTCCTCGAAGCGTTTTGTGAGTAGTGGTGGTGACGATGTGGCAGTGCGGCACCGGACTCGGAATGAGACCCGCGGCAATGAGCCCTGCCGGATGCGCAATATCCGCCACGAGTTTGGCGCCAACTTTATCGGCAATTTGGCGGAACGCGGCATAATCCATTTCGCGGGCATAGGCGCTGGCTCCAGCAATAATCAGCGCCGGTTTTTCTTTGACGGCAATGGCTTCAATTTCATTCATATCGAGATAGCCATCTTTGGTGACGCCATAGTGTTTCATATTAAAAAAACGGCCGGAAAAGTTAACCGGACTTCCGTGCGTTAAATGGCCGCCGTGCGCCAAATCCATGCCCAGCACGGTGTCGCCATAATTGATCAAACTAAAATAGGCCGCAATATTGGCTTGCGAGCCGGAGTGCGGCTGCACATTTACATGTTCGGCTTTAAAGAGTGTTTTAGCGCGCTCTCGGGCCAATTCTTCGGCAACATCAACAAATTCACATCCGCCATAGTAGCGTTTGGAGGGATAACCTTCGGCATATTTGTTGGTCATCACCTGGCCCATGGCCTCCAATACAGCGGTGCTGACAAAATTTTCCGAAGCGATCAATTCGAGCTTGAAATTCTGGCGTTCGGTCTCTTTGCGGATTGCAGAGAATATTACCGGATCAAACGATTCAAGAAGAGAGTTCATCTAACTACCTATTAGTCAAGGAATGGATTTTTTCCACTCGGTTTGCGTGGCGCCCGCCTTCAAATTCGGTATTTAAAAAGATGTTTATCATCCTCGTCGCATAATCTATAGTAGTGGTGCGGCCACCCAGGGCCAAAATATTCGCATTGTTATGTTTGCGCGCCATCTCCGCCATATAGTCCGAGTTGCACAATGCCGCACGAGCGCCTTTTACTTTGTTGGCAGAAATGCTGATTCCAATGCCGGTTCCGCAAATGATAATACCGGTATCGTGGTTTCCGGCTACAACTTGTTTAGCGACTTGCACGCCTAAATCGGGATAATCGACTCGGTCACGGGAGTGAGTGCCATAATCCGTAAACTCTATTCCGTTTTGCCGAAGATAATCACATATTTGTTGTTTGAGGTCATATCCGGCGTGATCCGAACCGATCGCAATCGTCATAGTGGCACCATTGTGGGAGAAAGACAAAACAGGAGGGACAACGTGTCCCTCCCTTTTAACAATCAATTAGAATTACGGAAGCCAGGTGTAGCAGTCCAGGCTCGGCTCCTTAACATCCGGATGAAGGAACCGGTCTTCATTTGTAGGCGTTTCCGGCTTGATATAGTTCATGCGAGCTCTGGCACGATCCGCATATTGGACGTCGCGCATGGCTTGCTGATAGGAATCGTAGGCTTTTTGGTACACCAATTTATCGTGAATGTTGGTGACGCGTTTTTCACGCTGTGACACGCAGGCATCGGCAACGGCTTCGTAAATTTCGCCTTTGACAATATAACTCAAGCCAAAATTAGGATCCGTCCGGATCGCCTGTTGCGCCACGCTGATGGCCTTGCGGTAATTGCCCATCTCACGGTAGCAAGTGGCCATTTCGCTCATGGCTTTAACATTTTCAGGACGAAGGGCCAGAACCTTTTCATAGGTTTTTATGGCCTCGGCAAATTCGCCTTCATTCTGCAAGGCACTGGCTTTGTATTCCAGAGCGTCAGCATCTTCCGGTGATTTTTCCAAAAGCATGTTGAATTTTTCAATAGCTTCAGGGTACATCTG
>CAYPZM010000231.1:0-8203 GCA_964414825.1 uncultured Cytophagia bacterium | reverse complement strand
CTGACCGGTGAAAAACCGGAGAATCTGCCGACGACGATGGAACGCTGGCCATTGTTTGGATCGTTTGACAAGGACGAGGCGCGGCAGCGTCTGGCGCAGACGCAGCTCCATTACTATCACGCCGCCATGCCCACGTGGCTGCAGGCGATTTCGAATTTGCGCCGGGAGGTCGATATTGAACCCGAAGTGGCCGATTATTTACAAACCGTAGCCTGGGAAACCTGGCAGGACAAACACGCTAAACTGACGGAAACAGAACAGTGAAAAAACTCTTGCTCTTTTTCATGTTGGCGGGCGCTCTGATCTGGGCCTGCGCCGAAAGCAGCGCGGAATTGCGTTTGAGATATGCGCCGCCAGACGATCATACCATCGGCAAACAAGGCGCCATGCACAAACCAGGATTGAAAACGCCACTTGAAGATTGTACCGATTGCCACGGTACGGATCTGCGCGGCGATATGGTGCAGGTGTCGTGTTATACGTGTCATGGGAAAAAATGGTAAACTGGAGGGGCAATTCCACATGCCCCTTTATACGTTCACCGCAACACCACCATCCGCCGCATCCGTTGCGAATCACCGGCGTTGAGCCGAATCACATAAATCCCGCTGGACAACCCGAGGCATCGACCGACACCTCGTGCGCTCCGGCGGGTTGGAGGGTGCGCGGTGGTCAGCACATTATTACACGAGGTATGATTCGCCACCCAGTCCAGAATCACGATCATACCGCGATCATGTACGGCCTGCACCAGAGTTTTAAAATAGTCCAGCGTGCCGTAATTCGGGTTGACGTCCAGATAATCCTTCACCGAATAATTGCTGCCCAAACTGCCGAGACGGTTTTCCTCGCCGATCGGATGAATCGGCATAAACCACAACATGCCGACTCCCATCTCCTGCAAGCGGTCCAGATGCGCCGAAAACGCGTCAAACGTACCTTCCTCCGTGTACTGGCGCATATTGACTTCGTACATGCCGAGGTTGTAGGACCAGTCCTGGTGGGTTTGAGCCAGACAAAACCCAGCCAGAAAAAGAAGGACGACAATGGTTTTTAAAAATTGGTTCAAATCAACATCCTTTAGCTTTATCGAACCCGAAATGAATACTCGCCGCTGGACACCTGAAAAACCGCATATCCATCCCGCATCTCGACAAATTCAACACCCGTCGCCGATTGAGCGGGCGCGCCGTTTTCAAAAACATCGTTATCAGATGCCGCCGGCACGTACACCGTTGCCTTGCTGCCTACGGGCACGAAAACATCCATCTCGAACACCTCGTCGTCCTGTTGCCAGGAAATTCCCGCCCGGCCATAGGGCGTCAGATTTGAATAAGTAACGTCGGTCAACGCGTCCACCGGCTGCGGCCGGAAAATAATGTGCTTGTAGCCGGGCTGCTGCGGATCGGCATGCATGCCGGCGAGTTTGCGGTAAAGCCACACCATGCCGCCGCCGAACATGGGATGATTGTGTGAGCCGCTGTTGTCCCAGTGCTCGCGAGTTGTGGTGGCGCCGTCTTCCAGCCAGTAACCATAGCTGGGAAACGTGCGTTTGTTCATCGCCGTGTACGCCAAATCGTTCAACCCATGGTCCGCCAGGATTTCAAAGAAAAACTGGGTGCCGAAAATGCCGGTATCCAAATGACCTTTATTTTTTTCAATGTTTGTTTTCAGCGCCGCCACCACGCGTTCCGTTTCCGGTTCCGGCACGCCCATTTTCAGGGCAAACACATTGGCGCCGTATGGGCCGTAGGTGCCCTTGCGTTTGTTATAATATTTTTTGTGAAACGCAGCTTTGGTGCGCTCGGCCAGGCTCGCATAAATGGCAGCGTCATTCTTTCGCCCCAGCGCTTTTGCGGCTTGTGCGGTCAGATCGGCGCAGCGCCATAAATAAAACGTGTGCACCACTTCGTTGGGCAGCGATTTGCCCGGAAAGGCCCAGTCGCCCAAATTGAACCACCGCAGCGGTTCGCCGTCCTTGCCCGGCCGCTGCGAGAACATGATGCCGTCCTCGTCCACCCAGGTTTGCATATAATTGACATAGCCTTTCATGGCGTCGAAATTCTCGGCCAGCATGTCGAGGCTGCCGTAATGCAGATAAAACTCCCACGGCATAATGCAAATAGCGGCGCCCCAGGCCGGACCGCCGCCGCAGCCGGATTCCCACGGCGCACCGTTGGGCACATAACCGCTGGGAAGCTGCGCCTCGCGCATGTCGGCAATCCATTTCTGATAAAAATTGCGGGCATCGTAATTGTGCATGACGGTGACGCACGCCACCTGGCCGTCGCCGGTATAGCCGGCGCGCTCGCGGTGCGGACAATCGCTGGCGAGGCCGCCGTGCATGTTATCCAATTGACTGCGTTGCCAAATTTTGTTGAGGTTGTTGAACAAGGGATTCGAGGTCTCAAACACCGCGGTCTCTAGAATCTCGGTATTGATCGCCTCGGCGGTGATCTGCCCGGCTTTCAGCTCGCCGGGCCAGTTGGAAATCTCGACGCCGCTGAACACAAACCAGTTAAACCGCGAGGCATAGTCGGTCGGCCCCTCGCCAAAGGTGTAGGAATGATCGCCGGAATAGAGATTGGCGTTGTAGGTGATGTCGATCTTGTGTCCGGCCGGTCCCTCGATATTATGAAAATGCAGCCGCCCGGAAATCTCGACGCCAAAATCCACAACATAATTGCCATTGTCCAGTTTTTCGATGGAGACCGGTTGCAGCCGTTTGGTCACCTTGTCCGTGGCCGCGGTGTGCGCCACCAGCTCGCCGTACGGCGCCTGACGGATGGCCACCGGCTGCCAGTCCGAATCGTCGAATCCCGGTGCGTTCCAGCCGGGCTGTTCCTGGCGGGCATCGTACACCTCGCCGTGAAACACCAAATCCATCAGAATAGCGCTTTTCGAGGCTGTCCAGCTCGCATCACTCTTGATGATGTCCTCCGTGCCATCCTCATAGGTGATGTGAATTTGGCCGATAAACCGCGGCGAGCCGTAGGAGCGCATCCAGTATTTCGGCGCGTTGTAAAAGCCGTTGCCCAGAATCGAGCCGACGACGTTTTCGCCTTCTTGCAAATAATCTTTCACGTCATACGCCAGATACATCACCTTGTAGCGCTTGAAGCGATCCGGCAGCGGAATGTTTTCGTGGATGAGCTCCGGACGTTTGCCGTAATTGGTCTGGTTCGGCACCAGCTCGTCATTACCCACCTTTTCGCCGTTGAGATAGAGCTCGAAATAACCGAGCCCGGTAACATAGGCCACGGCGTTTTTTACCGGCTTTGCCAGGACAAAGTCCTTGCGCAGCAACGGCGCCGGCGGCGGCAGTTCCTGGGGATAGGCATCGGGTCCGCCCGGCGGTTTCGGCAACGCCTCCTCGCCCTGCCACGGCGCGCCGATCCACTCCGCCTGCCACTCGTCAGGATGCATAAAGCCCATGCGCCACATGGCGGGTTGACTCCAGTCGGAAATCTGATCATCGCGGTCCCACACCCGCACCTGCCACCAGCATTCCTGCCGCGACTGCAGCGGCCGGCCGGCGTAACTGACGCGATTCGATTGCGGAGATTCGACCTTGCCGCTGTCCCACAAATCCGGGTTCTCCAGCCGCTCCGGTGACGATGCCACCCGCACCTGCCACGCGGTTTGGAGTTGACCGCGCTCGCCCTCGTCGGCGCTATTTACCCACGCCAACCGCGGTTGAGCGATATCCACAACCGGCTTGTCGAGATATTCGCAGGTGAGGCGTGAGGGGTGGATGGCGGCGAAAAGATTGGTGAAGGAAAACGTCAAAAGAAAAATTAACATGAAAAACGGTTTAAAGGCGGCAGCCGGCTTCATGGGAACCTCGCAAAATGGGTTAGGGTCAAGGTTGAATTGGATCAATTCTAAAATAAGCATTTTTTTGAGTTTTGCAAGGTGAATGCCAAGTCAACAGTTGAAAAAATGACAGCCACGTTGTATATTGAAGATATTGAACGTTTATCGAGCGTAAAATACATACACCAGTCGAGGTAATAATGAAAGACACATTTTTACTACCATTGCTATTCTTTTTTCTGTCGGCTTTTATCCTCTCCGCACAGAGTCCGACCGATAGTGAATGGAAATGGCCGTTTAGCAGCACCAGTATTTGGAATATGCCCTTGCATAATGATGCCGAATACTATTTCATCGGCAATGATTTTTATCATCATAATAAATATGTTGATGATGTTTTTATGGCGCGAATCAGCGCCTCGGACCCCTATCGCAATGTTCGAAAAAATGATTGCGGCCCCTGGGGCGACAAATGCAGGGATTGTGGAACGCACCCCTATTTACCGGCCCGCATGCAATTTCCGGACATGGAGATCGGCTGCGGCAGCGCCAATAATACTTTTGCGTTTGTGATGCCGAACGGTAAATGGCTGCTCAGCCAGGCCATGGGACGTGCAAGTGCGACCAGCGATTTACGGTTCAGGAGCTGGACCGGCACCAAAGATATCGATATTTGCGGCGACGGCCTTGATCGGGGAGGACACGGCGCCACCGAGCTTTCCTCATTGGGCGGAACGATTCGACTCGGAGAGCTTGTTGCCGATGCGGATATTCAGCATGCACTCAAGGTAACAGCCTGGGCGCTGGAATATTGTTATCCATCCAGTCATCGATGGCCGGCTTTTCGATCGGACGGCTATTCCAACGAGTACCGTGGGAAACGGCGTCAATTAAAGATCGGGGCTTTGTTGGCTCTTCGAAAAGATAAAACCATTGATGAACTCGGATTTGAAACCGAGGTTGGCAGAAAACTGGCCAAGGCCATGCAGACCTACGGCGCGTACTTTGTCGAGGACAGTTATGACTGGGGACAAGGAGCGGGCGCCTGGGGTTGGGTTATGGAATACGGCGTTCAGGAAGAAACAGAGCAATTTTATAACATCCAAATGCGCGGCGCCGGGAACAACACCGCCTATTTTCGCGATATTGATCGCATTACTCAAAATTTATGCGTCATCAACAATAATGGGCCTTCTACAATCGGCGGCGGCCCCAATGGTGATGTGGATCATCCGCAACACCGCCTGGCTCCGTTGCTGCCGGACTGTGGAACAAAAGATCGAAATTTTCAAAATAGCGACAGTGTGGGACACTCCAATGGCAGCATGCCCGGCACCGCGACGTTGTATCAAAATTATCCCAATCCTTTTAATCCATCCACGATAATTCGCTACAAACTGTCCACTGAAAGCCAGGTAAAACTTGATATTTTGGACATCACCGGCAGGCATGTCGTCACTTTGGTTCATCAGGTTCAGAGCGCCGGCGAACATGCCGTCAGCTTTGCCGGCAATGACCTGCCAAACAGTCTTTATATTTATCGATTAAGCGCCGGCAATTTTACCGAAATCCGAAAAATGATTCTGCTTCGATAAAATAAACAGCTAGTCCTGGTCTGGTCGAGTTATTTTGTATCCATCCGACAAGCTATATATTGATTTTGCACAATTCAATTTTTATCATTTTAGGCCGTGGGAAAAAGAAAATATTCTCATATCTTTTCAACATGACGACAGAGGGTTTGACATACGACGAACTCGTGCGCGAGCATGCTCGACTTGAAGCCGAGCCTGACAACCTTTGACGATTCGCGTTCGGACAACAGATTTCCTATCCACGACGCAAAGCATCCAACAGCAAGCCGCACGATTGGAGTCCAAATACATAATTTTCTTGATTTTCAAGTTATGCTTTACCGGTTAGATACATTTTTGCGAATTATTCAAGCTAAATACGTGACAAAATTTGTTGGCTGATAAATGGAACCAGCACTGTCCCTTTGATTACCCCTCTCAAAAACAAACTCTGGAATCATAAAGGAGATATAAAAATGAAACAGATAAAAACAAACATATTGATACACCGGCAGTGGCTCATCGGAATTTTTCTCCTGGTGTGCCTGGCTCGAACCGTTGAAAGCGCCGAGGTAACCGTCTCAACCACCGAAGAACTGGTAGATGCGGTGAACAGCGGCGTGGAAGGCGACATAATCAATATTACCCCGGGAACCTACATGCTGACGTCTAGTCAACAGCTCAAGCCCAAGGCCGATATGACCATCAAGGGTGCGGGAATGGACAGTACGATCATCAAAGCCGATGCTTCCTGGAACCCGGGAACATCCGGCCTGCCGGACGGAGCCGTGGAGCCCGGTTCGGGGAATCGAAGCGCCTACCTGTTTGATCTGGCCGGTAACAATTACATCACGATTTCGGATATGACCCTTGACGGCATCGACCAGTTGCACGGCGCTATTTATGCGGCTTGGGCGGATTATCTGGAATTTTCATATCTGCATATCGTGCGTTACATCTGGAGCGGCATCCGTACGTGGGAGATGGATGAAAGCGCAATATACGAATGTATATTTGAGGATGCCGGCGGAGAGCATCGAGGGGTTGTTGGCGGTGGCCTCTACCTGACATGGGTCAAGACATCGGAGATATACAACAACCGGTTTATCAGGTCGACCGGCAGCACTCGTCCTTTTATGGGGATCAAGGGACGGGAAATCCGGTATAGCCGCATACATCACAACACGATGTTCCGGACGGATACCAAGCATGGGTTTTGCATAGAGTTTCCTTTTGAGAACGATTATGACGCGGAAATAGACCATAATTATCTGTCGGGCGCCATTTCCATCCCCAAGGGCGGCGGGGGCGGCAATCTGCCGGCCAGCGGTGTCACCTTCCGGATCCACCACAACTACTTTGATCCGAATCCGTCGTACGCGCTGGAATGGAATCGGCGTGGAGCCTACGTCCACAACAATCTCTTTGATTTCAAAACCGAAAAGGACGGCGGTAACCTGATCAGTTCCTGGAGCGATAACTCGGACGGGCCTACTTTTTTCCATGACAACCACATTAAAAATCCAGGCCGCGGTATCTTTTGGGCTGAAAACGTCTACAACAACTTTAATTTTTATAATAACCATGTGATTGCCAACAAGACGGTGACGCCCCGGAAAGAAGGACTGTTCGGGTTCAACCCATCAACAGACTTTAGCACGATGGCCATTACGGACAATATCATTCAGTGTTATGATCAGGACAGGCCGCTGTTTCGTAACAGCGAAAGTTGCGGCACGAAAGTCGAGAATAATACCTTGGAAGGAGTTAGTGGCGATGCGGCGGGCTGTTATGACAATCCGGATACCGGCGAGACGCGCGGTCCGTTGACCTCGATGCAATTTTATGTGGGTGTGCATGATGAATATTATGTGAATAACTGGACAGTGACCGGGGGCAGCGTCGGCGTGGCCGAGAAACCCACTGTGCCGCAAGAGTTTGCGCTGTTGAGCAACTATCCGAACCCCTTTAATCCCAGCACCACCATCAGCTACTCGCTCGATCGAACCGAACAGATTGAACTGACCGTTTACACGATGCTGGGCACAAAAATCAGTACCTTGTTCAGCGGCGTTCAAACCGCCGGGCGTCACGAGATTCAGTGGAACGGTATGGATGAGAACGGCCGACAGGCATCGAGTGGTTTGTACATCTATATGCTGAAAACGAGCACGCGCACCGACTATGACAAGATGACACTGTTGAAATAAGACCATATGACCTATTTGTAGTACACCTTGCAGGTGTGCTACGAATTTTTCTACTCCTAAACGCATCACATTTTTGATGCGCGGGATGAATAGCGGCGAAAAGATTTATGAAAAAATGTGCACATAACGACTGAAATGAAAATAAGCTGAAACGCAGCCGCCCGGCTTTATGAGAACCTCGCAAAATGGGTTGGGGTCAAGGTTGAATTGGATCAGCTTT
The DNA here is from genome assembly GCA_964414825.1 of uncultured Cytophagia bacterium. GTDB lineage: Bacteria > Zhuqueibacterota > Zhuqueibacteria > Residuimicrobiales > Krinioviventaceae > CAYPZM01. Next base: position 383 of record CAYPZM010000231.1, on the reverse strand, counting down.
AAAATACACATTTTTGTGAGTATTGCAAGGTGAATGCAACAGCAAAGGGTTGCAAGATTGGATTACAAAATGTATCTTAAGTTGATTGAACTGTTCGGGAATTCCGAACAGTTGGTTCCATTTTGGAACGCGGTAGGATCGAAAGCAACCGGTAAAGATTTCTTACACGTTGAACTGTTGCCTATTTTGCAATAACTCAATGGCAAACGCACGTACAAGGGATTACTGAAAATCCTGGTACAAAAAAAGAAATGACCGTGTAAATGGATGCTCAAACACAGATAGTCATTTATCAATCCAAAGATGGCGAAACACAACTAGAGGTTCGCCTCGAAAAAGAAACCGTGTGGTTGAATCAATATCAAATGGCAGATTTATTCGAA
>CAYPZM010000230.1:0-8225 GCA_964414825.1 uncultured Cytophagia bacterium | reverse complement strand
ATCAAAGTTCCCACCAGCGACATTTACACGTTTACCACGCTTTCCGACGACGGCAGCAAACTGTATATCAACGATCAGCTTGTGGTGGACAATGACGGCCAACATGCGCCTCGCCGCGCTTCCGGGCAAATCGGTTTAGCGTTTGGATTTCATAACATTCGTCTCGAGTATTTTGAGGCGGGCGGAGGCCAGCAATTGCGTCTATTTTGGGCCAATTCAACAGATCGAGAGGAAGAAATCTCGCGCAACATGCTATTTATTGAAAAAGACTAATTTACAGGAGATGGTTTATGAAAATTCAACTTTTGCTTTTGTTTGTGTTGGCAACTGCCGCATATTCTGCCGATGTAGAGCCGTTGGAGATTGATGCCGCAGCTCCCAATTTCGCACTTTTGGGTGTAGATGGCAAAACGTACACGCTAAATGATTTTAAAGATGCCCAGGCTTTGGTGGTTATTTTTACGGCCAATCACTGTCCCACTGCCCAGGCGTACGAAGATCGAATGATTCAACTGGTGAACAATTATAAAGACAAGGGCGTTGCCGTTGTGGCGATTTCCTCCAACCACCCGCCGGCCGTGCGCCTGGACGAGCTCGGTTATTCCGATTTGGGGGACAGTTTTGAGGACATGAAAATTCGCGCCAAAGAGAAAAATTTCAATTTCCCCTATTTGTATGATGGCGACACGCAAAAAGTGGCAAAGGCGTACGGACCGCAAGCCACCCCGCACGTATTTATTTTTGATGCAAATCGCAAACTGCGCTACGAAGGACGATTTGATGACACGGAAAACCCCTATGTTGAAGTAAATACAAAAGACGTCCGCACTGCCCTGGATGCGCTATTGGCCGGTGAACAAATTCCGAATCAATCCACAAAAGTCTTTGGTTGCTCTATGAAATGGGCGGAAAAAGTGGAATGGGTAGAACGCGGCAACGAAGAGTGGCGAGCCAAACCGGTCACGGTGGAAAACATTGACAGCACTGGCATTGTGCAATTGATGAAAAATCCTTCGGAAAACTTGTTGCTTGTCAATGTGTGGGCCACGTGGTGCGGCCCGTGTGTGGTCGAATTTCCCGAGCTCGTAAAAATCTACCGCATGTACAGCGGCCGCGATTTTGACATGGTGACCATCAGCGCCGACAAACCAACGCAGCACAAAAAGGTGTTGGAATTTTTGCAAGAGCAAAACGCCGCATTTCGCAATGTTCAGTTTAGCTCAACCGATGTGTACGCCTTGATCGATGCTGTGGATCCGGAATGGCCTGGCGCTCTGCCGCACACCGTGCTCGTCGAACCCGGTGGCAACATACTATACCGCCATACCGGGCTCATTGATCCGCTGGAGGTGAAACAAAAAATTGTCGAGGTTTTGGGACGGTATTATGCGGATAATGAGTAAGATAGCAACTCCGCCCAGTCATTCGTACAATTGACTGGGCTAACTAGAGAATTCGGCACACAAGAATACAACAGCTTTATCTCCAAAGCCCAATATCCAGGGATCACGAGAAAGACAAAACCGGCACACAATTACCCCTGCTTATGTGTGCCGGTTTTTCAAGCTTTGCCATTTCTTGCACCCACAAAGCTGCAGGAGAAAAAGTTATCGGACAAGTGCCATTTTACGAATCTCGGAAAATCCCTCCATCTCCAGCCTGTAAAAATAGATATTGCTCGGCAAATCCGCTGCATCGAATACCAGGGTATGGGTGCCAGATGGTTGTGCTTCTTCAACCAGAGTTCGCACCTCTCGACCGAGAAGATCAAATACTTTGATAGAGACAAATCCAGGTCTCACTACAGAATACGAAATAGTTGTGCGTGGATTAAATGGATTGGGATAGTTTTGATAAAGAACAAAATTCTCAGGCGAATTGATCGCAGATTCGACACCGCTCAAAAGGCCATAGTTGAGCCAATCAATCGCGGCATCCCACAGTTTCCATCCATCCTCGGTGCCATAATCCGGCGCATCATCGAGCCAGCAGAAACCCACTCGTCGTTCCGGGGCCACATAACCGTTATACATTTCCGAGCCAATGTCGTAGCCATAAATAGCAACCCGTTGGCTTAGTGTGTCCGGCGATCCATCATGAAGTACAAATTTGGCAACCACATCGGCGTTTTCTGACGGCGCACCCCAGGCGCCACGTACGTCATACGAGCTCAGGGTAGACACAATGCCAGACAATCCGGCCGCTAAAGGATGGGATTCATCCACAATGGTAATATCCATCATACCGGAACCACCTCGAGTGATATCTTCTATGAAGCGATAATCAACATCCGCCGCTGGCCCCGTCATCATCATATCATCCTGTATATAGGGTTCTTGCACAAACACCGGCACGGTGGATTCTAAAAATTTGCCGCCAACATCGCCAGAGCCCACTGTTGAAGAGACGTACACAAAATCAACAAAATCAGCTTCATCGGAAGTGACGCTTGGGGCGTCAAAGTTTGTTACGGCGATTCCCATATTTTTAAATCGAACCCACAACAAAGGGTCCGAGGCCCACATTCCCCAGCCTTGCGCGGCCGTAACATACAACAGCGACAAGATTGGCTCGTCTCGTTGACCACTCATACACCAGTCAATTGCATTATAGACCAGTTTCCAAGCATCTCCGGACGTGCTATCTGCAACACCATTCTGCAACCACAAGGCAACACGTTTGTCCGGTGCCGTAAATCCTTGCGGCATAGCTGCTCCCGTGTCATAAGCAAAATAGACCGCTTTTGACTCATCATCCGGAAGCGTGGCAACAACGATAGCCTCTTCGCCTGGAACGCCCCAGTTCAGTTTATTGCGTGAAGTATCGGTGCCGGTATAAAAATTAACAGGGGTGCCGCCTACAAATCCCGCCGACAATTCATTTTCTTCATAGATCAGTATTGTGTGCTCCGGATTTCCTGGAGACGCTCCCCAGTCGACATCCGCACCGCCATCGATCCCTACATAACAATCATCATCCCATGCCCAGGGTTCCATGCTAATGACCGGAAGGGAAACATCTTTGAATTTACCTGCCACTGCCCCCGAGCTTACGGATTCTTGGATTAAAACAAGCGAGACATCCTGTGCATCATCCGTGGTTACCACATCATCATCCAGAGTGACAACATCAAATCCCAAAGCCCCAAGGCGAGATGTTATAGTACTATCTGCTGCGCTGGGAGTGTTCGTATCTCCCAAAACATTTAAAACGCGATACCGATTAATCTGTGCAAATGACGTTGCTACAGCCACCCATAAAAATGAGGCTATAACAATGATAAATAGTAATGCTCTAGAACGATTCATGATACTTTCCTCCTCAAAAGAGTGTAAAGCTCAAATTATCCCCCTCCATTCGAATACAAATTCAAAACCACATTTTGGTACTGATATCACCTCCTCTCCAATATTTGCACAATATTTTTAGCATAAACACATGCAGGTTAAAATAACACAAAATCAAAACTAGTTTCATCAATCATACAAGTTGCTTGTTTTAATATACTTGTATTCTTTTATAGTTAATGCCCACAAACAACACAAATCCGAGTTACAATATTTAGCTCAAACTTGTAGCTATTAATGATTAATCTTTTCATAATATACGTTAAGCAATCAACTAAAAGCAAGGTGTTTATGATAAATATTTTATATCATACTGTTTTTAATGACCATCTCGTTTGCCACTCATCCGTCCGTTGAATAGACACGGCACATTTTGCTAAAATTTTTGCGCAAATATTATAGCTTTTCAAATTATATAGAAAAAGAAATCAGAGGAGGTGAATCAAGCTTTTAGCAGTGTGTTTTGCAGATTAGGTATCTGGGGGATTATATGAGCAAGAATAATAGTTGCCGAGTTCATGACCGTCGTAACGCTGTTCCCGCTCTTTTTGATTTTGGCAGAATATGTTATGCGGTCGCACCCGTCTCATCGATCCGCTGGAGGTGAAACACAGGATTGTGGCGTATTGGGCGGATATTATGCGGATAAGGAGCAAACCTGCCAAGAGACCGGACTCGTCGCGGCAGGTAAGCAAACTTTTGCGTAACCCGTGCCAAGCGAACCCTCACTCCGAATGTGAGTGTGAGTGTCCTTCTTCCAAAGTTTCGGAATATTGCTTGTACTCGTCTACCGACAATTCCGGAAGCCGCTGCAAAAACGCAACAATGTTCCAAACGTCCTCATCCGAATGGGTGACGCCCCAGGCCGGCATGCCGGTCATCATAACGCCGTGTTTGGTGATCCAAAACATTTCGGCGGCGTTCCATTCTGCAGCTTCTGCCGCCTGGTAGAGCATGGGCGGTTTGGGCTCGAGCCCTCTTGCCAGCTCGGTTTGTACCCACCCAGGTGCACCGTGACATTGTTCGCACATCGACACATAATGCTCTGCACCAATTTGTATGTTCTCTTCATTTTGCAGCTCCGGCACCTGAATGTCATCCGCTCGCACGGTTACCGATTTTTCCATCGTTGTCGACAGGGCCCAGCGAAACAACTCGGACTGCGGTTCCAGAACGCTAACATTAACAATACCAGAATAAATGGTTAGCAATCCAACCAACACGACCACCACAATCGTGACCAGAACACCCCATAAAAATCTCATAACAGTTTTCTCCATTCAATACAATGTGAACATTCAACATTACCATCCAATCCGCATAGTTGTGCCCAGATACAAATGCGGAAGGTTTATGTTTCCCTATTGATGCAAATGGGCAGATCGCAGCACCTTTGAGTGCTTGCGTCTTTGCACAGGCATTGATCTTGGATTCAAAAAGGTCGATTTAATGTTGGAAACAGCCATTTCTAAGAACACAATCAGTAAGCGAAAAGAGTTTGCAAGCAATCTCATCCGCCTGTTTTTGTTGTACATTAAAATTCAGAATAGCATCAATGATACATAACCCGGTTTTGACATCCAAAATGTAGCGGCAAAAAAATAAGACAAACGCGCCCAACCAATCCGGGCGCGTTTGTTTTGATTTATTGCAATTTTATGTCTCGTTTGGCCTGTCCGCTTTACACTCTTCTGCGGCCTGCCAATCCAAAGATCAGCATAATGATAAAAATGACCAAAAAGATATAAAACAAAATCTTTGCAATACCGGCCGAAGCCGTTGCAATACCGCCAAATCCAAACAATGCAGCAATAACGGCAATGATCAGAAAAATGATTGCTAGTCTTAACATAACTTTCTCCTATTTATACGACTATGTTATTAATTCTATTTTGAGCACTTGTATGCCCAGTTCTTTTTTCATCTTGCTTGTAATCGACTGTCGGACATTAAAAAATCCTTCCCATGGATCTTTTTTTTGCGATGACAATCGTCGGTTCATATTTTTTAGATGATATTTATCCGGCTTAAGTGAGGCCGACAGCTCATTCCAGCGAACCGGCGCTGAAACAGTAGCACCAAGTTTGGCGCGCGTGGAATAGGGAGCCACACTAGTGGCGCCGCGGCTATTGCGCAGATAATCGATGAAAATTTTGTTTTTGCGTTTTTCTTTGCTCATGGTGGCGACAAAATGATCGGGATCATTTTTAGCAATATCTTTGGCCAATGCGCCGGTAAAAGTTTTGACCTCCTCCCAATCCGAACGTCGACTGATGGGGATCACCACGTGTAATCCTTTGCCGCCGGATGTCTTGACAAAACTTTGCAGCCCCAGGTCTTCCAATCTATCGTGGATAAGCTTTGCCGCTTTGACGACATGTTTCCAATCCACGCCCTCATCCGGATCCAAGTCAAAGGTGAGGATATCCGGCTTTTCCACATTTTTGCTGCTGCTGCCCCAGGGATGGATTTCCAATACGCCCATTTGCACCAGTGATAACAGACCGGTCGTATCATGGATGAGGATGTATTTTTCAGTCCCTTTTTTCTCCTTTATTTTTATAAAATCAATCGCTTCGGGCATGGAATCCGAGATGTGCTTTTGAAAAAAACATTGCTTTTTTCGACCATCGGGACAACGAAGCAGCGACAGCGGCCGGTCTACTATAAATGGCAGTATGTGATCCGCCACCATGACGTAATAATCTGCAATTTCTTTTTTGCTCACGCCTTGGTCCGGGAAAAGCACTTTATCCGGATTGCTTAAACGTACTCCTTGTATGGTAGTCATATTAGCTTCCTTTAGTTTGTGGACCCCTGTTGATGACGGCGGATCGATCGGCTTTTCTCGAATAACATTTTTGGGCTCTGTGTCTTCACGCAATCCATGAAACACCGGCTGACGCAAGCGATTATCACGCGTCCATTGTGAAAATTCGATTTCAGCGATCGACGAGGGCGTAACCCAATGCACGTTTCGCGCTTCCGAACCGGACGGCGGATTGGAAAACGGTGCTGTTTTCCGCTCTTTTGCTTGCAGCCGTTTATGCAGCTTTTTTAGCGTAGAAGAATTAAAGCCGGTGTCCACCTTGCCGGCGTACATCAATTCATTGTTGTCGTAATAACCGATTAACAAAGCACCGATTCCTTTGCGAGAACCGGACGGCTCGGTATAACCGCCAATAACAAATTCTTGCCGCTTTAAGCATTTCACCTTGACCCAACTGCGGCTGCGTTTTTGCTGATAGGAGCTCTTTGTATGTTTTGAAATAATGCCCTCGAGCGCATAACGACAGGCATGTTGGTACATGTCCGGGCCTTTTCCGGTCATGTGGTCGCTGTATCGGATGGTCGAGGAACCCAACTCTTGCACCAGTGAGCGCAGTTTTTTTTTGCGCTCAAGCAGCGGGGTGCTGCTGAGGTCGTAGCCCGAACAGTATGGCAGGTCAAAAAGATAGTAAACCATGGTCCCGGAGTCATTGCCTTTGAGCACATTTTGCAGCGCTTGAAAATCGGTGGTGCCGTCCTCCTTAACCAGGACGATTTCTCCATCCAAAATCGCTGTCTTTATAGGCATATTTTTTAGTGAATCCGCCACACGACTGAATTTTTTTGTCCAATTTTTTCCATTACGGGTTTGTAATCGTACCGATGCATTTTCGACAAACGCCAAAATCCGATAACCATCAAACTTTATTTCGTGTACCCACTCGTTTTCTTGAGGCGCAGACTGAACCAACGTTGCAAGTTGCGGCTTGTAGGTTTTCGGCATGGTAGTTTTTTTTGCATTTGGCAGGCTGGCAACATTCGGGCTAAATGAGGCCCGATTTTTTTTGCCGCTTTTTTTTGTGGATGTATTCTTTTTGGAATTTTCTTGAGATACTTTTTCAATCGATCGCCCCGAAGCCACGCTCAAGGGCTTGTCTTTTAAAATATCATAGCTCTTTTTTGAATTTGCCGCGTCATCCTTGGCTTTAATCAAGAGCCAATTATCTTTATCCTCCGCCGTCTTTATTCGGGCTAATGTCCATTCGCCCTGCAGCTTTTCACCTTTGAGAACAAAACTCAGCTTGCCTTTTTCCAGTCCCCTGGACGCATCTCCTTTCGGCTCCCATTCACCGCGATCCCAGAGCATAACCGTGCCGCCGCCGTATTGGTCTTTGGGGATAGTGCCCTCGAACGATCCGTATTCCACCGGATGATCTTCCACATGCACGGCCAAGCGTTTATCCGCCGGATTTAAACTGGGGCCTTTGGGAACGGCCCAACTGACGAGCACGCCATTCAGCTCCAGACGAAAATCATAATGCAAGCGGCTGGCCGCATGTTTTTGTACAACAAACATATTGCCGGAGCGACCTTTTGCTTTGCCTTTGGGCTCGTCCGTGCTGCGGAAATCGCGTTTTTTTTGATGCTCTTTTAAACTCATGCAACCTTTCCATCAAAAAATCAGCCAGTGGATTTTTTCTTTTTGCCCTTGCGCTTTTTTTCGGACTCTTCCACGCTTTGCTTTTGGACGTCCATCATGTCCACCACATTGGCAGGTTTTGCTTCTTCACCTTCATATTCGGCGGGTTGAACCAGCTTTTCGTCGTGCGCCTTTTTCTCGATCCAGTCCAATAATTTTTCGCGGTACTCGTCGCGATATTTTTCTGGTTCCCATTCCGCGCTCACCGTATCGATCAGTTGCTCGGCCATGTCAATCTCTTTTTTCGATATTTTATAATCGTCCAGCTCTCCGCTTGGAAAGTCAAACTCTTCCAGATCTTTGATTTCTCATTCAAAGCGCAACAAAATCAACATCAGCGAATCGCCTCGACCACTTTGTCGACCGGATCAACCGCAATCCCGTTCACCACAACTTTGGCGCCTTCCATA
>CAYPZM010000229.1:0-8355 GCA_964414825.1 uncultured Cytophagia bacterium | reverse complement strand
CCCCTCGATACGAGCCGCACGCTCATGCAAAAGAACCCACGTGCCTGGCTCACCAACGTCGTCTCGCTAAAACGTTCCTACAAAACGGTTCGCCAGGCCAAGGCGCTGCTCGCATCCTTTCTGCAAGAACATCCCAACCATGTGTTAGCGGAGGAGGTTAGATATGAAATCGGCGCCTGCATGTATTGGGATTATTACGGCATGGGCAAAGGGCAATACTCGCAGGATGAAATTATCTCATATTTCAAACATCTCAACCCGCAAACGGATTCTCTGGCGGAAAAAGCCGCCTACACCATCGCCACCCTGTACCGGGGTTCGGATAGCAGCGCGTACTATTATGAAAAAGTCGTTCGCGACTTTCCCGAATCCCGCTTTGCCGATGATGCCCTCTTTATAATAGCGTATAGCGAGCCGGAGTACCTGCCCTCGATCCCCAAATATCTGCGAATTGTGCAAGAGTATCCGAATGGCGATCAAATTCATAGCGCCTATTATCATTTGGGGCGGCTCTATTTGCAGTCGCAGCAGTACGAAAAGTGTCGAAACATCATGCAGCAATACCTCAAAACCAATCCTACCCCTGATGAGGCGTGGATCATCGGGGCGGCTCATAAAATGATTTTCCAGGCTGCGCTGAATTTGCAGGATTATCCATTTTTGGATAACTATGTTACCCGCTTATATCAAGATAATCCTCGCATAGGTTTTGACTATATGTTTGATTTGATTTCAATGTACTGTTTTGAGCTCCGCGACTTTGCTAAATGTAAACGGTTGCTCTCGAGCATTAAAGAACAAGACTGGAATGAACGTTTGTTTTATATTGAACGCTATGTCGAGACGAACGATATGTACGAGCATCTACTTCAAACGAATCTGGTGAAATCGGCAACAGAGAAGGAAAAACAAGAATTGCAGCAGCTTTTCATTCAAGGCGCTATGCCACAAAATCTCGAGCAGGAACAGGCCCTTCTTGGCTTGATACGAAATTATTCCTGGAAGATGAACCCATGGCTCAAAAGCAATCTGCTGAAGCGTTTGGAGACGGCCCGTTCAAATGCGCCCCTGCAAGGGTCTCCTGTATCCATACCGATACAGGAGATTGCTGTCTACCGACTCGCTGATAATTATCTTTCTACAGGATACAGAGAGGCAGCCAAAAAGGAATGGCAGAAACTGTTAAGTAAATTCCCCAACAGCCGATTGTGCGACGATGCCCTCATGAAACTTGCCGACGTGGAAACCGATCGCGACAAACGCCGGGCATACTATCAAAGGATAGTCGCCCAACATTCGAAAGGCGATCAAATAAAAACAGCAAGATATAGACTTGAGGATTATTGAAAGAAAATAGGATAAAATTAACAAGTTCTGCTCTATGGTGCTGTAACTCCACTAGAATCTGTTATCTATATCGCTACACCTTGTCACACTAATGCCACTTTGGCAACCTTGGCAGCATTTCGTCTTGCCGTGGCAGACTCGACAAAAATGAGTAAAACTTCGGCTTATCTCCACAGCCGCTCTCAAATCACTGTATTCGCTTATCTTAAAACGGGATTTCGTAAAATTAATCAAATTTGGCATGCACTTTGTACACTCGCAAAGTGAAAACTAAAAGAAAAAATAATATAGAGAAACAAACGGAGGTTCGCCATGTACCTGGTAAAACGAAATCCAAGAGTTGAGCTGGATATGCCGAGATTCTTTGATCGCTTTTTAAATGAATTTTGGAGCAATCCGTCAAGTCGCTGGGAAGAGGATTCTACCGTCTGGTCGCCGCAAATCGATGTTCGTGAGACCAAAGACACGTATGAAATTATGGCCGATCTTCCCGGTTTGAACAAAAAAGACATCAGCATTTCGCTGCAGGATAACGTCTTGACCGTGAAAGGCGAGCGCAAGTTTGAGGATAAAAAAGAAGATGAGGACCGCTATTACTACGAACGCTCACATGGCAGTTTTTGCCGCTCGTTCCGTTTACCGGAAAAGGTCGAGGACAAAGATATCAAAGCCGAATACAAAGACGGTGTTCTGCATGTCTGGCTGCACAAAGCCGAAGAAGCAAAACCGCGTCAAATTGAAATTAAATAAGAAACGCGAATTTTGTATCAACCAAAGTGCGAATACTGAACAAAAAAGCCCGGAAACAAGTCCGGGCTTTTTTTATTGTTGTAGGGGATAAATCGGAAAACCGCGGCGAAATGTGTAAGATTTGCCATTATCAAACTGTAGCTCAAATGACGTCAAAACCATGTTGGCCAGAGGCTGGTTTTGTTCATCATACGGTTCTAATGCTACTCCGACATGAATGATTTTAGTTTCACCCGGATTTAACGTCAAGTCCAGGACCTGTGCGTCACCCATATCTTCTGTGGTTAATTCTTTTAGTTTTTTGGGATCAGCCTGAATTTGGCTGCTGCTCCATTTGGAGATAAATGCTTTGGTTTCCACATCCAAATGCACCACCTCCTCGCCTCTCAAAAACGCCAAAAAGCCGCTGCCGCTTTCTGCTTTTGCCACCTTTTTCAAAGTAACCAATGGACCGGAGACATTTGAAATACTAATGTCGTAAATGGTGACAAATCCGTAAGCAGAGCGCTCTTCATCGTAAATTGGCGTGTGTAGAGAATTGTGCTCCTCCACCACCAGCTCGGATACCGCCCATTGTTGTGCTTTTTGTGCCGCCATAACAGCATACAGAGCAATTCCCAATGCCACAATCGCTACAATCAAGGCAATTAGAGAAAGAGTTTGTTTTTTCATGTGAGTTCAATCCTTAGAGTTGGGAGTTCATTGCAATGTTCTCAAGAATTGTTAAAGCTTGGCAGGTGTGTCATGCTGCATAAAACTCGCGCTCGGCATATTCGGCAAGTCGATCGCGGAGAAACAGCCGTGCGCGGTGCAAATTGGACTTTACCGCGGGCAGACTCATTTCCGTCATTTCCGCTATTTCTTTCAAGGACAAGCCTTCGATATCCTTCAAGACAAAAACACTGCGAAACTTGGCCGGCAGCTCGTCAATAGCCTTTTCCATGATTTCGCGCAATTCTGAATTTTCCAAAGCTCGTAACGGATTATTGCCAATAGAACGGTTAAATGCTTCTAAAGTGGATTTACTGACGTTGCCATCCGCGTCATCCAGCGGATTAAAATCCTTTTTCCGATCGCGCAACCGCATGAGCGCAAAATTGGTGGCGATTCGATAAATCCATGTTGAAAGTGATGACTCTCCTTTGAATTTCGGCAAAGCCTGAAACACTTTCAAAAAGGTCTCTTGCATGACGCATTCGGCATCTTCGGTGTTTCTGACGAGTTTGAGAGCGGTGTTGAATACCAACTGCTCATTGTCGGCCACCACTCGGGACAAGGCGCGTTTATCCCCCTGCTTTGCCAGTTCAACAAGTTCGTCATCCGATATATCGTGAATATTTTTCATGAATAATCTATCCGTAAAGCTAACGCATAAAGGCAATGCTGGTTCTACATCACAATCAACAAGATATTAAAAAGTTGGATGAAAAACAAGAAAGGATTTATAAACAACAATGCCTCCGGAATAGAGGCATTGTTGGGGGGCGCGAAATGCTTGGTTAGCGTTCTTTAAAAACATCATCTCATAGAGGTCAATCAACCTCCTGGAGCGAAAAATCCCAGGTGATATCGACACTATCTTTCAGCATGGCTGAAACGGAGCAGTATTTATTCATTGATAAATCAATGGCTTTGTTGATATTCTCTTCTTTGAGGTCTTTGCCGGTCACCACATATTTTAAATGAATTTTCGTAAATACAGCCGGATGGTCCGATGCGCGCTCGGCTTCAAGCTCGATATCAAAATCCCGAACATCCTCGCGCATTTTTTTCAAAATGGACAATACATCCATGGCCGAACAGCCGCCCAGGGCGATTAATACCATTTCCATGGGTTTGTTTCCGGCTTCGGCGCCTCCAAAGGTTTTTACGCTGTCGAGCGGCACCCAGTGATTGGAATCCGATTTACCGACTAGGGACAGACCTTCAACTTGCTTGATAAGCGCTTTCATCGTTATCTTCGCTCCTCTCCTAAAATTTAACGAGCTAATTTCAAATCCGTATCCGCTTAAAGAACGATTTAAAAATAAATATTATTCGACTCTTTGCCAATAAATGTGATTTACATATTCAACAACGCCTTTATGTCGCTTTCAAACACGCTTTTTTCCTTGTAGCCGATGTATTTTTGATATATGTTTCCATTTTGATCGATCACGTATGTTGTAGGAATGCTGCGCGGTTGACCGAATTTTGCTACCACATCCTGGTTCATCAAGCCGTTGGTGTAATTGATATCAAAATCATTGACAAATTTTCGCACAGCCTGCTCGCCTTCGCGACCAAAAGCCAATCCAATCATTTCAAAACCTTGATCTCCATATTCGTTATACAGCTCGATAAAATGCGGAATTTCCATTCGGCATGGCGGGCACCAGGTATCCCACATATCGAGAACGACAACTTTGCCCTGATAATCGGAAAGTTGCACTTTTTCACCCTCAAGGGTTGTGAACGTGACGTTGTATTGTTGGTTGTATTCCTGAGAAGCTTGGCCTGGCGTTGCGTTTTCGGCTTTCGAATCCTGATTTGAACAGGACGTCAGCATCGCCAATCCAAAAACAACAGCAAAACCCACTTTAAAATATTTCATTCGATTCCTCCAGATATCGGTTTTTTCCCTGCGCGTTAAACGTTTCAGCAATGATATTGTCCACGTGCTCTTGAAGCACATTATTGATCATGCTGCTCTCGCAGTTCATTTGTAATTCGGCACATAGTCGCTTTTTTAAGGCAATTGCTATGCTGCGACTTCGGCACGCCACAATGCGGTCTCTGATATTGCCGCAATATTTTTGAATAGTTTGTTCTGAATCCATAAGCACCTCTGTCTAATAGATGAATGCAGCTTGAAAAAGATTCAGAAACTTGTTTGTTTTTATAACTCTGTTATTATATTCCTAATATTGGAAATCGTTCCTTGGAATTGTCGAAAAATTGTGTATCTTTTCTCTTAATTTTGTGACAGCAACGCGTGCCCGATATGCTCAAACGGATACTGACGATTTTTAACAACTTTTTTGCTTTATGGGTCCTTTTGGGCGGTCTGGCCGCTTATCTGTGGCCGCATCTGTTCATTCCGCTCCGAGGATTCCTCGATCTCTTTTTTGCCATCACCATGTTTGGCGTCGGGATGGTGCTCAATCCGCATGCCTTTGTCGAAATTTTCAAACGCGCACGCGTGGTGCTTATCGGGGTCATTGCTCAATTCACTATTATGCCGGGATTGGCATTTTTAATTTCCACGTTGCTTGCCCTATCACCCGATCTGTCGCTTGGACTCATTCTCGCCGGTTCCGCACCCGGAGCCATGGCCAGCAATGTTCTCAGTTATCTCGCCGGTGCCGATGTCGCCTATTCGGTCTCTCTTACCACCGTATCCACCTTGCTTGCGCCGGTCATGACGCCGCTGCTAACCTTGCTTTTAACGCACGCGATGCTTCAAGTTCCTTTTTGGGACATGTTTTTTAATGTCGCGCTCATTGTGGTGTTGCCGCTGTTAGTTGGAATCCTGATCAAAAAAATTGCGCATAAACGCGTAGAACCGGTTCTCACAATCTTCCCTGCAATTTCTACATTGTTTATTGTATTTATTTGTGCCCTGGTCATTGCGTTAAACCGTACCTATTTGCCAGAAATCAACCTATGGATATTGGCCGCTGCCATAATATTGAATGTATTGGGACTAACTCTGGGATATGCTATAGGCGCGTTATTCAAGTTTAATGTATTGCGAAAACGAGCATTATCGATTGAAATAGGCATGCAAAACGCAGGCTTGGGAAGTGTTCTGGCATTAAAACACTTTAGCGAACGCGCGGCATTGCCAGCCGTTATTTTTGTATTTGTATGTATTTTTACCGCATCTCTTATAGTGCCGCTGTGGTCACAAAACTCGAAAAGGAAGGTAACTCATGTATAAACGAATCATTGCACATGCGGATTTGGATGGGGTCATAAGCGCTGCGTTGTGTTCACAAGCATTTAACATCAATTTTATCATGTTCACGCAGCCGCGACTGATAGCAGAAGCGCGCGTGTCGATCACCAACGATGATATCGTCTGCGACTTGCCGTATCCATTGGAATGCGGGTTGTGGTTTGACCATCACGAAGGAAATTTGGAAGAGCTCAGCTATCGCAATTTGGACATTAACGATATTGCAGGCCGGTTCGAACTGAAAGATTCGTGCGCGCGCGTGGTCTATGATTATTTTTTGGAACAGGGAAAATCGTTTCCCGACTATTATCCCAACATGGTGGACGAAGCCGATGTGATTGATTCTTTCAACTATAAAGACATCGAGGATTGGCGCCAGGAAACCCCTGGCAAAATTTTGGACGCGACCATCAAAGTAAAAGAGCCAAGTGCTGAACGCAAGTGGGAGTATTTGCGCAATTTGGTTCGCCATTTAAAATCCCGTCCCATTGAAGAAGTTGCCAAAATGACCAGTGTTCGCAAACGCTACCGCCAGTATCGCGAAGAAGAAGAGCAAATGCTGGAGCAAATCGAGCATGAAATTTCATTTTTACCCGAAGATACGGAACACCGACTGATCATTTTGGATCTCACCCATCATTTTAGGCGTCCCAATTTGCTTAAACAACTGGCGTATCTGGTGCATCCTGAAGCGCAGGCGGTTCTGCAAGTGAATAACATTTACGAGGACAAGACCAAAACAAACGACCTCACCTTTTCCATGTCGCTCAGTTTGAATATGAATCAAGCAGAACACAACAAGGATATTGGTGATATTATGCGCTCGTTGAATTTGGGGAGCGGTCATCCTGGCGCTGCGGCAGGCACTTTGCCGTGCAGCTCAAAAGAAGAAATGCTGCGCAAAAAAGAAGAGACAGTAAAAGAGATATATTTACGCTTTATAGAGCAATAAAAAAACTCCCGCCCTGTACGTGCAGCGGGGGTTTTTGCTATGGGAAGATGGGAAATCTACTTTATATTACCGCTTTGATCTCATCAAGTTCCCGAAAATTCTTTTTGTCTGGGCCGAATGACCTCATTATTATAGATTATGTGCAGCACACCAGCAAGGTGTGCTACAACTATTTAAAGTTATTTGAGGATCGCCATTTTCTTCACATCCGAAAAATCGGTTGAAGAAATACGATAATAATAAATGCCGGAGCTAACTCGCATTCCTTGATCGTTCACACCATCCCAAACTGCCATATGATAGCCGGGCTGCATGTTGCGATCCAAAAGCGTGCGAACTTTTTGGCCCAGAACATTATAAACTTCCAGCGTGATGTGCGAAACTTGGGGCACATCAAACCGAATGGTAGTGCTGGGATTAAACGGGTTCGGATAATTCTGCGCCAGCTTGTATTCTTTGGGAACCGGCGCTTCCGCTTTAACCGGGCCATGCACGGTTTTGATGCCGTCTTTGCTCACATCTTCGACCTTGTAATAGTAGGCATAACCGGCCAAAATATCCGAGTCCACATATTCATATAGGCCATTTTGGCTTGGCGGAATTAGAGCCTCATTGATTTTCGTGTACTCGCCATCTTCTTTTAAACAACGTAGCACATTAAATCCGGCATTGTTGCTTTCGCTGGCGGTTTCCCATTCCAGGCGAACGCCTTCATAGGGAACCACATTGCTGGTAAAGCTGACTAGCTCGACAGGAACTTTAATTCCCCAGTAGTGATTATTATGGCGACTATAATCATTGACCTGTGCTCTCACCGTGTAAAAATTATAGGGTGGATACACATTGAAATCCATTGTGAAGGTATGTCCGTAGGCGACTTGATTGCCTCCAACATACCAGGTGACTGTGACAACATCGCCATCGGCATCAAACGTTTCCACACCAAATTCTTTTTTAGTTTCGATGTTGGGATCGATTTTAAGCAAATCGCCTTGTGGCCAAACCCTCGTAATCTGTGGCGGACGATTGACATTTTTAACGATGATCTTTACGGAATCAATATCCTTACCACCCTTGAGATCCAACGCCTCAAACACGGCATAGAATTCTTTTGAATTGGCCGGAGATTGTACAACGCTGTATTCCGGTCGCCAGGTAAACGTCCAGGTGCCATCATTGTTATTGATGAATTTGGCGCTGTCCGGCATAGATTTTACCGTGCAGGTGATAGGCGGATTGTCGCTATCCGTGGCATACACGCCAAATGTCAGCACACTGTTTTCATTCACATAACGATCGCTCGGCAGTTGCGGCTTGGGCCAGTGCGATGGATCGCCAGTAGCGGTAAATGTTTCAACAACGGTGC